>CAJTTS010000005.1 GCA_910579155.1 uncultured Oscillospiraceae bacterium | reverse complement strand
GCGACAGCAGGCCCTTGGCTTTCAGGGACAGGGACTTGTCCCGCAGGTGGTAGTTCGACATCACCGTGTACCCCTTGTTCCTCTCCACGCGGAATACTGGCATGGTTCTCCGCTCCTTTCGGTGTCTGGACATGAAAAAACGCCGCAGATTTTGAAAACCTACGGCGCAGACAATCCCCCACTTAAAAACGCCATATCAAGGCTTGTCCAACCTTGCTACGGCGTTTTTGGTGTAATTATAAGGGCTGTTTAATTGTCTTTAAGATATGTGCAATCCGCATGATTGCGGGGTTTTCCGTGTTGTGCATATATTGACGGCCCTACTGGCCCCATCGGCCCCGCCACCGGAGTGGCCGGCCCCACCGGTCCCACCGGCCCGGATGGTGCTGCCGGAGCGGTAGGTGTCACTGGTCTGGACGGCGCTGCGGGCCCTGTCGGGCCTACCGGCGCGGACGGACTGCCCGGCGCTGCCGGGGCCACCGGCATGGACGGCCCCATCGGCGCCACCGGCCCCACCGGGGCCACCGGGCCTATCGGCGCCGCCGGAGTGGACGGTGTGGGTGGCGCTGTGGGTGCCACCGGCCCCACCGGGGCCACCGGAGCCACAGGCCCCAACGGCCCCAACCCCACGGCGACGGCGGGCTTCGCCGCCAATACGGCAGGCACCAGCCTGTCCGTGGCCTTGGGCGGCACGCCTATCCCGCTGCCCAGCGCCCAGGTGTTTTCGGCGGACATCACCCCCAACGCGGGGAATACCGTCTTCACCGTGGCCACCGCGGGGCGCTATCGCATCTCCTACCACGTGAATACCACGGTGTCCCTGCTGATGGGCAGCCGCCTGGTCATTAACGGGGTGAACAACACGGCCTCTACCATCGCGCCGGTGTTGTCCGTCTCCAGCTACGAAAATGAGATTGAGGTCAACCTGGCCGCCAACTCCACCGTCTCTCTCCAGCTCTACCCCATTGTGCTGGCCGGGGTGGCGGTGCTAATCAGCGGCGGCGCGGGCGCTTCCCTGATGATCGTCCGGCTGAGCTGACCGGAAAGTCCTCGGCTCCATTTTGGGGGAGGCGCCTTGAAAAAGACGCCTCCCCCGCAGCTTTGAATCGTTGAGGAGGATATTTTATGATCACCGTCAGCTTGTGCATGATCGTAAAAATGAAGAGGATGTGCTGGCCCGCTGTCTGGATAGCGTGTCGGACTTGGTGGACGAGATCGTCGTCGTAGACACTGGCTCCACTGGCCGAACCCGGGAAATCGCGGGGCGGTTCACCAACCGGGTATACGATTTTACCTGGATAGACGATTTCGCGGCGGCTCGGAATTATGCCTTTTCCCTGGCGGAGAAAGACTATTGCATGTGGCTGGACGCGGACGACGTGCTCCTGGATGCAGACCGGGCGGCGTTTCAAGCGCTGAAAGGAACCCTGGACCCGGACGTCAATGTGGTCATGGCCAAATATAATACGGGCTTTGATCAGGACGGAAACGTAACGTTTTCCTATTTCCGGGAGCGGCTTATTAAAAACCACGCCGGTATGCGGTGGGAGGGGGCCGTGCATGAGGCCGTCACGCCGGTGGGTCGGGTAATCTACAGCGAGTTCGCCGTCACCCACCGCAAGCTGCGCCCCTCCGACCCGGACAGAAACCTGAGAATCTATGAAAACCAACTGACACATGGAGTGGAGTTGGAACCCCGCCAGCAGTTTTATTACGGACGGGAGTTATACTACCACCAGCGCTACGAGGAGGCCATCCGGGTTTTTGAGCGTTTTCTGGACGAAGGCTGGGGCTGGGTGGAGAACAACATCGACGCCTGCTGCCACTGCGCCTACTGCTATGAGCGGCTGGATCAGCCGGGGCGGGCGTTGCAATCGCTGCTGCGCAGCTTTGCATACGACCGGCCCAGGGCCGAGGTGTGCTGTGAGCTGGGCCGCTGGTTTTTCCAGCGGGAACAGTTCTCCCTGGCAGTTTACTGGTATTCTCTGGCCCTAACCTGTCTCCGGGACGACAGCCGCGGCGGCTTCGTCTCCCCCGACTGCTACGGCTATCTGCCCTGTATCCAGCTATGTGTATGCTACAGCCGTCTGGGCAACTTGGAACGCGCGGAACAGATGAACGAGTTGGCGGCTTCCTTCAAACCGGATGCCGCTCCAGTCCTGCACAACCGGAACTTTTTCCAGCGCTTAAAAGTGGAGAAATAACTTGGTAATTGGTTCTTACTCTCAAAATTTGCTTTTTTACCGCCATCATTGCACTTTGTGCGATGATGGCGGTCCAACTTCTGGATACGCTGCCTGAGACAGATGCCCGCATGATCCTTCAAATGGATATCTGGTATACCTGCAAAGCCCTGTGGGACAAGGCGCTTGAGAAAAGCATTACCCTCATTGACGCCATGAAAACCAATCGCATCCTTGATCCTGACAGTCACCGTTGCAGCGCCCAGGACCACGCCGTCATGCTCCCAAAGAGCCAATACAGAGATGGCTAAGTCATTACAGGGTTGGGCGTTCGGGTATCGTCAGTCCCCGCGTGGCGGAGAATCCAGACGCACATTCTCTGTTTCACAGCGACAGAGGTTTCCAACATACGACCCAAGTATTTCACGATAAGCTGTATGCGGCTGGCATGGGCCAAAGCATGTCCCGGGTGGGCAAGTGTATTGATAACGGTCCGATGGAGGGATTCTGGGGCATCATCAGGAGGGAACGCTATTATGGGCGGCGTTTCACCAGTCGGGAGAAACTGGTCTGGATGATTGAGGACTACACCGCTTATTACAATTCCAGGCGGCTCACCTGCCGTTGACCTCCCGCATGAATCCGTCGATGAAGCTCTTGTAAGCCTCCCACTCCGGTTTTTGCTGGATGTTGAAGGGTTCATACTTATCCTGCTTGGTGTAGCCCGCCATCACATCGAACCGGCACAGCTCTTTGCCGTCCAGACCGAACAGCACCGTGCCCATAACGTCGTTGTCTACCCGGCTCAGGTTGTCCTTCGTCAGTAACGCGCCGCTGCCCTGCCAGCTCACCTCGCCGCCGCTGTACTTGATGGGCACCACGAACAGCGCCCCCGGCTTGAAAGCGATGGCGTAGTGGGCATAGGTCGTGGTCGTGCTCCGGCCCCGATAGGTCTTGTTCTTATACAAGGCGTAGGCTGTGGTATAACTGGCATAGTCCGGCAGGAGGCGCTTGAGCACCTCCCGGACCTTGGCCAGGTCCTCGCCGGTTTCACCCTTTTTGGTGTTGATGTGCTCCCGGATCATCACGGCAATGAACAGCACCACAATACTCGCCACCACAAGGGCGATGGTCTTTGCGTCATACTCCACCAGGGCAATTCTGTTCCATTTCATTGTTTTTACTCCCCTTTCTCATAGATTGCGTTGTTGTAGGCCCGGTTGAACAGCTTCTCCGCGTCCTTCATAAAGGACACGTTGATCCGCTTCCGGCATCCGCTGATCTCCAGGTAGGTGGTGGGAAGAAAAAAACCACGTCCGCCCACCCAGGTAATTTTGGTGTTTGCCCCCATGGGGTACCACTTTCCCAGGCACAGGATGCCGTTTCCATACAGCTCCATCCGGTCCCGCAGGTGCAGCAGGGGCCAGGTGCAAAACGCCGCAAACGCTACCACGGTGGCAACCAGCACGGCCGTCTCCCGGGACCGGCTCAGAAATACCACAACGGCGCACACCGCCAGCCGGATCAAAATTTCCAGCCCCACCCGCTTCCGGTCCGTCTCTACGGTGAGCAGGAGCTTTCCCCGCTTCTCCGGGGGGTTCTGCTTCCCGGAGGCCGTCTGCTGCTCCATATCCGTCTCAATCCTATGTCCCATATCCATATCCCTCCATGTTCAGCATCAGACCCCGTCCATGGGCTCGATCTCCGGCAGATTCAGCGCGTAGGCGTCGCCCAGCTCCGCCAGCAGCGCCGGGTACTCCTCGTCCATCTGCTCCGGCTGATAGACGAGGACGACTGACAGATAATAGCCGTCCTGTTTGTAATCTGCGTAGAGTATGGCCACACGGACGATGGTGCGGTCCTCCTCGAAATACGTCACCTGCTTGATGCCAATATCATAGTCCTCCACGTATTCCGTCTCCGACGCGTCGTAGATGTCCAGACCGGAGGACACCATCCGCTCATAGGCCTCCTCTACCACAGTCCTGGCGTTGCCGTCGTTCCGGGCGATGGCCGCCGTCACCTCTATGCCGTGGGCGGCGGAGCGGATGGCATAGCCGTCGTCCGGGTACTCCGGCGCCTCGCTGTAGGGGACATGGGCGTCCACATAGCCCTCATGGCTGAACATCCCCTCGGGGGCCTTGATGTAGCCCACGGCGGTGTAGGCGTAACCCAGTTCCTCCCCCACGTGGAACAGGGCGCGGGCCTCCTCGTCCGTAACGCCTACATAGGACGACTCCATGGGCGGCTCGGTGGTCTGGGCAGGGGACGGGGGTGGAGTGTCCACAGGCTTTCCGGGGCCGGAGATGCTCCTCCCGCCATCCAACAGGTAGCCGAACCCCGCGCCCAGCAGCCCCAGCACCGCCGTCAGCGCCACGGCCAGCGCCAGCATACTCCAGCGGGGCGGGACGGGGCGCTGCACCGGCTCCATGCCGGGGATGGGGGCGAAGCCCAGGTACGCCTTGGCGATGGTGATTTTCTTCTCCTTGCCGCCCCCTGCGGAATAGGCCCCCTTCCAGGTCCACTTGGTCTCCTCATAAATCCGCAGATCCGTCAGCGGCAGCACCGCCAGGCTCAGGGCGCTGCCCGGCATCACCTGGCCGCTGGTCAGCAGCCCGATGGCCCGCAGGATAGACACCTTGGCCCGTTCCTGCTCCTCCTGGGTCAGGATGTCCCAGCGCAGGGCCCGGAGGGCCCCGTTTTTCTTGGTAAACCGGTATGTATCGGCGGCGTTCAGGGCGGTCAGGTTCACCTTCCACACCGTGCCCCCCGCCCGGACCATCACGGTCAGGGCGTCGTAGCACCGCTGGATGCTGGGCAGGGCGCAAAACAGCATAACGATGCCGCCGATGATGCAGCCGAAGGCCGTCAGGATGGGGATGAGGCCGGGGGTTCCCACGCTGGCGCTGACCAGCAGCAGCGCCAACCCCAGCACAAGCCCCACCAGCGCGGGCAGCGCGGCGCTCAGGCGCAGCGGCCGCATCTGCGGGATGCTTCCTGGGTAGAATTCGGCCTCCCGTGCCTCTTCGCTCCCGGCGGCGGGGGAGGCCGCCGGGTTCTGAGGCAGGTCGGGCATCTCGGTGCTGCGCAGCCCGCCTATGATGGTGGGCACCGCCCCCAACAGGGTAAACAGGTACAGCAGCACCAGGTTGCCCCAGTAGGCGGGGCCGTCGATTACCCCCAGGTCCACCATGTCCGGGACGGCCCGGAAGCAGTCGAACGGCCCGCGGTTCAAAGCGTCCATCAAGGACACCGCCCAACTGATCCGCTGGGCCAGATAGGTCATAAACAAGATGAGGACGGACGAGATCACCGCGCCCTTTTTGCTCAATTTACCGCCCAGCAGCTCATAACCCTTCAGCGCCCCTACCGCCATAATCAGGCCGGAGATGGAGGCCACATACCCCATCTGGCTGATAACCACGGTACACACCACGCCCAGCAGCGTCCCTAAAAACGCGCCGACGATACCTGCCGCTACATTTTCCCGCCTAGTTTTTGTCTCCTGTTCCATTGGAATAACCTCCCTTTCGATCTCGCTGAACCAATATCTCCACGAGCCGGTTCCGGCTCAGGTTCTTTCCTGCCGCTATTCGTAAATGGAGTCGATCATCCGCTCCAGCTCCTCCATGGTGATGTCGCCGGAAACGGCACATTCTGCGGGCCCATTGGCCCACACGGCGATGGGCCGCCCGGTGTTGGTGCCCAGCATATGGATCACTCCGCCCGCCTCATAGAGGACCGGATCCCCTTCGTCCTTCTGGAATGAACCGGTGGACCCCACATTGCCGTCCTCCCGGTCCAGATAGATAGCCACTTGCATGACGAGGTAATCGCCGTCCCGGGCATAGCTGGCAAAAAAGATCAGCTCGACACCAGCCATATCCTCCACAGCCAGGTTGTTCAGTTCAAACCCCTCCGGCAGCCAGCGGGGCGCCACCGGCCGGGTCAGGCCGTAATCCTCCAGCGCCTCCCGGAGGCTACTGTATTCCCTTTGCTCCTCCGGTATGTGGAGATCGTCCCGGTCCGCAGGGACGATCTGGTCCTCAGAGAGCCATATCTGCTCGTCCGTCCACTGGGCCAACCGCTTCCACAGGTCACGCCCTCCGGAAGCCGCCGCCACAGAGACGGACAGCAGCACGCACAGCGCCGCCGCAGCCACAGCCACCTGGACCCACCGCCGCAAAGGGGCATGACGCCGCCCATGGGCGGCGTCTGAGGACGGCGTCCCGCCGTCCTCACCAAACGGGACGCTATCCGCAACAAAAGGGAGGTATTTCTCCCGGAAATTCTCCCAGGACCGGTTCACTGCATCGGCACAATCCGGCTCCCGCCCAGCCAGCACCTGGGCGGCCCGGTACAGCCCGCTCATGCCGTCCTCCCCCTGGTCCGGCGCATGAAAATCCTGAAGGAGCAGATCCTCCAGGGTAGCCGTGCTCATCCGCTCCAAGTCGGCGCGGTTCCAGCCGTTTTGATGTTCAGACTTTGGCACACTGCCTCCCCCTTTCTCTGGGTTCCGCTCAGTTTTTCAGCTTCTTTTGCAGCCGCTTTCGGGCCCGCTGCACCCGCTTTTTACACGCCTCAACCGATACCCCCAGCTCCCGGGCCAGTTCCGGCATGGTGCATTGCTCTAAGGCCACCCGCTTAAGCAGCCGGAAGTCCTCGCTCTCCGACACGTCGCCGAACAACAGGTCCACGCTCACCAGCTCCGGTTCCACTGCGGGCAGCTCTTCCCGCACATCCGGGACCAGATGCTTTTTCCGCCTGGCCTGGGTGCGGAGCGTATTCTGCATGACGTGCTTCAGGGTGAGCATGATCCAGCCCTGAGGGTTTGGGCTGGACAGGAACTGCTCCCGCCGGGCGCAGGCCACGCAAAAGGCGTCCTGCACCACCTCCTCCGCCATGGCCTCGTCCTCCAGGATCCGCAGGGCGTACACGCGCAACGCCGGGTACATCTCTTTATACAGTTTTTCCACCGCCGCTTTCCACGGCTCCGCGTATTCCACCTGTCCCTCCCGCAGGCCCCCCGGGTACGCCCAACGCACCGATTTTCCAACTCTTTATTTTTATGTCGAAAGCCTGCCCTTCGGGGACAGCCGGGCAGATTTTTTTCGCGCCCCGATCATATGGCCGCCGTACAAGTTGAAAAGAAGCAAATGCTTCTTTTCAACTGCGTCAACTATAGCACACCACAACCCAAACGCGCAACCTCCAACTTGGCGCAGCGGCGCACCGAATGGGTGTGCAAAAAAGTTTCCCCTCCCTCTTGACAAGCCGGTTTATATATTGTAAACTACAGTCGGGCTACAAGCAGTAAACCAAAGCTTTCCTCAAGGAGGGATCGAGCATGACGCAATACAAGCTGGGCGAGGTGGAGTCCGCCTTCGCCGCCCTGATCTGGGACAATGAGCCGCTGCCCTCCAGCCGCCTGGTGGAGCTGTGCGCCGAGCGGCTGGATTGGAAGAAGTCCACCACCTACACCGTCCTGCGCCGCCTGTGCCAGAAGGGCATCTTCCAGAACGAGGGCGGCATGGTGACCTCCCTGCTCACCCGGGAGGAGTTCGCCGCCCGCCAGAGCCGGGAATTCGTGGACCAGGCCTTCGACGGCTCCCTGCCCAAGTTCCTGGCCGCCTTTGCCAGCCGAAAAAAGCTGAGCGGCGAGGAGATCGAGCAGCTCCAGCGGCTCATTGACGAGAGCAGGGGGTAAGCTCATGGAAAAGCTGTTTCAGACCGTGCTGGGCATGAGCGGGACGGCGTCGATTGTCATTTTGCTTGTCCTGCTGGTCCGGCTGGCCCTGTGGAAAGCGCCAAGGGTGTTTTCTTATGTGCTGTGGGCGGTGGTGCTGTTCCGCCTGCTGTGCCCGTTCTCCATCGAGAGCGGGTTCAGCCTGCTCCCCACCGTACCGTCCAACTCCGCCGGAGCGGGCCTGTCCGGGTTCCGGATTCAAACCGGGATTTCGGCGCTGAACCCCCAGGGGAACCAGTACCTCACCGATCACCCCGTTCAGACGCCGCCCGCCCCCGTCCGGGACACACAGGAAACCGTCCCCGATAACCTCCCCGTCCCGGAGGAAAAGGCCGC
The DNA here is from genome assembly GCA_910579155.1 of uncultured Oscillospiraceae bacterium. The sequence continues at coordinate 86,393 of CAJTTS010000005.1, read as the reverse complement.
CCCCGCTCCGGCTTTCATCGCCGCCGCAATATGGCTGACCGGAGCCGCCGCCCTGGCAGCCTACAGCCTGATCTCCTTGCTGGCGCTCCGGCGGCGGCTCGTCGGATCCATACCGCTGGCGGGAGAGAAAAACGCCCGGCTGGCCGACCGCATCCCCTCCCCCTTCGTGCTGGGGGTGTTCCGGCCTCGGATCTACCTGCCCTCCGACCTGCCCGAGGAGGAGCGGGACTACATTCTCCTCCATGAGCGCACCCACATCCGCCGCCGCGACCACATCTTCCGGGCGCTGGCCTGGGCCGCCCTGGCCATCCACTGGTTCAACCCGCTGGTGTGGCTGGCGTTCCACCTGGCGGGGAAGGACATGGAGATGTCCTGCGACGAGGCGGTGCTGCGTAAAATGGACCGGGACGTGCGGGCGGACTACTCCTCCTCCCTGCTGCGGCTGTCCACGGAAAAGCGCCTCCCGGCGGGCCCCCTGGCCTTTGGAGACGGGGACCCCCAGAGCCGCATCAAGAACGTGCTCCGCTACAAAAAGCCCGCCGTGTGGGTGATTGCGGCGGCGCTGATCGCGGTGCTGTGCGCCGCCGCAGCGCTGGCCACCAACCCCAGCGGCCCCATCATCAGCCCCGATTCCGTCACCGCCGTCACCTCCTTCAGCGCCTCTGCCTATACCGTGACCCCTGAAAACACCATCGTTTACACCACCGCCGACCTCCGGAAGGACCTGCTCAACCCGGTCAATCCCAGAACAATCTCTCTGGAGGACGGCACCGAGCTGATCCGCCTCATCAATTCGCACCGCAAAACCGTCTACGGCCATGGCGAGCTCACCTTAAGCGGCAATGAACACGGCCTGACGCGGATCGACTGCGCCGACGGGAGCTTTTATCTGGTGGACTACTGGTATTGGAACGGGTTTTCCTTCCACCCGTTCCACGCAGGCGAGGACAGCTACACTACCCTGGTGACCTACTTCGACGCCCAGGGCAACCCCGGAACCACCTGGCAGATGGAATACGATTTCGACAAGGCATTTCAGGATTGGCGGAGTTCCCTGCCTGATGACGGCGTGCCCGTCTCCTTCCACGGCGAGCGCGCCGCCGACCTGACCCTGTCCATGGATGAGGACGGTCTGTCTGTCCGAATCGAGGGCAGCATCGGCGGGGCCGCCCTGGAACGCACCCACTGGTTTTTCCCCGACTGGTTCGCGCAATTCGGCCCCGATTACGAAGCCTCGTACCCCCTGGGGAAGCTGTGGTTCTACGACAAGGGGGTGGGCTGCGACCTGGACGCCTGCTGGACGGATGAGAGCCGGTCCGCCGTCAAGGTGACCGCCACCCCCCGGGCCATGATTAGCAGCTATATGCTGTCGGGCAACCTGATCTATACCGTGGCCCTGACGGAGGACGGCGGCAGGCTGCTGGAGCTGGAAGGCTATCTCCCCAAGCTGTCCGCCGGCACCCCGGAGATCGTCCCCACCGAGGCGGAGGCCGTTGCCGCCGCCTGCGTCGCCGCCAAGCTGATGACCGCGGCGGAGGACTTCTACCGGAACTACCGGCAGAGCGTACCCCAGGACCCTCGCCTGGACCTCACCTTCTACGCGGGCGAGTACGGCGAGTGCATGGTGGGCGGGCTGGGGGGCCTCCGGGTGGAGTGGCACCCGCCCACACCCTTTACCCCGCTGAACGCCATCATGTACTCCGTCACAGGCTGGCTCTACTTCGCCGGGGACCCCGCCGTCCTCTGCCCCCGTCTGACCGGCGAGTCGGTGGAGGGGCACGCCTGCTGGGCGAACGAAACCCAAAGCGCCCTTCAGGTGCAGTTCGTTGTCAACGACGACCGCGTCGTCAGCGGCACGGTCTCCGGCTTCTCTGTCCGGTTTACCGTGGATTTGGAGCGCATGGCCGTCACGGACAGGGCGTTTGAGTCCCAGGTGGAGGGCGAAACGCTGGAGCTCACCGACCAGGAGATGGCCGACATGGCCCAGGTGCTGGCCCAGGTGCTGGAGGAGGCGGAGGCGTATTTCTATGACGCCGCAAACGAGCCGAATGACGCGCCGGTCCCCGCCACCCAGCCCCCAGCCAGCGCCTCTCCCGCCGCCTCCCCCGCCCCGGCCCCCTCTGACCCGCCAAGTTCCGACCCCTCCGATACTCCAAGCCCCGCTCCCTCCGCCGCCCCCAGCGCTTCGCCGGAACCGGAGCCGGTTCAGAGTGTCTTTCCCAGCGTCCCAGCCCCGGACCTGCCGGGGGAATTGATCTGTAGCTCATCCTACCACATGAGCGGCGGAGACTATCGCACCGTAGATTTCGACGCCGTGCCCTCCGGCGGGAAGCACATCCGCTTCTCCTTCACCGATCTGAGCGGCAAGCCGGTGTGGGTCTATCTGCTCCGCGTCGATGACAACGACGAGCCGGGCGGGGAGATCGTCAGCAGCTTCGCGTTGGAGGGAGGACAGCAGGGCTGGGCGGACTATTACGCTGACGACGCGGACTCCGGCACCTACTACGTCTTGATCGTATCCAGGGTCTCAGGCCGCGATGTCGTCGAGGGCGGAACCTACGTGTCCCAGTATTGAGCCCTCGTGCTCAGGGAAAACCAAAGCCCCCGCCCGGTCTGTGCGACCGGGCGGGGGCGCTTTTTCACGATGGGGCGCGGCTCATGCCCGCTCTGAACTTTGGGCGCTTGTCCGCTAAATCTCGATGTCGTCAAAAATCACAGGCACCGCCTCCCGGAAGGCCCGGAGCATGGGCACGGCGACCTCCCGCATCTGGGGGTGGGCGGCGGCCGCCGCCCGGAGCCGGAAGAAGTGCCGCCACTCCCGCAGGTCCATGGTCATCACCAGCTCCGTTTTCAGGCTGTTGGGCAACACCGCGCGGGCCTCCTGGGCCGTGGCACCCAGGTCCAGCAGAGTCAGGTAGGCCCGCTCCGCCGCCGCCATGGCCTCCTCCCAGACCCGGAACTTTTCGGGATCGTCGTTCCAGAAAAACGGCCGGATGAAGGTCAGCTCATTTTGGAACTTGTCCAGGGAGTAGTTGCAGTATCGGGTGCTCTCCTGGCTGTAGCTGGCGATGCGGTGGCGGACGATCTCGTGGCTCACGCCCCGGTCGCACACGATCCGCGCCGTCAGCTTCTCGTGCTCCAGCACGGACTCGTGGCCGTTCTCCAGAATCCGGCGGACAAACCCTGCGGCGGAGTCCGGGGTAATCTTCGCCTCGCTTTTGTAGCACACGCGGCCGGCCAGCTCAATTTTTTGCAGCAGGGCCGTCCCGTCCACGCGGTCCAGCAGCTCAAAGGAGGGGGGGATGATGTTCATGTTCAGCACCTCTTCTGTTGTATTGATGTCCCGGATGTCAGCGTGCCAGGAAGCCCGCCTCGTCCAGCATCCGGACCGTCCGGTCCAGGGTCTCCCGGTCGGGGCAGCACAGGGTGTGCAGGTGAATGCCGTCGGTCAGCGCGGACAGGGGCCGGGCGGCGTTTTCTTCAACTTTTCGTATAAATTCCGCCACGTCATACCGGGAGGAGAGGTCCAGCGGCCCGGTGAGCTGGCCGTATACCGGGTGCTCCACGATGACGTTCTCCACCGTACACCCCTGGTCCACCATCAGCGTCAGCTCCCGCTCCATGTCCTCCGAGCGGTGGAGGCAGGCCACGGTGCCTGTCACGCCGTCCCGGGGCCGCTCCAGCACGTAGCCGCGGGGGGTGGCGGTGACCGCCTCCCCGCCCGCCCGGAGCAGGGCCACGTCCCCCACGATGATCTGGCGGCTCACCGACAGCTTCTGGGCCAGGACAGTGGCGGACAGGGGGCCGTCGGCAGCCTTCAGGTATTCCAAAATGCGCCCCCGGCGCTCTGACGTGTTCATGGGGCTGGCTCCTTTCCGCGCTGGCAGTGTTGTGTCCTGACAAAGTATAACACAGACCGTCCCCAACCGCAAGGGCTCCTCACCCCCCAGAGGGGCCGAAAATTTCCTCCAGATGATCCTCCACCTCCGGCTGGGGAAGGAGGGCGGCGGCAATGCCCATCCGCTTGCCGATTTCCAGCTTTTCCCGGATGGACTTGGGGGTGTCGAACAGCACGAAGTGGGCCTGGGGTCCCGCCATGTAGGTGTAGTAGTGGGCACACAACCCCCGGTCAAAAAACACTGCGGGTTCCAGCCGCTCCATCTGCCCCTCCAGCTTATCCCGGCTCAGCGGCTCCCCCCGGCCCCGGGCGGGGAGCAGGAAGTCCTCCCGTATCCACTCCACAGCCAGAGCGGTCCGCCCCGCACCGTACCGCTCTACCGCCTCCCCCAGGCGGCGTTTCAGGGTGCCGTGGGTCATCGCCGAGGGAACGAGCACCCGGGCCTGGGGCCCGTGGGGGGCGTAGCACTCGGGGACATACAGCGGCCAGCCTTGGGCGGCGCAGTTGCGGTCCAGAATTTCCACCAGCTTGCCCAGGCAGCCCACAGGCAGGCCCTCAAAATCGCATACGATGCCCCGAAAGGACCTCCGGCGGCACTCGCCCAGGATCTGGCGGCAGCAGGGCACCGGGTCCCCCGCCCCGTCGAACCCGGCGCAGTCCACCTGCATCAGTCCGCCCCGCAGCCCCTGGGGCAGGCGTATGCCAAACAGTCTGGGCCCCGGCCCCACCCGGTAGGCCATATGGGCCGGGGTAAGGCCGTAGCTGCGCCCCCCGGTCTCCCGCCCGGCGGGGAGGGCCAATAAAAGCTCTTTCATGGGAGTTCCCCCTTGCTAACGGCAAAAATTCGTGATATAGTGGATCAGGTCCCCTAGCAAAAACATATGCTCGTCCCGAGCGGAATAGAAGGTATCAATATGGCATGGTTCCGGGCCCGGTTTGTGGCCCATGATATTTACCAGCTCACCGGCAAGGCCCTGGAGCGCCGGGGGTTCAAGCTGCTGCTGGCGGACTTGGACAACACCCTGGCCCCCTACGGCGCACCCCTGCCGGACGAGAAATTGAAGGCGTGGCGGGACGACTTGGCGGCCCACGGCGTGACCCTGTTCGTGCTGTCCAACAACCGCCACGAAAACCGGCCTCGGATTTTCGCCGAGGGACTGGGCGTGCCCTACATCGGCCATGCGGGCAAGCCCAAGCGGCCCTCCTTTTACAGGGCCATGGAGCGCATGGGTGTGACAAAGGAACAGACTGCCATCGTGGGCGACCAGGTATTCACCGACGTGCTGGGGGGCAACCGGGCCGGGATTTCCGCCATCCTGGTGGAACCCATCCGGCTGGCGGGCAATCCGGGGCGGTATCTGCGCTACGCCGTGGAGGTCCCCTTCCGGCTGCTGTCCGGGAAAGGAGAAAAGCTATGAGCGCCATCTTCGGCCCCGCAGGCAACGCAGAAAACTTCCCCTACAAATCCTCGGCAGACGCGCCCCGCTGGCTGAAGGAGATCGGCCTGGACTGCTATGAGTACCAGTGCGGCAAGGGAGTCCACGTGGGGGAGGAGACCGCCCGGAAGGTGGGCCTCGCCGCCCAGGCCCACGACATCTCCCTGTCCCTCCACGCGCCTTACTTCATCAACCTGGCCAACCCGGACCCAGACGCCCTGCAAAAGACCATCGGTTACATTACCGGGGCCTGCCTGGTGGCGGACTGGATGGGGGCCGGACGGGTGGTGATCCACTCCGGCGCGCTGATGAAGCGCACCCGGCGGGAGGCCCAGGATATCGCTTTGCGCTCGTTGAAGGAAGTCGTTGCCGCCTGCGACGGCGCGGGTTTCGGCCACATCATCCTGTGCCCGGAGACCATGGGCAAGATCAACCAGTTGGGTGATCTGGACGAGGTGCTGGAGCTGTGCGGCGTGGACGAGCGGCTGCTGCCCTGCGTGGACTTCGGCCACCTGTACGCCCGCTCCCTGGGGACGGACGACGGCCCGGAGGCCATGGAGCGGATGCTGGACCGGATGGAACAGGTGCTGGGTCCCGGCCGTGCCAGCCGATTCCACAGCCATTTCTCCCACATCGAGTTCACCCCCAACGGGGGCGAGAAGTGCCACCGCACCTTTGCCGACAGCGGGGGCTACGGCCCGGACTGGGCGCCGCTGGCCCAGGCGGTGGCAAAGCGGGGATGGAGCCCCACCTTCATCTGCGAGAGCGCGGGCACCCAGGCGGAGGACGCGTTGGCCATGAAGCATATTTATCAGGGGTTTGAGCGGAAGCCGGGGTGAAACGCCTATGATGGACTTCATTGCAGGTGTCCTGTTTATGATACTGGGCACAGTCTTTACCATTTGGCCCCGCACCCTGTGGTGGCTGCGCCGAGGCTGGTTGTCTGACCGGGAGCCTACCCGCGCGGACCTGCTGTTCAGCAGGCTGTCCGGCGTCATCGTGGCCGTCATGGGCTTCGCCCTCATTTGGCAATCGAGTTGATACTGCCCCGCTCTTTGAACGGGTGGGAGCATCAAGAATATTTTATGAATAATTGGAGATGGTTCAAATGACACACTTTGAAAAAATCGCCGCCGAGCTGAAGAATCGCGGCCTGGACGCCATGCTCATCACCAGCGAGCCCGGCGAGTTCTACGCCGTGGGCTTCCACGGCGAGGGAATCGCCCTCATCACCCCGGGCAAGACCTGGTATTACACCGACTCCCGGTATATCGAGTCCGCTCAGGGCCTCATCGCCGGGGCGGAGGTGGGCTTGCACCCCAAGGGCGGCAGCTATTACACAGTAGTGGCGGAGCTGGTGAAGGAAAACAACATCGCCAGGCTGGGCTTTGAGGAGGAGTACATGTCCGTAGCCCACCATACCGGCTGGACAAAGGCGGTCGAGGCTGAATTCGTCCCCGCCTCTTCCCTGCTCACCGAGCTGCGCCAGGTGAAGGACGCCGACGAGCTGGCCGCCATGAAGGAGGCCCAGCGCATCACCGACGAGGCCCTGCTGGAAATTTTGAATTTCCTCAAACCCGGCCTCACCGAGCAGGAGGTGGCCGCCCGCCTGACCTACATCATGGCCCGCAAGGGCGCGGAGCGCAACTCCTTCGACCCCATTGTGGCCTGCGGCCCCAACGGCTCTAAGCCCCACGCCGTCCCCGGCCCGGACGTGATCCGGAAGGGGCAGTTCGTCACCATGGACTTTGGCTGCAAGGTGGGGGGCTACTGCTCCGACATGACCCGCACCGTGGCTGTCGGCCAGCCCTCGGAGGAGATGGAGTTCGTCTACAACACCGTCCTCAAGGCCCAGTTGGCGGGCATCGCCGCCGCCCGCGCCGGGGTCACCGGCAAGGAGGTCCACGAGGCCGGGGCCAAGGTCATCGAGGAGGCGGGCTACGGCGAGTATTTCGGCCACGGCTTCGGCCACTCCCTGGGCATTGAGATTCACGAGAATCCCGGCTTCCACACCAGGAACGAAAAACCCATCCCCGCCGGGGCTCTGCTGTCCGCCGAGCCGGGCATCTACATTCCCGGAAAGTTCGGCGTGCGCATTGAGGACGTCATTATGCTCACCGAGGGAGGCTGCATCGACATCACCCACTCCCCCAAACAGCTCATCGTTCTTTAAAAATTAAAAGCGGAGGGCCAATGTCATTACGTTAAGCATTTTTGCACTTTCGAAAAAGTACCCATCCCGTTTTATGGCAACCATCAAAAACCTAAGCGCCTGTTTAACATCTCTCAAAACGCCATTTCCCGGGTCTTTTCCCGCCATGTTTCGTTGTGATTTCTTGAAATAAACGCAATTATTCCCGGGAAATCCCGCCTCGCCTGGCGGAAAATCCCTCGTCAACCGGCATTCTTCGAGATATGAAACAGGCTCTTAGCCGCATCAGCCTTGGTGTGAACATCCTTCCCCCCGCTGCTCGGCCCGGCTGATTACCTCCCCAGGCGTCGCTTTGACGCTCAAACTTAGCGGCAACAGCGACCAATTCTCGTGACATGGATTTGCTCCGGCCCTCCGGGGGATACCAGCGGTGGGTCAGGCGGGACTTGCCTCGGCCCGGTTGGCGGATATTTCAAAAAACACTGTTCTGTCAGCTACGGGCTTGAGCAGACCGACGGGCATCTCAATTTCATCGTTCTCGCAGCGGTAAACAGCGGCGCCCCGCCGGGAGTGTAAAGGCGTGATATTTTGCCCGTGGTACCGGCCTGCGTGGAGCGGTCGGTGCCGCGGGTCTGCGCACGGGGTTGACAATCCGCAATTTTAGGTCCATAATTGATGGAAATGATGCCCTTACACAGCATCAAACCGCTTTCATACTTAAGGAGGAACCCAATATGAAAAAAATGCTGTCCGCGATCCTGGCTCTGGCCCTCGTCCTCTGCCTGGGCATGCCTGCCTTGGCGGCGGAGCCGGAGGCAGCCCAGAACCCCGCCCCCTGGACCTATGAGTACCTGGCCGACGCCTATGCCCTGGGGCTGATGGACGACGGCTATGGCAAATACATCCAGAGTCCCATCACCCAAGATCAGCTCACAGCCATGACCGATATCGTCTCCGATAAGCTGGCGCTGCTGGGCCTGCCGCAGCGGGGGGCAGACGATGACGCTCTGGTCATTGATACCACCCGGGGCGGTGTGATGAACGCCCTCTACCAGGTTTGTGCCGACTATCAGATGGAAGGTATCAATGAGGGCGTGATTCCCTTTCTCAGGGAGCTGGGTGTGGTAAAGGGCGTCAATGAGGCCGGAGACCTAAATCTGGAGCAGCCCTGTACCTACCAGGAGGCCATGGTCATGAGTGTGCGGCTGGTGCTGGCGGTGTACGACGGGGCGGACGCCGGCTCACAGGGATTGCTGTGGAAGGTTACAAACGGGAAGAATACCCTTTATCTCCTGGGTACCGTCCACGTGGACCGTAGCAATGTCTACCCCTTCCACAAGTCCCTCCGCGCCGCCTTGGCCTCCGCTCAGACGGTCATCTTTGAGCTGGACTTCAATGACCAGGAGGGATTGGCCGAGTTTGCCGCGATGCAAACCTATTCCGACGGCACAACCCTGAAGGATCACATCTCTCCCGAGCTGTACGCCTCGACGGTGCAGGTCTTTGCCGACTTGGGTATGTCTGAAGAGGCAGTGGCCGCTTACAAGCCCTGGGCGCTGGCCAATAGCCTGATGAGCCTGGCCACCCAGGACGAGACCACTACCGGCGCGCCCATGGCCATTGACCTCTACTTAAATTCCGCCGCCGTCAACGCGGGCAAGCAGATCGACGCGGTGGAGACCTATGCGTTCCAAGGCAGCATCTTCGACACCCTCTCCCCTGAGTACCAGGAGGCTTATTTGGCCGGCTATGTAAATTTAGCCCTCATCGACGACACGCTTGAGATGACCGAGGAGCAGAAGAAAGAGCTCCAGGAGGCCATGGAGTACCAGGAGAAGCAGATGGACGCGATGATGGAGACGTGGAAAGCCGGGGATGCGGCCGCGTTTGAGGAAATCTTCGATAAAGCCGCGGTGCTGGAGAGCACAGACGAATTGAATTCCCGGCTGTTTACCGACCGGGACCCCAACATGATCGAGTACGCTGCCAAGCTGTTGGAGCGGGAAGGGGAGAACACCTTCTTCCTGGCTGTGGGCGCGGGGCACATGGTGGATCCGGGCGGCATCGTCGGCGGCCTGCGGGCACTGGGGTATACCGTAGAGGAACTGTAAGAGCCTGTTTCATCTCTCAAAGAATGCCAGTTGACGAGGAATTTTCCCGCCATGCGAGGCGGGATTTCGGCGGATTTTCCAGCAGCGCAGGACGGCTTTCATCTTGGACCACATTTTCTCAATCGGGTTGAGATCGGGGCTATAGGAGTGTTCCGCCATCTCAGTTTTTATGGTTTCTTTCCATTCTTTGCGCTTTTCCCGCACATTGAACACGGTTACGCTCACTCGCGTAGAGTGATTCCTTTTTCAACGTATAGCCCATTGCGCCTATTGCTCGTTCCATAGTTGAATAGCTGGCAGAAAGATGCAGTTTCTCCCGTATCTCTTCTATCGTGATGTCTGGGCTCTCATCCATACAGTGCTGGATATTTTCTTTGCCCGCTGCTGTCAGCCCTTGGCAATTTTTTGACGGTTTCTATAATGACATTGAGTGAAGGGCCGGGATTTTACCCGGCCCTTCATAATCTTTAAAAAACGCATAAAATCCCGCCGCGCGCGTCATACTGACCACAGTTACGTATGAAAGGCGGCGAGGGCTTGTCCAACCGGAAAAAACGTCTTCAAGCGGGCGCTCTGGTCCTGGCGGTGCTGGCTTTGGCAACGCTCCCATATCGGCCCTGGGAAGGGCTGGACGCCGCCCAGGCAGTCCTGGGCGAGTCAACCATTCCCGACGGCCCCTACGTGGCCCTCACTTTTGACGACGGCCCCCGGGCGTCCACCACTACCACCCTGCTGGACGGCCTGTCCCAGCGGGGGATACACGCCACCTTTTTCGTCATCGGCGAAAACGTGGAGGGCAACGAGCTGCTCCTCCAGCGTATGGAGGGGGAGGGTCATCAGGTGGGCCTGCACACCTACCACCACAAATCCCTGGCGGAGCTGAACGCCTCCGACTTCTGCGCGGAGGTAGATGAGCTGCGCGCCACCCTCACCGCCCTGCTAGGCCGGGAGAACTTCATGCTTCGCCCGCCCTACGGCATGATGAACGCCGCCACCAAGGACCGGGCGGCGGCCCCCATCATCCTGTGGTCGGTGGACCCGGAGGATTGGTCCGATCACAACACGGCCCGCCAGGTCTCCGCCATTTTGGACGACGTGCAGGACGGAGACATCATCCTCCTCCACGACATTTACCCCGCCAGCGTGGAAACCGCTTTGCAGGTGGTGGACGCGCTGATGGCCAAGGGCTTCTATTTCGTCACTGTGGAGCAGCTCTTCGCCATCCGGGGCCAGACGCCTGAAAACGGCAAGGTATACCGCCGGTTACCGCCGCAATGAACAAAACCGCCTCCCCTTGAACAGGGGAGGCGGTTTTCCTATGTCCTCAGGACCGGCCGTGATCCTCCGCAGTGGCCTCGGGGGTATTGCTGTAGTCCCATTGGTGGTTTTTTCCCATCTCGTCACTGGTGACGTTGAAGTAGTTCCAGTCCTCCTCCCTGCCGCTGGATACGCCCTGCTCCCGGTAATTGGCGTCCCAGGTCACGTCCACGCAATACCACTCGTCATGGAGCCGCACCATATTCCAAGCGTGATGCTCCCCGCTGTTAAAGCACGCGCCCGTGACAGTGACGCACTCAACGTCCGCCAGGTCCATCAATAGCTGGAAGCTGGTGGCATAGCCCAAGCACACCGCCTCCCGGGCCACCAGCCCGCCGTAGGGCTGATAGGACGTGCGGGGCGTCTCCACCATAACGTCCTGGTGCCGCCAGTCGTAATTGACGTTGTTCACCAGCCAATCGTAAATGGCGGTCTCCTTCTCCAGGTCGGTCATGCCGTCCGTGATAATTTCCCCCAGTATCTTTTCCGCCGCGTCGTACACCGCCCGGTCCCCGGCGGACAGTCCCGCCGGGTCGCCCTGTTCCCAAGCGGCGCAGATGGCGGCGGTGTCGTAGATGGACATGTCCTCCTTGCCCGGGTCAACGAACCGGGTACGGCCGGGATAGTCGGGGTCTGGGTCCGCCACCGGCTTGGAAGCGTCGAAATGGCGCTGGGAACTGACGAATCCGTTGGCGCCGAGCAGCCCCAGAGCCACCATGATCACATTGCTCGATTCACCGCAAACCGCCAGAATGATGATATTGGTGCCGACTGGATTGGCGGCAATGGCCTCGCTCAGCATCTGGGCCTGGGCGGGAAAACGGGCGTACTCCGTTTCCTTCACGTCCAGGTAGTCCTGGGTCAGCGCGGAGCAGTATTCAAATCCATCCCGGCCCTCCGGCAGGCGCAGGATGGCGATTTCAAAGACGGAACCACCCGTCCCCCGGACGATGACGGCATCTTCCACGGGGTAATCCGCCAGCTTGTACTCCTCCTTGATGATGGAGTTCAGCCGGTCCGGCTCGCTGCCGTCGATCCGTTCCAGGCCGGATATATCGCCCCCTATGTATGCGTAATAGTCCAGCAGCGATTCCAGCACCTCATTGATGTCGTCTGTTCTGTACGGCTCCGGCGAGGGGGTGGGCTCCGGCATTTCTCCGGTCATGAGCACCTCTCGAAAGACCTGCCCGGCATAGCCGCTGTCCTCCACGATGAACAGGCCCACATACAGCCCTTCCCGCACCACCACAGCCCTGGACACCAGCTTGGCCTGGCCGGGGTTATACCCGGTGAAATCCCCTTCCCGGCTGTGGAGATACTCGTTCAGGCGCTCCTCCCCGTGCCTGGCGGCCTCCTCATCGGCGAAGCGCACCGCCGACAGCTCCACCGCAGACATGCCGCCCTCCCGGATAATGGACGCTTCCTCCCATTCGTCCTCCCCCAGTCCGTAAGCGCCTTCGACGTAAGCGGCCATCTCCTCCGGACTTCTCATGTGCTCGTCGTCCTCCCACAAATCCTCAAAGCCGTAATACTCTGAATTTTCGTCGGATATACTGATTCCCAGACCGCCCCACACGCCCGATACCAGATCGGCGCAGGACATCTCCGCCGCCGGGGCGGTCGGCTCCGACTCTGCGGCGGGCGGCTGGCAGCCTACCAGCAGGGACAGCAAAAGGGAGAGGGACAACAGGAGGGATATCATTTGTTTCATCGCCAACGGCTCCTTTCGGGCGCATACGCTCCATACACGGTCTGCGTCTGCGCCATGCGTAAAGCAGGCTCTTTCCACCATTTTAGCACAGTAGCATACCGCTGTAAAGGACGAATGCGTTCTGTAAAATTTTCGCACAATATGTTGACACTCTTTCCCCTGCCGCCGTATAATGAAAAAAACGGTTGAACCGGAGAAGTGGAGGGATGCGCTATGGGCCCGAACACTTGGGAATTTATTTTGCGGCTCGCCCTGTCCGCCCTGCTGGGCGGAATCATCGGCCTGGAGCGGGAGTTCCGGCTGAAAGGCGCGGGCATCCGCACCCATCTCATCGTCTGCTTCGCCTCCTGCATGATGATGCTGGTGTCCAAATACGGCTTTTTCGACATGCTGGAGTATGCCAAATCCTACGGCTTTGAGGCGGTCAAGCTGGACCCCAGCCGCATTTCCGCCGGACTGGTCACCGCCATCGGCTTTTTGGGCGCGGGCACCATTTTCGCCCGGAAGCGGGGCGTCACCGGTCTGTCCACCGCGGCGGGGCTGTGGGCCACGGTGGGCATCGGAATGTCCACCGGGGCGGGCATGTACCCCATCAGCGTCGTGGGCACGGTGTTCCTGGTGGTGGTTCAGGCCGCTCTGCACCGGGACCACGATGTGCTGGGCAGCGCCTCCCCTGTCATCACCATTCTCATCGACGACCGGCCCGGAACCTTGGAACTACTTATGACGGACCTGTCCTCGCTGGGCCTTGACCTTCGGGGCTCCAGATATGAGCGTTCCGGGGGCATGATGTCCGTGGAGCTCCAGATGGACCGCTTTCCCTGCCCTGATGGAAAAATGGGGGATCTGCTGGCGCCGCTGATGAAGCAACCGTACATCAAATCCATCTTCTGGTAAATAAAATACAGGCGGCTCTGTCAAGAGCCGCCTGTTTCTTGTCTACGTACTTCCCGCTCCCGGATCGTCCCCGCCGCCGATGAGTACCTCCATCTTGCCGTGCTTTTTCAGCCCGGCCACAATCCAGCGCCGCGCCAGGTCGTAGATGACGGCGAACACCGGCACACCCACCAGAATGCCCACAAAGCCAAACAGCCCCTGGAACAGGGTGATGGCAAACAGCACCCAAAAACCGGTCAGGCCCACGCTGCCCGCCAGCAGCTTGGGACCCAGGATATTGCCGTCAAACTGCTGCAAAACCACGATGAAAATCAGGAAAATGAGACAATTCCGGGGGCTGGAAATCAGGATCAGCAGCGCGGTGGGCACCGCCCCGATGAATGGCCCGAAATAGGGGATGACGTTGGTCACACCGATGATGACACTGATGAGGACGGCGTTCTGAAAATCCGCCACGAGGGTCATAATCACGCAAAACACATAGCAGATCAGCCCTACAATGGCGCTGTCCAGGATTTTCCCGCCGAAAAAGCCTACAAACGTGCTGTCAATGAAAGCGCATTCCCTCAGCAAGGCGTCCGCCCGCTCCGGCTTAAACACGGCATATATCAGCGCTTTGCCGTGCTTGGCGAGTTTCTTCCGCCCCGCCAGCAGGTAGATGCAAATGATGAGCCCCAGCACAATATTTTTCACCGCAGTGAACATGACGCTTACCGTGCTGACTACGCCGCCCATCATCCCCTGGGCCGTGTTCAGCAGGTCCGTTTGCGCCCAGTTGACGAGCCAGTTCTCCATACTGGTAAACGCGTTGTCCACATAGCCTTGGAGCATCGCATTCCCTTCCAGGTGCCCGATGACCCATTGCGTGAACTCATCAACTTTCGGCGGCACCGCCTCCGCCAGGGCCATGATGCTTCGCCCCATCTCCGGGATCACCATGCTCAGCAGCAGGTAGATCACAAACACGCTGATGACCAGCACCGCCAACACCGCCAGCACATTCGCCTTTTTCTTGTGCTTTTCCGGCAGCAGCGCCTCGATCTTCCCCTCCAGAAAACCACAGGGCGTTTTCAGCAGATATGCCATAGTACCGCCGTAAATGAAGGGCATCAGCACTTCTATCAGCCAACCGAGGACCCCTTTCAGCGCATCCAGGCGCTGGATGCAGAAAAACAGCAGGATTGCAAGCGCCAGAGAGAGGAACCCGGTCAGGGATTGGAAAAAAATCTTTTTCAGGAATTCTTTATTCATGTCCGCTCATCCTTTCCCGCGTTGGAGCTGCCTCTATCTTACAACACACCATACCTTGTTTCAAGATAAATCCTATGATCTTCTGATTAAATTTTTCTTTAGACGCCGCCGTTGCCGGTCCCGCGCACAAAAAGAGACCCGGCCGGATGGCCGGGTCTCTTCCATTCTCAGTTCCGCGCGCCGCCTTACGCGATGTCGCCGGTGCGGTCGCGGTACAGGAACGTCACCGCCTGAGCGCGGGTAACGCCCTGGCTCGGGCTGAAGTAGTAGGTGCTGGTGCCGTCGGTCACGCCCTTGGACTTCGCCCAAGACACGGCCCTGGCGTAATACTCGGTGGAGGGCACGTCATAGAAGCCGGTGCTGGCGCTGACGGTGGGGGAACCCTCGTAGCGGTACAGGAAGGTAATCGCCTGAGCGCGGGTGACGGTCCCGCTGGGGCTGAAGTGGGTGGCGTCGGTGCCGTTGGTGATGCCCTTGGACACCGCCCACAGGATGGCGTTGTAGTAATCCGAACCCATGCCGGGGTACACGTCCACAAACGGGTTGTTCACGCCGCTCACAGTGGGACGGCCCGCCACACGCCACAGGAAGGTCATCATCTGGGCGCGGGTGCAGGTGACGGACGGGCTGAACCCATAGGTGCTGGTGCCGTTGGTGATGCCCTGGCGCACGGCCCACGCCACGCTCTTGGAGTAATACTCGGTGGACCACACGTCGCTGAACTTGGTGCCGTTGTCACGGTCATAGATCGGGGTGACGGTGACGGCGGTGGCGTTGCTGGGCACGGTGAACGTGAAGTAGTTGTCGCCCTGGCGGGTCGCGGTGGCCGCGCCGCCGTTGGTGCTGATGTTCACGCCCATGGTGCGGTAGCCGGAGGCCGGGAGGGTGGTCACGCCCACGCTGCTGCCCGCGTCAACCTGGTTGCTGGTGGCGGCGGCGGTGGTGGTGGTGGTGCCCATGCTGTTGGGGGAAACGGACACGGTGGCCTTCCGGACGGTCTGGCTCAGGGTGAAGGACGGAGTCACGGTCACGCTGCCGGAGGGCATGGTGAAGGTGTACTTGCTGCCGGAGCCGCTGACGCTGACGGTCTTGCCGCTGCTGTCCTTTACGGTGACGCCGCTGGGCGTGTAGCCGTTGGAGGCGGACAGGGTGATGGTCACGGTCTGGCCCGCGCTGGCGGGGTTGGCGTTAACGCTGGCGGAGCCGCCGGTGGCGCTGTTGACGGTGATGTTGCCGCCGGTGGGCGCGGTGTCCTGAGTCTGCTCAATGATGTAAACGTAGCCGCCCGACACCTGAGTGGTCACGTTGCGCACCGTCACGCCCTTGCTGGTGCTGCTCACGCTCTGCTGGCCCTTGGCGAGCACGCAGATCTTCCGGGCCTGACCGCTCACGGTGACCGCGCCGCTGCCGGTGTACTGGCCGTCGATCACCACGGTGTCCATGGTCTCGGCGCTGACGCCGATCGAAGGATCGGTCTGGACCATATTGCCGCGCACGGTGTCGTCGATGGCGGCCTGGAGGGTGTCGTAGGTACAGCCAAGCTGAGTCAGGGTGGGAGCACGATTGGCAATCACAGGGGGACACCCCGCCGACGCCACCTGCGTCTCCGCAATGGAAATCAGGCCTTTCTTGTCGTTGATGACCACGGTGCCCAGGGTGCCGTTGGTGCCCACATGGGTGATGGTCCAGACCTTCGCAGCGCCCTGGTAGACGTATTTGCCGTCCTGGTGCATGTACCGGGTCGCGAAGGGGGCAGGCAGGTTGTCACCGAAGGTCACCTTGATTTCGTCAGCAGCGTCGCCGGTCATCACGCCGGTGAGGCTGAGGGCACGGCCCTGCTGCACGGTGTAGGCATAGTCGGGATCATAGCCGGTGGAAGCGCTCACGTCCACGCGGTAGTAGGGGGTGAGGGTGACGGTCATGGTGCCGGCGGGATCGTACTGGGTGACGTTCACCACCAGATAGGGCACGATGTAAGCCTTGGAAAACTTCGTGTTGATGACGCCGCCATCGGTGGAGTTGCTGTTGAAAGCGCCGGTGTGGGGAGCCATGTTGGTCGCGTAACCGTAGTTGGTGTTTTCGGTGGCGTTGGGGCTCTTGAAGCCGCTGCGCCAGATGGTGTTCCTGGTGTTGGTGATCCAGCTCTCCACGCTCTGGTTGCTGGTGATGGTGGCCTGGGCGGCGTTGATAGCCTGCTGCATGGCCCGGTTGTTGCCATAGGTGAAGTTGCTTTTCTCGCCGGCCAGCGCGTCGGTGATGACCTGCTTCTGCGCGGCGGTCTTGCCGGCCTCGGAGCCGCCGAAGGTGACCACGATCTTCTGATAAGTCTCGCCCCCCGTGACGATGCCCAGCCGGCTGGCGGACTCGGTCAGGTTGGCGCTGACGGTGTAGTGCGCGCCGGTGCCGTTGTTCAGCACCAGCTCGCCGTTGATCACGACCACGCCGATATTGCTGGCGCTCTCGGGCTGGATGGAGCTGAAGCTGACGCTCTTGGTGCCCACGTTGTAGTTGATGGCCACGCCCTCGATCGTGATGAAGTCGCCATCCTTATCGACCACATCGGTCTCCAGATCCACCAGAATGTTGGCCAGGCCGCCCACATTGGAGCTGACCGCGCCGGTCAGGTGGATGTTGTTGCCGTTCAGGGTGGCGGTCACATTCTGGTTCTCCACAACCTGACCGGGGGTGTTGCTAACCGATGTGGTGGCCTTGGTGATCTTGCTGGCCGCCGTGTTGACGCTGCCGGTGGCGTTCAGGACCAGCTGCAAAGGAGTCCCGGAGGGAGGCGGCACATTCTCCACCTTGTTGGTGGAGAGCATGATGTTGTGGTTGCTGGGGGCGTACCAGGTGGTGATGGCCATGCCGTTGACCCGGTCGGGGAGGTACAGCGGGGTCCAGTCGTTGTAGCCGATCTTGGCCCACACGTTGCTGCCGTTCATCAGCACGAGATGCCCCTTGCCGTCGGCCTGAGCCAGAACGGTGATGCCGTCGGTGTCCGTGGCCTGTGTCTCGCCGATGTCGGAGATGGCCCGGGCCAGCTCGGTTTTGCCGTAAAGGTCAACGGTATTGGCGCTGTTCACCGCAAAGAACTGGAGGTTGTTGGTATCCAGCCAGGGGATGCAGTTCACCCCGCCGAAGGTGGTCGTCATCGCGTTGGCGAAGGTGCCGCCGGTGACCTTCTTGCCGTCGTAACCGACCAGGCTCAGCGTGCCGTAGTTGTTGCCGCCGTCCCTCTGGCGGCTGCCGTTCCAGCTGCCGATGGTCAGATTGGAGCCATTGGTAGTCGTAATGCTGCCGAAGGTGCTGTTCCCGGCGGCGATGTCCAGGGTGGTCTTGCCGTTCGCGGCCAGGGTCATGGCGCCGGTCACATGCACGCCGGAGCCGTTGATCTTCAGGGAGCCCTCCGGCACGGTGATGGCGGTGCCGTCGGCGCTGTTGATGGTGACGTTGCCTATGCTGTTGACGGTGATCGCGCCGAAGTTGGTGGAGCTGCCGCTCACATTGATGGCAACGGCCTTGCTGTTATTCGGCGTGGAGGTCTGCGTGACGCCGCCGACAGTGCCGCCGGTGATGTTGACGGTGGGATAGCTGCCCGTCTTGGTCCGGGCCTCCACGGTAATCACGCCCGTAGTGGACTGGCCGCTCACGCTGACGGTGCCGCCGTCGCTGGTGAAGCCCACCGTCCCGGCGGTGGAATCCGTCAGGGTGACGCCGCCGCCGTTGCTGCCGGTAATGGTGATATTGCCCAGATTGCCGCAGCCGGTGGCCCGGATGGTCTGCGCGCCCCAGGAATTGGGGTTGGCCCCGCCCACGGTGGTGGTGGTCTGGCCGTCCATCGTGATGCCGCCGCCCGTGCAGTTGGTCAGGGTCAGGGTGTTGGCCCGGCCCGTCAGACTGATTGTGCCAAAATTAATGTTGTTGGCGGTAATGTTCAGGCCGGTGTTGGTCCCGCCGGTAACCTGGGTGCCGCGGCTGGTAGTAATCGCCCCCACCTGGCCCTTTTCTGCCACGCCATTGGGAGTCGTCGTGAACTTGGCGGTGAGGTTCAGGCTGGTGATGGTGTCGGGAACGGTGAGGGAATCGGTGCCGTTGGCGAAATCGATGTTCAGGCTGGTGTCCGTATAACGGCTCAGGTTAACACCGCTGGTGCCCAGCACGGTGAACGCGCCCTTCACCTTCTCGCCGCCACTGGCGGTGGTATTGCTGTAATCATCAATACTCTTGTACCACTGGCCGCTGCCGCTGGTGCCGGCCACGAGGCCGCTCTGCACTTCCATGTACTTGGGAGCACCGGAATTACCGCCCCTGTTGTCCTGCCAATACCACTTGCCGTACTCCTGGCCGGTGGTGGGATTGGCGGCATTGCAGCGGGTGACGGTGACGGTGCTGGTCACCTTGCCGGTGGCGTCTTTCACATAATAGGGTTTGGGAGTCGCGTCCGTAGCAGACGTGGGATAATTCGCTGATGAGGGCTTATTATCCCCGCTTGTGGTCGCCCAATCCACCGCGAACGCGGGAACAACGGTCGCGGGGATCAATGTCAGCACCATGGCCAGGGCCAAAGCAGCCGACAAAAGTCGTTTCTTCATGTTTCTCTTCCTCCTTGTTCTGGTTTGGATCGCAGGGGTGCGCCGGTCTTGCCGGCTGTGTTTGTCCCGTTTCGGGTCGTGGCCGGGCATACGGCCCTCCTTCCATCGGAATGATTGGCTGCCGCCTCCGACGCCACAGTTATACGCCTACTATTATACTCTATCGGCAAAAATTTGCAAGGCTTAACCCAAATTTTTTACAAAATAAAATGGCAGGCCCGGCAAAATCCGCCAGCCCTTGCCTTCCTTATTTTAATGTGCTATAATCCTGCCAAGGCGCCGTTACATAAATGGCGGTCGGCTAGCCTCCCTCACCTCATTTGTGAAGGGAGGTGAGGCGCATGGGACGTGGACGCTGGGCGCAAGCCCTGCGTTTTGTGATTTGGTTCATCATTGTGCTCCTTCTGATGATCCTTACCGCCCAAAAAGCGTGTTGACCGCCCGGCTTGCCCCCAGGCGGTCAACGTAAAAGTTAGGCCAATTAAGGGAGGCTGACCGTCGTAACGGCGCCCCACTGTTTGTATTATATCGTTTTTTCTAAATTTGTCAAGGCGATTTCACATCAGGAGGCGCGTTTGATGGACTACGATCTGCTGCTGGAGGGCTGCTGCGAGGTAGGCCGCCGGCTTTTGGAGCACGGCGCGGAGATTCAGCGCGCGGAGGACACGGCGCGCCGCATACTGGCCGCCTACGGCCTGGAGGGGGACGTATTCGCCATCCCCAACTGCGTCTGGGTGTGCGCGTCCTGTCCCGACGGCCGCACCCGCACGGTGATGCGCCGCGTCCCCGCCTCCTCCGTGGACATCGAGGGCATCGAGCGGTATAACGACCTGTCCCGCCGCCTGTGCGCCGCCCCGCCGGAGGACCCGGGAGAGATTCTGCGCCAGTGCCGTCAGACCCGGGCCGGGCTGCGGCGGTATCCCGTGGCTCTGTGCCTGTTCGGGTACTTTGTGGGGGCGTTTTTCTTTGCGCTGTTTTTCTCCGGCGGCTGGGCGGAGGCGGCCGCCGCCGGGCTGGCGGGGCTGGCCTGCGGGGCGTGCCTGGTGGCCCTGGACCGGGTGGGCATCAACCCTTTTCTCGCCACCCTGGCGTCGGCGTTTGTGCTGGCGGGTGTGTCCTGTGGCCTGTCGGCGCTGGGCGCGCCCATCAGCCTGGAGATCACTGTGGCGGGCGGCATCATGGTGCTGGTGCCCGGCCTGGTGTTCACCAACTTCATGAGCGACCTGCTCACCGGTGACATGGTGGCCGGGCTGGCCACCTTTGCCCGGGCGGTGCTGTCGGCGGGGGCCATCGCCCTGGGCGCGGGGCTTGCCATGGCGCTGTTCCGGGAAGCGGTGCCCGCTCAGCCGGGGGCTTCGGCGGCGTACAGCCCCTTGGTCTACTGCTTGGTGGCCTTTGTGGCCTGTCTGGGGTTCTGCCCGGCGTTCAACGCCGAAGGGATAGGCGCGCTGCTGTGCTGCCTGGGGGGCGCGCTGGGCTGGGCGGCATACCTGGCCGCCATGGGCCTGTGGGCCAACCCCTTCGCCGCCAGCCTGTTGGCGGCGGTGGCGGTGGCGGTCTACTCCGAGTGGATGGCCCGGTGGCGGCGGTGCCCGGCTACGTCTTACCTGGTCATCGCCATGTTCCCGCTGGTGCCGGGCCTGACCATCTATCAGGCCATGGACCGCGGCCTCCGGGGGGAGACGGACCAGTTCCTGGAGACGTTCTTCCGCACCATGGGCATCGCCGGATGCCTGGCGCTGGGGCTGCTGCTGGTGGCGTCGGTGCTGGAAGTATGGCGGCGTCGGAAAAAGCCGTGAGACTGTTACAATTTCGATACCGGTTCGTAACCCTTTCTTTCCTTGACCCCCTTCTCCCCTTATGTTACCATAGCTTGGAAGTCAAAATAAAGGAGTTCTTGTGGAAATGTACCGTAAATTCTCTCCGTTTGTCTGCGCCCTGCTGCTGTTCCTGCTGGCGGGATGCGCTTCCACCCAAGGCCACTACATACCCCCCAGCTCTCTGGCGCCGGCCCCCTCTGAGGAGGTTGCCGCCACGCCGGAACCCACCCCCTCTCCGGAACCGACGCCGGAACCCACCCCTTCTCCGGAACCGGTGGAGTCCTACCGGTTCGGCACGCCTCTGGAGGAGAGCGAGCCGGTGGAGGACGACAGCTTTTTTGAGAACGCCGCGTTCCTGGGCGACTCCCGCACCGAGGGCCTTCAGCTTTTCAGCGGGATCACGCACGGGGACTTTTTCTGGGCCCGTGGCATGACGGTGTTCCGCGTGGACAGCGAGGACTACCGGGTATTTGAGATCGACGGCCAACAATATAATATGATCGAGGCGCTGGCCCTAAAGCAATATGACAACATATACATCATGCTGGGCGTCAACGAGCTGGGCTACCCCGCCGAAAGCTACGAAGAGGGCCTTTCCGCGCTGCTGGACAAGGTCTTGGAGCTCCAGCCCGAGGCGGTGGTGTACCTCCAGATCATGCCCCCGCTGAACGACGCCATGTGCCGCAAAAACAACCTGAAGGACTACATCAACAACGAGAATCTGAGCAAATTCAACGAGGCCATCGTGCGGCTGGCGGAGTCGAAGAAGGTGGTATTGCTGGATACCGCCCAGGCGTATGCCGGGGCGGACGGCCAACTCCCGGAGGAGCTGGCCAACGACGGCTGCCACTTCGCCTACGGCGCGTACAAGCTCTGGGCCGACTATCTGAGAAACCACGTCATGGACCGGGAACGGTACTTCGCCAACCGTGCGGCGGCGAGCTGATTCATATTAAAGAGCGTCCGGCCGGAAGCTTCCGGCCGGACGTTTTTTCGGGAAATTTTCCAGGTCCTGTGATAATCCCGCCTTCTCAATCGTTTTATAGGCGTGGCCACAAAAAGAAGCGCGGAGAAGCGGGCAGTGAGGGGCGCTGTGTGCCAGTGGCACACAGCGCCGACCGAGCCGAAGGCGAGACCTTGGAGCGGAGCGAAGGCAAAAACCCAGCCGCCGCATAGCGGGGAGGCGGGTTTTGCCTGAGTCGCAGCGAAAGCGACCGAACGTCCTGGCCGCCTCGCAGCGTAACAACATCGAAAAGGGGGTGACCGCAAATGGACGCCAACGTGCTGGCGGACCTGTTCCGCCAATACGGCGACGACGTGTTCCGGCTGGCCTACAGCTACATGGGCAACCGCGCCGATGGGGAAGATGTCTGTCAAAGCGTGTTCCTCAAGCTGGCGGAGGGGAAAACCGTCCTCCTGCCGGGCAGGGAAAAGAGCTGGCTGCTCACCTGCACCGCCAACCTGTGTAAAAGCCATTTGAGGTCCTTCTGGCGGCGGAACGTGGGGGAGCTGGACGAGTCCCTTCCCTTCCGGGACGATACGGACCGGGAGGTATGGGACGCGGTGATGGCCCTGCCCCCCAAATACCGGGCGGTGGTCCATCTTTATTATTGGGAGGGCTACGGCCAGGGGGAAATCGGGGACATCCTGCACATCTCCCGCACAGCGGTACAGACGCGTATGTCCCGGGCCCGGGACATGCTGAAAAAGGAGTTGAGCGATGATGTACGACTATCGGCGAATGATGGAGCAGGTCACGCTCAGTGACCGGAAAAAGGAGGAAATTATGAATATGTTGGAGAATAAGGATACTCAGAAGCGGCGCATGCCCCGCGCGGGCAAGCTGATTTTGGCGGCGGCGCTGGCGGTGGGGTGCGTGCTGTCCATCGCGGCGGGTTTGCCTGCCCAGGTGTACAATTTCGTGGCGGGCGGGGTGATGACTGTCCTGCCCGGGACGGACCAGGCGTTTTTCGACTTCACTGGCGAGGATACCAGCCCCATCGCCTTGAAGGACGGCCGGGTTCTGCTGGCGGTGGACGGGCAGGAGATTGACATCACCGGCAAGACAGACGAGGACACTCCCTATATCTACGAGCGCACCGATCCCGCCTCGGGGAACAAGGGCTGGCTGGTGGTGGGCGGCCCCGCCGACGATCTGGGCTGGGTGGAGCTGGTCCAGTTTGGGGACACCTGCGCCATCGGCGGCGACAATTTCGCCCTGCCCGGCAGCATCAGCCTAGACGACTTCAAGGATATCCAGCCCGCCGAGGACGGGTCCTTCGTAGTGGGCGGCGAGTTCGAGATGGTGGACTATCCCGTCTACCGCCCCTGGCTGGACGCCGCGCTGAAGCAACTGGGCCTGGACGTGGAAATGGGACTTGCGGACTGACCCCGCCCTCAATCCACAACACACAAAACACCCGCCCGGAGCGATGCTCCGGGCGGGACTAAAAGTTCTTTTCGGTTCCTTTTCTTTCAAGAAAAGGAACAATTTTAATGCCCTTATTCCTCTTTCGGTTTGTCCGGCTGTTCCGGGGCCTCCCCATCCTTGGGCTTCTCCCCGTCCTCCTCGTGGGGCGGCATGGGAATGGGCTCATCCACGATATGGATGTGCCGGGCGGGGGGTTCCACGTCCTCGGGGAGCTGGGGCTTGGCCTTGGTGGAGGTATAGGCCCCCTCCACCAGCGCCGGGTCCCGACCCTCGATGATGGCCACCATCTCGCCGCCGGTGATGGTCTCCTTCTCCAGCAGGTAGGCCACCACCTTGTCCATGTCCTCCCGGTTGGCCTTGATGACCTCCACCGCGTCGGCGTAGCACACATCCAGCACCGCCTTGACCGCCTTATCCATGACGGCGGCGGTATCCTGGGCGCAGTCCAGACCGTAGCCGCCGTCCAGGTACTGGTTGCGGACGGAACCCAGGGCCATCATTCCGAACTCCTCGCTCATGCCGTACATGGCGACCATGTTCCGGGCAATGTTGGTGGCCTCCTGAATGTCCTGGGAAGCGCCGTTGGTCATGGTCTCCATCACCACCTCCTCGGCGGCACGGCCGCCCATGGACACGGTAATCTTTGCCATCAGCTCTTCTTTCGTGCGCAGATTGGTCTTGTCCTCCTCGGGCATCAGCAGGGTGTAGCCCAAGCTGCCCTCGGTGTGGGGGACGATAGTGATCTTCTGCACCGGCTCGGCGTTCTTCTGCTTGTAGGCCACCATGGCGTGGCCCACTTCGTGATAGGCCACCAGCTTGCGCTCGAACTCGGTAAGCACGGAGTTTTTCTTCTCGCTGCCCGCGATGACGAACTCGAAGGAAGCCAGCAGGTCCTCCTGGGTGACCAGCCTGCGGCCCTTGCGGACGGCCCGCAAGGCGGCCTCGTTCACCAGATTGGCAAGGTCCGCGCCCACGCAGCCCGCAGTAGCCAGGGCGATCTTGTTCAAATCCACATCCTCAGCCAGCTTGATCTTGCGGGTGTGGACTTGCAGTGTGGCAAGCCGTCCCGCCAGGTTGGGCCGGTCAATGGTGATGCGCCGGTCAAAGCGGCCCGGACGGAGCAACGCCTTGTCCAGCACCTCAGGGCGGTTGGTGGCCCCCAGCACGATGACACCCTTTCCGGGGTCGAAGCCGTCCAGCTCGGCTAAAAGCTGGTTCAGAGTCTGTTCCCGCTCGTCGTTGCCGCCCATGCGGTTGTCCCGGCTCTTGCCAATGGTGTCGATCTCGTCGATGAAGATGATGCAGGGGGCCATCTTGCTGGCCTCCTTGAACAGGTCGCGGACACGGCTCGCGCCCACGCCCACGAACATCTCCACGAAATCGGAGCCGGAGATGGAGAAGAACGGCACGTTGGCCTCGCCGGCCACGGCCTTGGCCAGCAGGGTCTTACCCGTGCCCGGCGGACCCACCAGCAGCGCGCCCTTGGGCAGCTTCGCGCCGATCTCGGTGTATTTGCCGGGGTTGTGGAGGAAGTCGATGATCTCCTCCAGGCTCTCCTTGGCCTCGTCCTGGCCCGCCACGTCCCGGAAGGTGACGCCAGTCTTTTTCTCCACGTACACCTTGGCGTTGGACTTGCCCACGCCGCCGATGCCGCCGAAGCCGCCGCCGGATCCCATCTTCTTGAACATATAGCGGTAGATGAACAGCATGACCACTACCATCAGCACAATGGGCAGCACGTAGCTAACCACGGCGGAGATCATATACTGCTCCTCCGTCACCGGGTCCCTGCCGAACGTTACCCCGTTGTCCGTCAGGCGTTGGACCAGATCAGGATCGCTCACCGGACCCACCTGGAATTTGATAGAGCTGCTGGCGGCGCTGGCCAGGTCCTGTCGGTCAAACTGGTTGAATAGATTGCCCAGCGCCCCGCTGCCATAGGCGTCGGACATCTGGTCCACCAGCTCCTTCAGCGGAGGCGCCTCCTCCTTCAGCGTAAAGGTGTAGACGCTGGACTCCATGTCCACCGTCTCCACATACCCCGCTTCCACCCATTGAATGAAATCGGAGTAGGCCACCACCTGCACGGCGGCGTTCTCCACCGAGCTGCGGCACATCTGGAGCAAAAACACCAGAAGCACCGCCCACAATACGATGTTGAAGAACCCCAGAGGGCTTCGCTTTTTGTCGTCGTCGCCGTTCTGGTCGTTCCGCCGATTTGGATCGTTAGGTTTTAATGGGTCGGCCATCGGCTCAACCTCCTTCATGTAACCGGGATATCCCGGAGTGGTTTCAACCTTCCTTGAGAAACGTTGTTACAGAAGTATACCATACCTTGTCAATAAAAACAAGAAATGTTCTTAACGGGGCTGTAAACTTTCTATGACGAAAAAAGGGGAGGAAAAGATGCCCGTTCCCTCTTTCACCCGGAGAAAAATTATGGTATACTTATAAAATTACAGCGCGATACACCAATCCAACTATACACAAAGGAGTTTTTCCCATGCGGGACAAAAATAATCAACGCACACCCAAAGACGTGGAAGCCGGGGCCGACGGCCTCATCGAGGGGCGCAACGCGGTAATCGAGGCCCTGCGTTCCGGCGCCGCCATCGACAAAATTTATATCGCCCGGGGGGAGACGGACGCCACCCTGGGCCACATTGCCTCCACCGCCCGGAACAAGGGCATTGTGGTCACCGAGGCGGACCGGCGCAAGCTGGACGGCATGAGCCGCACCAAGAGCCACCAGGGGGTGGTCGCCGTGGCCGCCGTCCGGGAGTACGCCGGCGTGGACGATATCCTGAACGCCGCCCGGGAGAAGGGGGAGGCGCCCCTCGTCGTGGTGTGCGACGAGCTGTCCGATCCCCACAACCTGGGGGCGGTGATCCGCACCGCCGAGTGCGCCGGAGCCCACGGGGTCATCATCCCCAAGCGGCGCTCCGCCGGGCTGACCGCCATTGTGGCCAAGACCAGCGCCGGGGCGGTGAGCTACCTGCCCGTGGCCAGGGTGCCCAATCTGACCGCCCTGCTCAAGCAGCTCAAGGACGAGGGACTCTGGGTGTTCGGCGCCGCCGCCGACGGCGGGACAAGCCTGTACGAGGCCGATTTGAAAGGCCCCGCCGCCATCGTCATCGGCAGTGAGGGGGACGGCATGGGCCGCCTGGTCCGGGAACAGTGCGACTTTCTGGTATCCATCCCCATGAAGGGACAGCTCAACTCCCTCAACGCCTCCGCTGCGGCGGCAGTGGTGCTCTACGAGGCAGTGAGGCAGAGAGGAAGCTAAAACGCTGCTATGCGGAGAGCGGCCCCTCCCCACGCAGGGACAGTTTACGCCGCCATATTTGGCAGGGACGGCGTACCCTTCTCCTGTGGGGACAGTTCAGACCGGGTCGGGCAGAAACCTTATTCTTTTTGCATGTCCTGTTCGAGTCGTCCCCACAGGAGAAGGGCACTCCGCCCCTCCGTTCCCCGTTCCGACCGTCCCCGCGTGGGGGAGTGTCCATCCTCTGCCCACGGTGCGGGATAGGGCACACCCCTGCCCACGCACGAGAAAAGGAGGCAGCCTATGGCTGACGACAAGGATAAAAACCGCGGGCCGTCCTACGACCTGGAGGACATCCTGGCCGAGTACGGCTCCGGCAAGTACCAAAAAGCGCCGTCCAAGAAGGTGGTGGAGTTTCCGGCGGAGGACCGCCCCACCCCGCCCCCTGAGGAGGAGCCGGACGACGCGCCCCGCCCGCCCATCCGGGAGGTGAAGAAGCCTCCCCAAAAGCCGGACAAGCCCGCCGGACCCGTCCCCGAGATCGTACCCGAGAATGTGGGTCGGGCCATCGGAGCCCGCCTCCACACCCTGCTGCGCCGTGCCGACCACTTCGCCGACCACATGTACGACCAGGCCGAGCCCGACCCGGAGGCGCTAAAGGCGGAAAAGTACACCCCTGGCGTGGACAAGGAGGAGCTGCCCGGCGAGGACGCTCCCATCCCCCGCCGCCCCAAGCTGCGGGTGGTCAAGCCCAGGAATCTGCCCCCGGACACGCCCCCCGCCAAGCTGGTGGCACAGTACTCCAAGGGCCTCAAGGGGCAGGGCGTCCGAGTCAAGCTCGCCACATTGACGGCACTCACCGCCGTTTTGTGCTCCCTGGAACTACCCTTTTTGTCCTGGAACCCTTTGGCCGGGGAGCTGACAGCGCTGGATATCGGGGTGTTCCAGCTTCGCTGTTGGGTACTCACCGCCCTGCTGTTCCTCACGGGGCTGTTGTGCTATGATATTATCGCCGCCGGGGCAAACCAGTTTTTCACCCTGCGCCCCCAGGCAGAGAGCGTGCTGATGTTCGCCTTCTTCTTCACCCTGGCCGACGGCCTCACCGCCCCCGGACAGGAGAACCGGAACGGTTTTCTGCCCTTCTCGGCGGTGACCGCCCTGGGACTGGCCATCGCCCTCCGGGGAGAGCACGCCCGGAGGAAGGGCAACCGCCTGTCCGCCAAAGCCGCCTCCCAGACCAAAACACCCTATGTGGTGTCCATGGACGAGACCCTGTGGTCCAACAAGCCCACCTACACCAAGATTTCCGGCACCAGCCTGGGTTTCGGCAGCCAGCTCCAGTTGGAGGACGGCGGCCACGCCGCCTACCGCTTCGCCGCCCCCCTGCTGCTGCTGGGGGCGATGCTCTGCGCCCTGATGGCCTCCGTGGGGCAGGAGGCCCCGGAGCGGTTCTGGTGGGCCGCCTCCGCCTGCTTCACCGCCGCGGGTTCCTGGACCGCCCTGCTGGTCTTCGCCCTGCCCTATCGGAAGCTGGCCGAGCGGCTGCACAAGGTTGGCGCCGCCCTGGCGGGCTGGGCGGGCGCGTCCCGGTGCAGTCCGGGCGGCGTCATCGTCAGCGACCTGGACCTGTTCCCCACCGGCTCGGTGTATGTGGCCCAGGTAAAGGTGTTCGGCGGCGCGGCCACGGAGAAGGTAGTGGGCTACACCGCCACCATCATCCGCGTGATGGACTGCGGCCTGACCCGCCCCTTCCACGACCTGCTGCGTACCCACGGGGCCCTGTATCGGGAGGTATCCGGTTTGGAGTGGCATGAGGGCGGGGCCTCCGGCGTCATCCGAAACCAGGAGGTGCTGGTGGGCACCGCCGCTTACATGCATTTGATGGAGGTGCCCCTGCCTCCGGGACATAACATCAAAAACGCCATTTTCTGCGCCATCAACGGCCAGTTGTCCGGGCTGTTTTTGCTGAACTACGCCATGAGCGGCGCGGTGAACCCCAGCCTGTCCGCCCTGATGAAAGCCAGGACCGCCCCGGTGCTGGCCACCCGGGACCCCAACCTGATCCCCGCTCTGCTGGGGCAGAAGTTCCGCCTGCCGGTGGACAAGATGGAGTTTCCGCCGGTGGGGCGGCGGCTGGAGCTGTCCAAACCCGACCCGGACGAGGTGGGGGGCCTGGTGGCCCTGCTCAGCCGGGAGGGGCTCAGCGTCTACTGCGACGCGGTGGTGGGGGGGCGGCGGCTGCGGCTGGCCGTCCTGCTGGGGCTGGTCTTTACCATGGCCGGGTCGGCAGTCGGGCTGTGCCTCACCTTCTACCTCACGTCGGTGGGGGCCTACGCCTCGCTGACGGTAACCAATTTCCTCATCTTCATGGCCGCGTGGCTGGTACCCCAGTGGCTCATCACCAACTGGGTGAATCAATATTAAGGAGCACGCTGTGAAACGAATCGAGACACAGGGAATCACCTACATCGAGCCGCTGGACGGCAGCCGCGGAGCGTGGTATTGGGGGACGGACTACGCCAGCGGCGACCTGTACGAGGCGGAGGAGCTTTTCCGGGACGGGCACCCTGTAAACCGGAACAAGCTGATTTTCGTCCATTACCCGGACGGACGGGCCGTCCAGCCCATCGCCGCAAAGCAGGGACAGTATTTCGGGCGTCCCATCTTCTATCAGGGCAAAATCACCATCCTGCTGGTGGATTTTCCCGCCGGTCAAATCCGGATTCTCCAATATGACGACGCGCCGGGCCAGGTGTCCATGCTGGTGGAAATCCCCCTGTCCACCGTGGAGGACTGCTATAACCTGATGCTGAAAACCGAGCCGCTGATGCTGACACGGGAGGGGAAGGACGACAAATTCCAAATCATATGGCCGGAAAGCGTCGCATTTCAAACAGACGGGAGAGGCGCTTTTCTGTTCCGGAGCCAGGAAAATCTGTACTTTTCCTCCTGGGAGGAGAACCCGGAATATTGGGAGGAAACCCTCGTGCGGAATATGCGCACAGGAGAAATCATTGAGCGGATTCCAGGGGCCCTGATGTTCATGCCGGACGGGCAAAGGTGGATTCTGACATAGCAAAAATCCCTGCTGAATCCAGCAGGGATTTTTTATACCCGTCTCAGCGGCGGGCCGTCCAGGGCAATGATGGCGTCGCAGGCCGCCAGCACCTGGGGCTGATGGGTGGCCATGACAATGGGCACGTCCAACCCCCGCAAGCGGTCCAAGATGTGCGCCGCCCGCGACCGGTCCACCCCGGCGAAGGGCTCGTCCAGCAAAAGCAGCTCCCCGCCCAGCGCCGCGCACCGGGCCAGGGCCAGCCGCCGGGCCATGCCGCCGGACAGGGAGGCAGGGTACGCGTCCCCCTCCCCCTCCAGTTCGGCAAAGGCCATCCAGCGGCCCACCTCCCCCGCGCGGCTTTTGGGGAGCACGTCGGTGATGTTCTGGGACACGGTCCGCCAGGGCAGCAGGCGGTCCTCCTGGAACAAAAAGGCCGTCCGGGCCGGGTCCACGCCGGACACCGTGCCGCCCTCTGTCTTTGCCAGCCCCGCCATCACCCGCAGCAGGGTGGTCTTGCCGCAGCCCGAGGGGCCGTCGAGGGCGGTGAGGCCCCGGTCCGGGATTTCCAGGGAAAAACGGTCCAGCACCAGCTTATCCCCATAACGAAGCGTTAATTCCAGCAGTTTTATCACGCTCTGTTCCTCCTCTCCAGCACCCGGCGGAGCAGCCCTTCCAGTGTCAGGGAGAGCACGATGATGGCGAGGGTCCAGGCGAACAGGTCCGCCGTCTCCAGTCCCAACTTCGCCTGCTGGATGCGGGAGCCCATGGCATGGACGGGCGGGCAAATCACCTCCGCCGCAACGCCCGACTTCCAGGCCAGTCCAAAGGCGGTGAGCAGTCCGGCGCAGAAATGGGGCCGCAGGGATGGCAGATAGACCAACCGCAGGGTTTTGATCCGGGAGAAGCGGTAGGCGCGGGCCAATTCCAGCAGCTTGCCGTCCAGATTGGCCAGCCCCGCCGACAGCGTCCCCCACACCACCGGCAGTACCATCAGCCCCGCGATGACCCAGGGGATGGCCCAGCGCGACACCCACAGGTACACCAGCAGAATGAAGGACACCACCGGCGTAGCCCGTACCACCCGGACAGCCGGGGATACCAGCCGGTCCGCCCAGCGCGAGAAATGGGTGAGGAAGGCCAAAGCCGTCCCCATCAGCGTCCCCCAGGCCAGGCCCAGGAGCACCCGCCCCAAGGTCGTCCCCACCGACAGCCAGAAATCGACGGTCCGGGCCAGAGCGAGCAGGCTCTCCCCCACCCGGGCCGGGCCGGGGAGCAGCAACTCCCGGCCCACGGCCAGGGCGGCGATCTCCCACACGGCCAGCCAAAATACCGGCGGAATTAAATTTTCAAGGAGTTTCTTCATACCCTTAAACCACCGGCAAGCGCCATTCCGTCGCCATATGAACTCTTTTTGATGGTAACCTTGTTGGAATCAAGTCAAAAGTTCTTTTCGCTTCCTTTTGGTCACGCTGCAAAGCGGCCAGAAGGAACACCCTTACCCCTTCCAGTAGATGCCGTTGTCGGGCAGGGCTCCGCCCACTGCGGCGGGGTCGATGTCGTACAGCACCGCGTAGTAGTCGGAGATGGAGGCCACCATATCGGCTCCGGCAATGAACGCCAAGTGGCACTGGGGGATGGCCTGCTTGGCGATGCCCGCGCTGGGGGTGATGCCCAGGTCCGCAATGATCTCCGCCGCCGCGTCCACGTTGTTGTTCACAAAGTCGATGGACGCCTCATAGTCGGTGAGAAACGCCTCCACCCGGTCGGGATGGGCCTCCGCAAACTCCGCCCGGGCCACCACGGCGGTCATGATGAGCTGGCTGCCGTTGCGCAGCGCATCCCACGCCTCGGTCATGTCCACGGCCTGGCGCACCTTGCCCTCGCCCTTGGCGATGGCGGCGGTGGCGGCGGGGACGGGCAGCATGGCGCACTCGATCTCACCGGCCAGCAGCTTGGCGCTGATCTCGGACGCGTCGGCGAACACCACCTCCACGTCCCTGCCAATCTCCAGGCCGTTGGCCTGGAGCAGGTAGCGCAGCACATACTCCGGGTTGGCCCCCTGCCCTGCGGCGTAGACGGTCTTGCCCGCCAGATCGGACATAGAGTTGACGGACGTACCGCCGTTGCCCTCCAGGATATGGAGGACGCCCAGGGTACCCACGGCGATGATCTTCACGCCGCCGTCGGTCTTGTTATACAGGTTCACCGCCACATTGGAGGCCACGGTGGCAATGTCGATCTCCCCGTTGGTCAGCCCCGCCACCAGCTCGCTGTTGTCGGCGGCGATGGTGTACGCGTAGCCCGCGTGGTTCAGACTATTTTGGTTGTTCACATTGTCCAGCAGCTTGGCCGCCCCCACTCCGGTGGGGCCGGACAGCACCGCAAAGCGAACGTCCGGCGTCTCGTCGTCGGCCAGGCTGGGGGTCCCGGCAGGCTCGGCGGAGGGCTCCTGGGAGGGCTCCGCCGAGACGGTCCCCTCTTCGGTGGGCGCGTCGGACGGATTCTCCCCCGACGGCTTGCAAGCGCACAGGGTGAACAATAGGGCAAAGGCCAGCAGCAACGCCGGCAGTTTCCATTTTCTCATGGTTGACGTTCCTTTCTTGTCCCGGCGGGCATTTCCCACCCGCAGGGTATGAAATATTACCGTTCTGATTGTAACGGGCAGAGCGCACAATGTCAAGGGCGGATTTTTTGCAATTTATTTACCATTTCTTAATCCGCTCCCCCTTGTTTTTTCCAACGAACTCCGCTATACTAAGGAACGCTGAAAAGTTGACATAATGCGAGGGGGTTCGACACTCCCTCATTTTGAAAGGATGCCGTTTCCATGAGCACTGCTCCCAAACGACGCGCGAAAAAAAAGCCCTCCTTCCTCTCCCGGCTGGCCAGGGGATTGTATATCATGCTCTTCGTCGTCTCTCTCATCGTGGTGGTGGGCTACGCCTCCCTGAACCTGTTCGCCCCCAAACCCACGGTGGGCAATCAGGTCACCATTGACCCCAACCGCCATACGGACGCCTCCGCGCCCCCGGCGGTGACGGACGATCCCGACACCTCCGCTACGCCCAACCCGGATGCCCTGGTGCTCAACCGCCGGGACGGGGTGTATACCTGCCTGCTGCTGGGAGTGGCCGACCAAGGCGGCACCGACACCATCATGCTGGGCGTCTTTGACACCGGCGCCGGCGCCGCCTCCCTCATCTCCATCCCACGGGACACGGTGGTCTACTATAACGGCAAGTACCAGAAGATCAACGCCACCTACTCCGGCGGCGAGGAAGCGGTGGCCGCCGCCGTCCACGACCTGCTGGGCGTACCCATCGACTACTGGGTGTCGGTGAATTTGAAGGCTTTCTCCTCCATCGTCAATCAGATCGGCGGAGTATACTTCAACGTACCGGTTGACATGGACTACGAGGATCCCTATCAGGACCTGTACATCCACATCCCTGCGGGCTATCAGCTCCTGGACGGCAAAAAGGCGGAGGGCGTCATGCGCTGCCGCAACTGCTACGCCAGCGCCGACATCGGTCGCGCCGCCACCCAGCGGGCCTTCCTGGTGGCTCTGGCCAAGCAGACCATCACTCCGTCCAACATAGCCAACGTCACCTCCCTCATCAACACCTTCAGCCAGTACGTCCGCACCACCATGCCCCTGAACGACATGGTTTACTTCGGCACCCAGGCCATCGGCATGGATCTGGACACCGCGCTGACTACCGGCTCCCTGGAGGGCGAGTGGATTTCTCCCTACTGGCAGTTGGATGACAACGCCGTGCTGGAACTGGTCAACAGCTTGGGCATCTATCAGGAGGAGATTCCCGCCAAGGCGCTGCACATCGTCCACCCGTAACATAAAAAAGTCCCGGCCGGGTTTCCGGTCAGGACTTTTTTATGTAGGTTTGCTTACGCCGCGGGAATCACCAGCGTCTGGCCGGGCCAGATCTGATTGGCGTCCTTGATGACGTCCTTGTTGGCCTCGTAAATCACGGTCCACTTAGAACCGCTGCCGTACTGGTCCTTGGCGATCTTCCAGAGGGAGTCGCCGCGCACCACGGTGTAGGCGCCCTCGGGCTGGGGCTCCACGGGTTCCGGCTCAGTGGGCTCGGGTTCGGTGGGCTCTGGCTCGGTGGGTTCGGGCTCCACGGCAGCCGTCACCACAGTGATGCGGCCGGCGGGCTCGGCATAGTCCTCGCCGATGACGCCGTCCAGCTCCTCGGTGATGTACTCCATCAGCGCCACATCCAGCGCCACGCCGGTGTCCACCACGGTGGCCACGGAGAAAGCGTAGTAGGTGTCGCCGCCGGCGGCGCAGAAGTCGTTGCTGATGACCGCGTAGGTGTCGGTCAGGGAGAACTCATTGCCGTTGACGGAATCCACGCTCACGCGCTGGATGGAGGCGGGGGCGTGATAGGTGGTGTCGGGGTACAGGTCGCCCTCGTCAAACTCTTTGGTGGTGTCCACGGTGATGTTCATGCCGGCGATCTGGGGGAAGCCGCCCACGGCGGTGGGAGTGCAGTAGGTGGAAGCCTCCAGCGCCTCCAGCAGCTCCTCGCCGGTGACATAGACCACGGCCACAGTGTTGCCGAAGGGCAGCACGGTATTCACGTCGTTCTTGGTGATGTCACCCTTCTTGATGGCCGCACGGATACCGCCGCCGTTGGTGATGGCCACCACATGGTCGTCATCCACCTCCAGGCCGCCGTCCTTGGTGACCAGCCACACCATGGCGTCGGTAATCAGGTCGCCCAGGTTGGTCTCTTCAGTGCGGTTGCCGGGGTCGCGGTCGCCGTTCAGGTCCACCTCAGAGGTGGCGAAGGTGGCGCCGTACTCTTCCTTGATCTCGTCCCGGATCTCCTTGGCCCGGGTGGCGATGTCCTCGTCGGCAGCCTCATACTCGCTGATGTCGATGTTCTCCACGGTGATGGTTTCGCCGTCCAGCGTGACACACCCCACGTTGGCCAGCTTGGTGCCGGTGGAGGTCAGGTAGGTGTCGCCCACCTTGCCGGTGCCGTCGGTGGCCGCCTTAACCTGCTCCAGGGTAGAGTGGGAGTGGCCGTCGATGAACACGTCGATGCCGGTGACTTCCTTCAACAGGTCGATGGAGCGGTTGCCCTCGGCGGCGGACTCGTCGTCGATGCCCAGGTGGCCCAGGCAGATGATGTAATCACAGCCCTCGTCCTGGAGCGCCTTCACCTCGGCCTGAGCCAGGGTGTACATGTCCTTGCCGCCCACGAAGGTGACGCCCTTGATCTTGGCGGGGTTGGTCTTGGTAGCGGTCTCAGGGGTGTCCAGGCCAAACACGCCGATTTTCTTCTCACCGGCGGTCAGCACGATGTGGTCGCCAAAGGCGGTCTTGCCCTCGTACTTGATGTTGGCAGCCAGGATGGGGAAGTCAGCGGCCTTCTCCAACTCCTTCAGATTGGCGTAGCCGTAGTCGAACTCATGGTTGCCGGGGGCGGCCACATCGTAGCCCACCAGGTTCATCAGTTCGATGGCGGTGGCGCCCTCGGAGACGCTGACGCTGGTCTCGCCCTGGCTGAAATCACCGGCATCCATCAGCAGCACCACGGCGCCCTTGGCCTCGTACTCGGCCTTCAGCGCCGCCAACTTGGCGTAGCCCTCGATGCCGCCGTGCACGTCGTTGGTGTGGAGGATGACGATAACGTCCTTCAGCTCCGCGTCAGCGGAGCTGTCCTCGTCCACCGCGGTGGACTCCTCCGGGTCTGCGGACTCCACGGGCCCGCTCTCCTCGGGTTCGGCGCTCGATGCCGGAGCTTCGGTCATGGTGGGCTCAGAACTCGGGGTAGCCGCATCGTCCGCCGCGAAGGCGGGCAAGGCCATGCCGAACACCATCACCAGAGCCAGCAACAGCGCCAAAAGCTTGCTTTTTGCTTTCACTTGGTTCACCTTTCCCTTCTGTTTACTTTGTCCGCCTATTTTCCCGTAGCCCGTAGCCAGGATAGGCCGACTGCACCTTCTATTATACAAATAAATTTTAGATTTTCAACCATAATCATCAAAAACCCCCTAAATTTTTCACGGCTCCGGCCAAGAGACCGGAGCCGTACCTTTTCATTTCTCCATCCAGCCCCCGTCGGCAGAAACGAGGTGAAACGACCCTCCCGCCGCTGTCAGAAGGGCCGTTTTTGTCATTTTGTCGCCCAGCTCCCGGTGGCTGCCGCAGTGAGATAGGCGTTGATGAACCCGTCCAGATCGCCGTCCATGACGCCGTTGACGTTGGAGGTCTCGTAGGCGGTGCGATTGTCCTTCACCAACTGGTAGGGCATGAACACGTAGGAGCGGATCTGGCTGCCCCACTCGATTTTGAGCTGCACGCCCTTGATGTCGGAGATTTTGTCCAGGTGCTCCTGCTCCTTGATCTGCATCAGCTTGGAACGCAGCATCCGCATACAGGTGTCCTCGTTCTGGAACTGGGATCGTTCCGTCTGGCAGGACACCACGATGCCCGTGGGCTTGTGGATCAGCCGGACGGCTGAGGAAGTCTTGTTGATGTGCTGGCCGCCCGCGCCGGAGGAGCGGTACACCTGGCGCTCAATGTCCTCGTCCCGGATCTCCACCTCTACGCTGTCGTCCAACTCCGGCATGACCTCCACGGCGGCGAAGGAGGTCTGCCGCCGGGCGTTAGCGTCAAAGGGGGAGATACGCACCAGGCGGTGGACGCCGTGCTCGCTCTTGAGATAGCCGTAGGCGTTGTCTCCCTCAATGCGGATGGCGGCGGACTTGATGCCCGCCTCGTCTCCATCCTGATAATCCAGCACGGAATAGGAAAAGCCGTGGCGCTCCGCCCAGCGGGTATACATGCGGTAGAGCATCTGAGCCCAGTCTTGGGCCTCGGTACCCCCCGCCCCCGCCTGGAGGGAGACGATAGCCGTGGAGTTGTCGTACTCCCCGCTGAGCAGGGTGGACAGCCGCGCCGTCTCCATCTCCTTGATAAGCGCGTCATAGCCGCTCTCCACCTCGGGGATCAGGGAAGCGTCCTCCTCCTCGTTGCCCATCTCGCACAGGGTCATCAAATCGTCCCAGGCGCTCTCCCGCTTGGCTTGGGCGTTTACCTTGTCCTCCAGGTTGCTGATGCGCTTCTGGACCTTTCGGGCTTTCTCCACGTTGTCCCAAAAGCCGTCGGCGGCGGACTGGGCGCGGAGCTCGTCCAGCTCCCGCTCGGCGCTCTCCAGGTCCAACGCCTTGCCCAGCTCGTCCAGGTCCGGTTTTAAATTGTTGAGCTTCACCCGGTATTCGTCAAATTGAAGCATTCTGTTTTCATCCTTCCGCGGCCCTTGCCGATTTTTTCCGTTCAATTATATAGAAGTCCGGCCCAATTGTAAAGGGTGAAAACAGAAAAACCGCCGCACCCCCGCGGCTGCGGGGTCATGGCGGTCTACCTCTGGCTGACAACCGGGCCGGGCTGGCCCAGGAAAATCAGGTCGTCCACGTCCTGGATCGGGGTATCCACGCGGCTCACAAATTCCCGTCTGTCTGTCACGCTGCATCGCTCCTTTTTCTGGTCTGCGGGTTTCCAATGATTTGGCCCATACAAACCAGTATATGCACAGCGTCGTGCAACGATGCCGGATATTTGTCGGCAAAAATTTTTATTTGCAAGCGCTTGGGCCGCTCACCTGCTTTCTCCAAGGATAATTTCCTCAAGCCTCTTGACTTTCGCCCCCTGTGGCGTTATTTTGTTGTAAGCGAGAAATGTTTTTATCAACCAACACCCCAACTACTACATTACAAGGAGTGAGGCAATATGGCGGCAACGTTTCTGGTCATCGGCCTGGGACGGTTCGGCTCCAACCTGGCCCTGCGGCTCATGGATTCCGGCAACGAGGTCATGGTACTCGACAACGACGAGGACACGGTCAACCACATCGCCCCCCACGTGACCCAGGCCAAGATCGGCGACTGCATGGACGAAGAGGTGCTCCGCTCCCTGGACCCGGCCAGCTTCGACTTCTGCTTCGTGTGCATCAGCGACAACTTCCAATCCTCCCTGGAGACCACTTCCCTACTCAAGGAGCTGGGCGCCCCTATGGTGGTGGCCAAGGCGGACCGGGACCTCCACGCCCGGCTGCTGCTGAAAATCGGCGCGGACGAGGTGGTGTTCCCGGAGCGGGACATGGCCCAGCGTGTGGCCATGCGGTTCAGCGTCAACGGCGCCATGGAGTACGTTGAGCTGGCCCCGGGCTACGCCATCATCGAGCTGGACGTGCCCGACCACTGGGCGGGCCAGACCATCATCGACCTGGACATCCGCAAGCGGTGGAACGTGAACGTCATCGGCCGCAAGGAAGAGGGTGCCATCCGCCCCATCGACGCATCCTTCGTTTTCGCGGCGGACACCCAC
Source organism: uncultured Oscillospiraceae bacterium (assembly GCA_910579155.1). Next base: position 48,092 of record CAJTTS010000005.1, on the reverse strand, counting down.
ATCCTGGTGGCAGGCCGCCCGGACGACATCGCCCGGATGACCAAGTGATTGATTGCCGGAAAGGAACAGCGTACCGCGCTTGAACGGCGCGGTACGCTGTTTTTGTCGTATTATTCCCCCGCCCCGGCGACGGAAACGTTCTTCATCCGCACGGCGTAAGGGCCGTCGTACTTGGCAGTGAGATACCGCTCGGTGGAGAAGACCAGGTCCTTCTGGGCCTCCAGGATACTGCCGTTCACCGAGCCGCCGGTGACGGGGGTGGCCTTGCCGTCCTCGATGAGGTAGGCCAGGCGGATCTCGCCGCCGAAATGACCGCTCATGGCGTCCATCTGGAAGTCGGAGAAGGTCACCGCCCACAGGCACGGCCCCTTTTTCAGCTCCTCGAAGGACAGGCTGCCGTTGGCGCAGGACAGCTTCTCGTAAATCCCGGTGGGCTTCACCCCCAGGTAGCGGCAAAAGCGATTGGGGCCGTGGTACGCCAGAAGCGCTCCGCCCTCCAGCAGGGGCAGGTCGGCCATGGGGACGCCCTCCACGCTGTAGGGGTCGGTGGCCCGGAGGGTGAGGGACAGCCGCTCGCCCTGGGCCTCCCCCTGCACCTCCTCCCCCTGCTTCCAGGTGGAGTACTTGGCATACACCGTGCTGGCCGCGGACCGCGACTTATAGTAGGACAACACCTCCGCCACGGCGTTCCCGCTGAGCACCAGGTCGTATTTGCCGCTTTTCAGCACCCTTTGGGCGCGGGCCCGGTCCCGGACGAAGGTCAGCGCCTCCGCCACCTTGGCGGCCAGGGCCTCCGTGTCCAAAGCGTCGTACTCATAGATGTTGTGCATCTCCACGTCCTCGGGCTCTTTGCACTGCACCACGAACTCGCCCTTTACACTGGCGTCGGTATAGGACACGTCCGTCCCCTCCGAGGAGATGATGCGGTTGGCGCTACGGCTGACAAACAGCTCGGCGGAGTTGACAAAAGCATCCTCGTGGACGTCGGAGGCGAAGAGGGCCTTGGCCATCTTCCCGGCGCTCTGGGCCAGGGGGGCCTCGGCCAGCTCCCCGGCCTTCTTCACCGGGGGGGCTTGCACCGGATCAGGCAGGTCGAAGTAGGGGTTGGCGGCGAACCGGGCGGCGTAATACGCGCTCTTCAGCTCCCGGTCCAACTGCTCGTCGTCCATGGAGGCGATGAGCTGCGCCGAGGTGAAGCCCCGGGCAGACTTTCCCCCCTCGGGGCTCTCCACGTCCCGGTAAACGGTCACCTCGTACTTGCGCACGTCCTTGCTCCGCCGCGTGTCAAGCTGCTTCTTCACGAAAAACAGCTCCGCCGTCTCCTCCACGTTCTCGTTGATGCGCCACATGGCGATGCCGCAGCGGGCCAGGGCGCTCTTAATGCGTTCGATCATTTTTACACACTTCCTTATTTGTCAACATGACCACGCTCCGATTGGACACGCGGCCGGGTCGCTTTCACTCCGCTCCAAGCTCCCCTGCGTGTCTATCGTCGCGCTACTAGCCCAATCGAATGCGGGCCTTCATATACGGGCCGCCGTCGGACACCTTGACCCACTCCTTGTACCCCTTGCCACAGTAGCCGCTGCCGGACAGCACCGGCGTTTTACTCATCATGGTCACAGACTTGAGCAGGTCGGGCACGTAGCCGGTGAGCACAATGGGGGAGTAAATTTTCCCCGTCAGCTTGCCGTTCTTGATCTCCTTGGCCGTGGTCACCATGCACTGGATGCCCCAGTTTTTTGGGTCCTCCATGCCGCTGGACGGGCACTCCAGCAGGAAGCCGTCCTCAATGGAGGCAATCATCTCCTCCGGCGTGGCATCACCACCCTGGAAGTAGGTGTTGGTCATGCGGGTGTACGCCTTGCGCTCGTAGCTCTCCCTCCGGCCGTTTCCGGTAGGGGCCACCCCAAGGCGGGCAGCGGACAGCGCGTCGCACATGCCCGTTTTTAAAATGCCCTTGTCGATGATGACGGTGTCCCCGGTGAGGGTGCCCTCGTCGTCAAAGAATGCGGTGGCGGCCTCGTCCACCGCGCTGCCGTCGTGCATGGTCACCAGGGGGCTGGCCACGTACTGGCCGATGAACTCCCGGGCCTGGGCCCGGTCCTTGACGAACATGTCCATCTCCACGCCGTGGCCAAAAGCCTCGTGGACGATCATGCCGGTGGTCTCCGGGGAACAGACGCAGTCGTACTCGCCGGGGAGAATGGGCCGGCTTTCCAGCAGCGCCAGGGCGTCCCGTGCCACCTGCTCCACACCAACCTCCATCTCGTCCAGCAGCTCCGCGCCGCCCAGCACCGAGAAGGGGCGGTAGGCCATCTTGATCTCCTGCCCCCGGGCGGCCATCACCATCACGGCGGCGTTGGTCCACATCACCGTTTGGTCCAGGTCCCGGCGCTCGGACAGGAACAGCTTGCGGTACGCCCGGTAGCTCACCGCGGCCGTGGCGTCCAGCACCCGCTCGTCCACCGCCAGGGCCTTCTCCCGGATGGCGGTGATCTTGTTGACGATGGCCTCGTCCCCCAGCTCCCGGGGGTGGACCTTCCAGTTCGTCACCTTTTTCAGCGTCGCGGGCTCATCCGCCGGGATGGGGGTAGGCAGGGGGGCGACGCCCTCCAGAGCGGCATTTTGCTCCGCCAGGCGCCGGGCCATCACCGCGCACAGGTCGGGAATCCGCTCCTCCGAGAACTCGTTGAAGGAGTACTCGGCACAGCCGACGCCGTCGAACACCCGGACCACGAACCCGGCGCCGCCGTCGTGGTTGGCGGCGATGGCAATGCCCGTCCGGCGGATCTGCCAGGTTCGGCTGTCGTCCGCCACCGCCAGCACAGAGGCGTAGGGGTACGTCTCCCGCAGGGCGGCGACCAGCTTTTTCAGGCCGGGCTTGACCCGGTCAATGGTTGAAAACATAAATCGGTCTCCTTTCGTGCTTTGTCGCGAAAAAGCACCGCTTTTCCCCGAAGTTGGTTTCATACTGACTTGCTGGGATATCATACCATAAAGTCAGGCAAAAGGGAAGCCCCTTTGGGCAAAAAAACGGCGGGAGTAATTCGCTCCCGCCGCAACGCCAGCCTACCATCGGTTTACCGCGTGCTCGATGAAGGCCAGCAAGTCGTGGAACTCCACCCGCCCCTCCTCCGTCTCCGCCCAGCCATCGAACAGGCCAAACACCTGATTACAGTGGGTGTTTACCATCAGCAATTTATTCTCCGTGTAATTATCGTGGACCGGCCGGAAACGGAGCTCCAGTTTCCCCCCGACGTCCCTCAGACGCCAAGGCTCCATATAGCCACCCTCCCGCTCCACCTGAAGGACGCCCAACTTATAGGCTTTCCGCTTGTAGAAATACACGTTCTCCGTGGCGTGGCTGAGATCGCCAAACCCCCAGCCGATGTTGAAGCCGAAATCCGCGCCGTCCACCTGGGCGGACAGGTTCCCCCACCACCACTCGTGGCGGTAGGGCCAGATGCCCCGGCCCCAGTCCAGCACGCCGGATGCGCCGTCCCAGGACAGGTCCTCGCGCCCGGCCAGGTATACCGAACCGGTGACCCGGTAGAAATTCTCCTTGTAGTTGAGGTAAAATTTGTGAGAACCTTCCTCAAAGGGGGTGGCGATGACCATTTTTTCGTTGTCCGGGTCGTTTTCCAGCTCCAGATGGATGCTCGACCCATCCACCACGTACTCCCCCGGCCCCGCCTCCGGACCGAAATCCAGCAAACGCTTTCCTTCCGCCACCTCAAAACGCAGCACATAACCCCCGTCCCGGTACTCCACAACGCCGGGCCGCTCCGGGTCCCGGTCCAGGGCGGGTAGCCGGAACGGCCGCAAGCTGCTCCAGCTCAACAGCCGCTCCCCGGTATCCAGGTCCAGTACCGTGACGGCGGCGTTGCAGACGTAGGACACGTGGCCGATGGTGAGCTGCACCACCATGCGGTCCTTGATGAGCTGGTAGAAATTCCACTCCTTCAAATTGACCGGGTTTCTCCGGGCCCGCTCCCGGTTGTATATATAGTACATCCGCCGGGCCCAGCCCGGCCGGGCAACCTTCCCCCGCTTGTCCAGCAGAAGCGTCTTTTTTGTGATCTCCCGCTGCATGGCTCAGCCCTCCCCGGCCCGCTTGGCCTTGACCCTCCGGTCGTACTCCCGCCAGGCGAAGAACAGGGGAATAAAGGTGAGCAGCACCATCAGCCCCGCGTACAAAAACAGGTTCTCCTGGGGCACATCGATGGGATTGCCGTACACGTCCGACAGCACCTGGTCCTGTGGGGTACCCTTGATGATGGCGTTGCCGATCAAAGTGCCCACGAACATGGGGATCAGCGTGAAAAACAGCACCCGGACGCCCTCCAACTGGCCCCGGCTCTCCTCGGGAAACAGCCCGCGCACCCAGATCATCCCGGTCTGCATGATGAGCACATACCCGGTGCCGATGAGGAACACGCACAGGAACAGGGGCAAGTTCTTCACCGCGAACAGCCGGGCGGTATCCACACAGGTGTTGTCCTTGATAAGAGCGTAGGTGAGCAGCAGCCCCGCAGCGTTGGATACGATGGCTACGCAGGTGACCACAGGCAACTTATCGTTGTTGATGAGCCTGATAAACGGGATAGTTACCAGCACGGCGAACAGCAGGGCCACCCCCTCCACCAGCCCCATATCCCCGGCGGTGAAGCCGATGTCATAGATCATCCAATTGCCCATATGGACAAAGTAGAAGTTGAAGGGGATGAAGAACATGCAGCTCACCAGGCAGGCCAGCAGCATCTCCTTGTTCTGCCGGTTCCCCTTGAGGCTGGAGAAGCGGAACACGGAGGTGAGCTGTTGCCGGAAGGTTCCCTCCCGTGCGGGCCTGACGCCGGGATAGTCCTTCATGAGAAACAGGGAGACGGCCCCCATAGCGATAACAAACAGGCCCATACCCCAGAACAATAACTGATAGTTGTCCAACGCCGGGTCGTACTGCGCCGTGCCCACAGTGGGGTTGCCCGCATTGACCAGCATCCCACCCACTACTGTGCCCACCACCGTACCGAAGATGGGCATAGCCGCCAAAGCCGCCCCCACCTGGCCTTTGTTGGTGTCGTCGGTGTGGTCGTTAAGCCAGACGTTATAGCCACAATCGCAGCCCATAGAGCCGAAAAAGCTCATCACCGCGTCGGCGAACACCACCAGGAAGCCCAGAAACGCCACCGACAGCATGGGCAGCGAGGCGCGCACGTATTCCGTCAGCCCGAAGATGATGGTGGTAACCCCCCAGATGATATAGCCGATGGAGACATACCGCTTCCGCTTCCCCGTGCGGTCGGACAGGGTGCCGAACACAAAGGTGGACACCGTGGTTACCAGGGCGCTGACGATGACCATGCAGGTGACAATGCTCACGTCCCCGGCGATCTTGGCATAGACAAAGGTGTTGAACCACTGGTTTTCCATGTTCCAGCACAACTGGCCCGCCACACCCATTCCCCACACCACGGTCCAGAACCGGGCGGCGCTCATGGCGCCGTAGGTCTTTTTTGGCTTGCTTGACATATTGCTCGCTCCTTACCTGAGTGACGGCCCGGACACAAAAAGACCCGGCCGTCGTGCTGAATTTACCACGCGTAGAGCAGTCGGGCCAGGTCTTTTCTCTTTTCGGTCAACAAAAGGTCACGCTTTGCCGTCCCGGATCACCGCGTTCAGCGTCTGGAACAGTTTATCCACCTCTACCGGCTTGGCCAGGTGGCCGTCCATGCCGCACTCCACCGACTTTTTCAAATCATCGTCGAAGGCGTTGGCGGACATGGCAATGATGGGGACGGTGCGGCAGTCCTCCCGGTCCATGGCACGGATGGCGCGGGTGGCCTCCAGGCCGTCCATTACCGGCATCATGATGTCCATCAGGATCACGTCATAGGTATCCGCCGGAGTGGTTTTCACCCGCTCCACCGCCTGCGCCCCGTCATAGACGCAGTCCACTTGGAACTCCCGCTCCTCCAGCAGGCACCGGGCGATCTCGGCGTTGAGCTCGTTGTCCTCCACCACCAGCGCCCGGCGGCCCCGGAAGGAAAGCTCCTCTTCCTCCGCCTGGACCCGGTCGCTCTCTCCGACCTCCAGGGAGATGGCGAAGCGGAAGGTGCTCCCCCGCCCCGGCTCGCTGTCCAGCAGGATGTTGCTGCCCATCATCTGCACCAGGCGGCTGCTGATGGACAGGCCCAGCCCGGTGCCCTGGAGCTTGGCCGGGTTTTTCCCGGCCTGCTCGAAGGAGCGGAACACTCGGTCCTGGTCCTCCTTGGCAATCCCGACGCCGGTGTCGCTCACCGCGAAGGTCACCACCGTCCTCCCGTCCGCGCCCTCCGACTCCTCCGCCGTCAGGGCTACCGTCCCGCCCTCCGGCGTGAACTTCACCGCGTTGCCCAGCAGGTTGATGAGCACCTGGCTGATCCTCATCCGGTCCGCCCGGAACCATCGGTGGGTCAATTGGGCCTTCCGGGTGAACGCCACCCCCTTGGCCTGGGCCTGAGGGGCAATCAGCTCGCCGATGGTGTCCAGCATTTCGTCCAGCTCGAAGTTCACCGGCTCCAGCTTCATCTTACCGCTCTCGATTTTGGACATATCCAAGATGTCGTTGATCAGTCCCAGCAGATAATCGGAAGAGGATTGGATTTTTTGCAGGCAATCCGTCATCCGCTCCTGGCCCTGCCCCGGCTGGAGGGCGATGGCCGTCATACCGATGATTCCGTTCATGGGCGTGCGGATCTCATGGCTCATCCGGGAGAGGAATTCGGACTTGGCGCGGCTGGCAATGTCGTGCCGCCGCTGATTCAACTGGCTTTCGATCACCCTGCCCAGCTCCGCCAGTTCCTGGCGGGCCTCTGGACGCTCCAGCGGCTCCCGCTCCACACCCAGAATGCAGATACAGCCGATGTAACTTCCGCTATCGTACATGGGCATCATCACGCCCCGCTGTCCCGGCGAGATGCTCAGGAAGCATTGGACGGCTTCCCCGGCGCTGTCCTCCCGGTCGAAATACCGTACCTCCTCCCCGCCCAACCAGTGGTAGAACTCCCGCTCCTGCTCCGCACGGTACTTCCGGACGCACTCGGCTTGCGCCGCTCCGTCCCGGCGCCATTGGTACTCCAGATAGTTGGAGCTGAAGTCCGCCCGCAGCAGGGACACCAGCACCCCCTCGGCCCGGTAGGTCCGGCCGATTTTGCAGATCATCAGCATCATCTGGGCGGGGAAATCCGCGCCCTTGGCAAACAGGTTCAGGGCCACAGACGCCAGGCTCATATCCTCGCCGTAATCCAAGGTGTGTATCTCACAGCCCTGAACGGGGGGCAGCGCCGTCCGGTCCTCCCCGTCCTCGTAAAAGGCATACCGCTGCCCGACGGAGGCCTGGAGCTGCGCCCGGCGGGCCATGCGGATCACCTGCTCGGTATCGCCGACCCTGTCTCCCAGAGCCAGGCCCGCCCGGAACCGGACCCGGAAGGCCTCCTCCCAGACGTCCCCGTTGCTGGTGGCCAGCAGCTCCTTGATAAACGCCGACCCACGCCCAGCGGCTACGCCCTCCAGCCACAGCGTCAGCTCGTCCCGGTTCAGCCGCAGGGCCTCCGCGCGGTTTCCTGTCTCACGGGACAGCGCCGCGCACCGTTCCCGGATCAGCCTGCCCACCTCCTCCAGTACCATGTCGCTGAACATAATACCGTTCTTCTCGCCGGCCTCCCGCAGCCCATCCAGGTACAGGTCGATCATCACCCCGTCCGGCTGGGCCCTCCGGCACTCCCGCATCCGCTCCAGCCCGGCGCTGAAGCCGTACAGGCCGGTCACGGTGTCCATCATATTTTTCCGCCGCTGCTCTTCCTCCCGCTCCTTCTGCTCCTGGATGTCCCGGACGCTGCCCACCAGCTTCCAGCGGCCGCCGTCGGTGTCGTACAGCGCCTTGCCCGTCAGGGCCACCCAGTGAAATTCCATCTCTTCCGCCCAGCGCACGCGGAATTCCGCGTGCGCTTCGTCGGTGTCCCACCGCAGCGCCGCTATCACCTGCTCCCGATCCGCCTCGTAGACGTATTTGGGGACAATCAAGCCAAACTCCGCCATAGCGCACGGCCACCGGCCGCTCATGGTGGGGTGGTTGACGATATCCAGCATCTCGGTGCGCAAGTCATAGGAGAAAAAGACGTCCTTGGAGGACTCCAGCGCCACCCGGTAGCGCTCCTTCTCCTCCAGCAGGATGTTTTCCGACTCCTTTTGCCGCTCGGTCAGGTCCCGGACCACCTCGTACAGCGCGTCGATCTCCAGGATGTTGGAGGGCTTGAAGTCCCGCAGCCCCGCCGCTCCCCCGCTGATGCACTCCATCAGCCGCTGGAACGGGCGGGTCAGGTGGCGCACCGCGAAATAGATGCCGACCACGCTGAACGCCATGCCAATCAAGACGGCGGCAAGCATCCACACGTAGAGCTGCCGGCTCATGCCGAACAGGTCCTCCTCGGTATTCAGGCCGATGAGCACCCACTCGGTGTCCTCATAGGGCGCGTTGTTGCCGTACAGCCTCAGAGGATATGTCACCGCATACACCCCTTGGCCGGCCAGCCGCACATCCTCCACCTGGGACAGGCCCTCGTAAGCCGTCTCCCGCAGGACAAAGGCATCCCGGCCGGACAGGACCAGGTCGTGCAGCATTCCCCGGCCCACCAGGGACAAATAGCTGCCGCCGCCCCGCTTCACCGCCAGAATATAGCCCGACCGCTGGTCCTTGTTCAGCTCCGCCACAGGGAAGTGCTCGTGCATGGTCCGGGTGGAGATTTCCACCCCCAGCACACCGTACACCCTTCCCTGATAGCGCAGGGGGATGGAATAGGTAATCATCCGGTAACCGCCCGCTATTTCCTTCTCCAGAGAAAAGGGCGGGGACCAGTAGCCCAGGTCGGCGGTGTCCGCGTCCGGGTGCTCCGTCCCCGCCCGCCAGGGTTCATAGAAGAAGCGGTCAGCCCGGTTCTGCCCCTGTCCGTCCATGTGGAACCGGGTGGTCCACGCGGCGTCCAACGGTACGTTCCACGCCTGGGACAGTTGCTTGCTCCCCCGTTCCAGCAGCAGGTCGGTCCCATTCACCGGATTGGTGTCCGGGTCGGAATCCCGGATGAAGAACCCGCTGAACTCCCCCGCCGCTCCCGGCGATTGCCCGGTGAGCACAAGGAAAACCCCGGTGGCGGAGTTGTTTTGCACCACCTCCAGGCACTCGGGGAACAGCAGCTCCAGCAGCCTGTCTTTCAGGTTGTCGGAACGCAGCAGCTCCGCCAGCTCTACGCCCTCCCGCTCCAGAAATTGCTCCAGCACCTGGTCCATCACGGCCTCCTGCTCCCGTACGGAGGCCCAGCGCTGGTTCATGTCGTTTTGCAGGATCACGCCCCGGTTTTCCACCAATCGGCTCATCATTCCGCTGGAATACCCCCCCAGGGTGGAGGCGGTCCGCCGGACCACCAGCGTGCCGATGGTGATGGCGCTCTGCACCAGCATGATGGCGATGAGCGGGACCAGGAAGATGCGGAAAATCGTAGATTTGTTTTTGCCCTTTGCCTTCATCGCTCTCTTATTTGCCCACCGCGGCATTCAACGCACCGCAGAATGAGTCATACCATTCCTGAAAGGCATCCTCCGTCACATAGGGGGCCGATGCCTCCTCCAGACCGGCGCCCTGGGCCACTGCTTCAGCCACCACGGTCCGGTCCTCCTCCGCCTTGTCCGCCAGATGGTACTCCAGCACCCCCCGGGCGGCGTAGGCCTTCTCAAAGCTCCGATTGGTGTACAAGGTCATCTCATCCATCCGCTCGAATACCGTGGTCAGGCAATCATAGGTCTTGGGAGCCACCGCCAGGTCCAGCTCCTCGATGACCTGGTCCAGCTTCTCGGCGCTGTTTGCCTCCTTGCGCACCGGCAGATAGCCGGACACACAGCCAAACCGGAGGTTGTTTTCCGCCTGGGTAAACCATTTCAAAAACTCCACGGCGGCGTACTCGTGCGTTTCATCCGACTTGCTCACCACCATACCCGCCCCCTGCTGCACGGCGTAATCCTGCCCGCCCTCAAACACAGGGGCCGGCAAGACGATATACTCGATAGGGCGGCTGCTTCCATTGCGCTCTACATGATCGGGGAAGTACATGGCGGAGGCGGTGGAGCCGGTGTAGGCCAGGATTTCCCCCGTCTTTACGTCGTCGGAGCGGAATGCGCCGTAGGCCCCGAAGTACCCCTTGACAATCGGGACATAGTAGTTCTCCCACAGGCGGCGCGCCTCGTCCCTGGGCACGTTCAGGGTCATCACGCCGTTCTCCACCTGGAACAGCTCCACGCCCATCTGCCGCATGCCGATGATGAAGTAATTGGCCACGGCGTCCCGTCCGTAAAGGGCCCGACCGTCTCCCGGCACACTGGGGGTCAGGTCGTCCGTCCACTCATAGTACGCCTGAGCCGTAGCCGCCACCCCCTCAATGGTCCGCAGGTCGTCCAAGGTGACACCGGCGGAGGCGGCAAAGGGCTCCCAATCCGTCTTATTGATCATCATGATCTCGGTGGATTTCGCCGTGGGAAAGATGCACAGGGTTCCGTTGGCGGCGATACGCCCCTCCTCAATGTAGGAGTCCTCGTATTGCTCCAGCTCCTCCTGGCTGAGGTAGTCCGACAGGTTGGCCAGCGCCCCCGCCTGCTCCAACTCATAGGCGGTATCGGCATAGGAGGCGAAGAGGTCCGGCATCTCGTCCGCCCCCACCCTTCCGGCAATGGCGTCCCGCACCGCAGACTCTAGGTCGGACACCGAGCCCTGGGAGTAGCTCTGGATGTAAATGCCCTCCTCGCGGCCCACCGTGTCGTTAAATTCCTCCACAAGCGCGTCAAAAGCCTCCTGCTGGGAGCCGTTGTAGTAGTGCCATACCGTCAGCGCCACCGGGTTCTTGGGATCCAGCGGGTCCTGGACCCCGCAGCCCCCAAGGCTGAGAACCAGCGCCGCCGCCAGGCAAAGCGGGAGCAGCTTTCCTGTCGATTTGTCAGTTTTTCCCATTGTAATCGCCCCATTTTTTACTTCTTTTTCAGTATTTTAACATATACTTTCTATAGTTGCAAGAGAGGGTTTCACCGGGTCCTTTTTTAAAGTGAAGTGTTGTTGCATTATCGCTTCAGTAGTTTCCACAAAAGTCGGCAGTTACCTGAAGGCGGGGTTGATACGCTGGTAAACCGATGGTATAATTCAGAGCAGCATATCCCGATTTAGCGCTATAACGATTCCGATCCGAACTACAAACAGTCAAGATATAGGGGGTACTTCATCAATATGTTTGATAAAGCTTCGTTGCTTCAGCGGCTTCGGACGCTCTCTCTTCCTGAAAAGGAATACTGGGTGGTTGCCGGCGCCGCCATGGTTTTACATGGGTTTCGCTCTCAAACACACGACATTGATTTGGGGTGTAGTACACGCTTGGCAGATAAATTGGAGCGGCAGGGCTATACAGTTTCACGCTGTCAAGATGGAACCAGAAAAATATTATATTCTGAACATATCGAGATTTTTGAAAACTGGATTGAGGGTACGGTGGAAACAATCAGCGGCGTTCCCGTTGTGTGTGCAGACGGACTGATACAGATGAAAAAGAAACTTGACAGGGCAAAGGATTTAGCGGATATTGCGTTAATCGAAAAGATGAGAGAAACCGGCACCCCAGGGCTTCCACGACTTGCTGTTGAAGATTTCTCCGCCCTGGGATATACTATGACAACACCCACTTGATTTTTCACTGAATGAGGAGGGACAGGCCATGTCCGGACGAGGCCGGGGAAAATACTGGTCCGCGTCGCTGCTGAAGCGGCGGGGCTGGACCAACGAACTGATCCGGGAGCTCCTCCCCAAGTCCCACCACTCCATTCCCTCCAACGGCTTCAACGTCCGGGTGTGGAATAAGGCGGATGTGCTCCAGGCGGAGCGCGACCCCCGGTTTGTCCCGCAAAAGCCCGCCCCAAACCCCGTCCAGGCCGCCCAGGCTCCTCCGCCCCCTCCCGCCGCCACTCAGAACGTCAGGCGGGCCCGCGCCGCCCTGACCCGGGGTTGGGACGGTGCGCCGCGGGACGGCTCCCCCGCCTGGCTGCTGGCGGAACACTACCACCGGGCCGTCCTGACCCGGCTTCCCTCCGGGGCTAAGAGCCACCTGCGCGCCTCTCAGGCTACGGCCTGGATCGGGGAATTCCTGGCCCTGGAGAATCGGTGCGACGGCAAGCGCCTGACGGAGGTATTGAAAAACCTCATCCGGGCGGGGGACTGGCTGGGCGCACACCCCGGCCACGCTCTGGCCCAGGAGCTCCCCGCCCGTTACCCTGCCGTGCTCCGGGCCGCGGCGGAGCAGGTGCTGGCGGACTTTTCCGCCTCCCAGCCCGAAGCGGACCTGGAGCGGTTTCTGGCCGGCGAGGGCTTCCCCGCCTCCCAACTGCTCAACGAAGGGCTGTCCACCGTGTGGTCGGTGTGGTACGTGCCCCAGGCCATCCGCACCAGCCTGTCCCTGCTCATCGCCCTGAACCCCAAAGACGAGTACCCGGAGGCCCGGGCCATGCGCCGCCGCTTCGTCCTGCACCTGGGCGGCACCAACACCGGAAAAACCTACGCCGGGTTCCAACGCCTCAAGGCGGCAAAAACCGGCGTGTACCTGGCTCCCCTGCGCCTGCTGGCCCTGGAGGCCCAGGAGACCCTGCTGGACGCGGGGGTGGACTGCGGCCTGACCACCGGCGAGGAGGAGGACCTGCGGGAGGAGGACACCCACATTGCCGCCACGGCGGAAAAGCTGGACCTGAAGCGCCGCTGGGACGTGGCGGTGATCGACGAGTGCCAGATGATCGCCGATCCCCAGCGGGGCTACGCCTGGACCCGCGCCATCCTGGGCGTGCTGTCCCCGGAGGTCCACCTGTGCGCCGCGCCCGAGGCCAGGGACCTGCTCATCCGCCTCATCGAGAGCTGCGGCGACAGCGTGGAGGTGGAAGAGCACCGGCGGAACACCCCGCTGCTGTGCATGTCCCACCCGGTGGACTACCAGCGCATACAGCCGGGGGACGCCCTCATCACCTTCTCCAAAATCGGCGTGCTCAGCGTGGCCGAGGACCTGCGCCAGAGCGGCAAGGAGCCCGCTATCATCTACGGTGCCCTGCCCTACTCTACCCGGCGAAAGCAGATGGAGGGCTTTCTCAACGGGGAGATGGAGTATATCGTCTCCACCGACGCCATCGGCATGGGGCTGAACCTGCCCATACGGCGGATCATCTTCATGGAGACGGAGAAATTCGACGGCATCGAGCGCCGGGAGCTAAAGCCGGAGGAAATCAAGCAGATCGCCGGCCGGGCGGGGCGGTTCGGGATGTACAACAAGGGCTATGTGGGGGCCACCCAGAACCTGGCCGTCGTCCGGGCAGGGCTGGAGGCGACGGCGCCGCCGCTGGAATACGCCGTAGCCGGGTTCTCCGACCTGGTGCTCCAGGTGGATTTCGACCTGCTGGAGGTGCTCACCCAGTGGAACCGGATGCCCACAGTGGAGCCTTACCGGCGGCTGGACGTATCCCGCTATATCGCCATCATCTCCAAGATGCGGGAGATGGGGTTCCTCCTCACCCGGGAGCAGGAGCTGCGGGCGGCCAACATCCCCTTCGACGAGACGGAGGACGCGCTGCGGGACCTGTTTTTCCAGTTCCTCCACCGCTGGCAGCGAGGCGAGCCCATCGAGCAGCCCGGACTCCCCGAGGATGCGCCCACCCTGCCTGAGCTGGAGCTGCATTACCGGAAGCTGGACCTCTACTTCTCCTTCGCCAAGGCCTTCGGCTGTCCGGTGGACGAGGACCGGCTGTACGACAGCCGGGAGCGGGTGGCGGATGAGATCAACGAAATTTTGCTCCACCGCCTGCGCAACAACATTCGCTTCTGCGCCCGCTGCGGAAAGGCCCTGCCCCTCCACCACCGGGGACGGCTGTGCGACGCATGCTTCCGCCGGGAGCGGGGCGGCGCCTCCCGGACCCGCGGGCATTGACGGCGCAAAAAAACGGGCGGCTGCCGGGAGGCAGCCGCCCGTTTCTCCTGTTCTTTTACCCGGATCTGTCCATCTCCTTGCTTCTTCCGCATACACGCAAAAGCCCTGATACCATCCAGTATCAGGGCTTTCGTTTGCGTTTTTACAGCAGGCTCTTCACATAGTCCGCGATGGCCTGGTCCTTGCAATTGCCGAAGAACAGCTCCTGGAAGTGCTCGCCGGACACGGCGCCCTTGACCAGCTCCTGGTCGATGTCCTTCAGGCCGTCCAGCAGGGGCCGGTAGGTCTTGGCCCGCACCTCGTCCAGAATGCCCTTATTGCGCATCTCCGGCTCCCGCCGCTCGGGGGGATAGCCCTGGCCGTGACCGAAGCCGAACAGCTTTTCAAACACGTACTCCAGGTTGAGCTCGCCGCCCCAGCCGAAGCCCTTGGCGAAGGGCATAGCCACGGCGTTGCCGTCGTTGACGTGGGCAAAGGTGTAGGCGTCCACCGGATCCTCCACGTGGCCGCAGATGACGCCGGGGAAGCTGTTCATAGCCAGCATGGCCCCCTCGCCGGTGCCGCAGCCGGTGATGACATAGTCCGCCGCGCCGCCGTTCAGCAGCAGCGCACCCAGAATGCCGCACTGGACGTAGGTGAGCTGGGCCTTGTCGTCGGCGGCGTACATGCCGTAGTTGTCTACAGTGTGGCCCATGGGCTCCACCACTTTTTTCAGCGCCGCCAGGATAACGCCGTTCTTTGCCGCCTGGCTGTTTTCGTTGATGAGTGCGATTTTCATAGTTGACCCTTCCAATCATTCAGTTGCCCGCAAATGGTTTATTCCCCTGCGGGCTGCTTGCCGATGTAGGCCAGGATGCCGCCATCCACATACAGGATATGGCCGTTGACGAAGTCGGAGGCGGGAGAGGCCAGGAACACCGCCGGACCGCCCAGGTCGCTGGCCTCGCCCCAGCGGTTAGCCGGGGTCTTGGCCAGGATGAACTGGTCGAAGGGGTGCCTGGAACCGTCGGGCTGGACCTCCCGGAGGGGAGCGGTCTGAGGCGTGGCGATGTAGCCGGGGCCGATGGCGTTGCACTGGATGTTGTACTGGCCGTACTCGCTGGCAATGTTCTTGGTGAGCATCTTCAGTCCTCCCTTGGCGGCGGCGTAGGCGCTGACCGTCTCCCGGCCCAGCTCGCTCATCATGGAACAGATGTTGATGATCTTGCCGCCGCCCTTCTTTATCATGCCGGGGATCACGGCCTTGGCCACGATGAACGGCCCGTTCAGATCGATGTCAACCACCTGGCGGAAGTCCGCGGTGGACATCTCCAGCATGGGGATGCGCTTGATGATGCCCGCGTTGTTCACCAGGATGTCGATGACGCCGACCTCCTTTTCGATCTGCGCCACCATGGCCTGGACGGCGTCCTCGTCGGTAACGTCGCAGATGTAGCCGTGGGCGTCGATGCCCAGCTCCTTATAAGCGGCTACGCCCTTCTCAATGAGCTCGGGCTTACGGTCATTGAACACGATCTTCGCGCCCGCCTCGCCCATGGCGCTGGCAATGGCGAAGCCGATGCCGTAGGACGCGCCGGTGACCAGCGCCACTTTGCCCTCTAAACTAAAATTTACCATTTGCGTTTACCTCCCAATTCTTTGCCGGGAACCGCTTGTAATTTAACCGAACATCACTCGGTCTCAGCTTTCATAGCGGACAGCTTCGCCTGAACCTCCTCCATGGTGGCATTGTCCAGGGTATAGAACTTCATCGCGATGATGGACAGGATATAACCCACGATGGGAAGCCCCATCCACAGCACCATGGAAACGGTCACCAGACTGTCCGTAACCGGATCGCCCATCTGGGGCAGGGAAGTGACATAGCCGATCCCCGCATAGGCGAAGCCCACGATGGTGGTGGCGAAGGCCACGATGGTCTTGTCCACCAGGGAGTAGGCCGCGCTGATCACGCCGGCGATCTGCTTGCCGCCGTTCCGACTCATCTCGTAGTCCGCCACGTCAGCCAGCATGGGCATGCGCAGACCGTTGGTCACGGTCCGGCAAGCCTGAAAAATGCAGTACAGCACCAGGAAAGCCGCGGTCATTGGGAGCGTTTTGCCGATTTGGGTTGGATCGCCCAGGACAAACAGGGCGATAATCAGGGCGGTGCTTATCGCAGCGGCGATGCTGAAGCTGCTCATAGCTGTCCGTTTTCCCATCTTGATGGAAACCTGGTTGCCAAAAATCGACACAAAAATGTTGGGAATGAAAACAATCAGGCTCAAAGTCCCATAGAATGCGTAATTCCCGGCAATGATGCCCCAGACAGCAATCATAACGCTGGTGTTTCCGGCATTTTGCAGTGCAATACGGTCTGAGGCGCAGGCGACCAGGATCATTTGGAAGTTGCGGTTGTTTTTCATGACCTTGAACATATCTGACGGCGTGACCTTATCCTCGGTCAAGCTGCGGTAATTCTCCGGGACGTCACGATCCCATATGCTGATCACGGTGATCACCAGGATGATGAAGCTCACCACCAGCATGGTGATGCACAGCTCCTGCATGGTGCCCAGATCAACAACGCCGCGTAGAGGCCCAGCCGGTTGCGCTGAACAGGCTCATTGGTGAACGCCACGCGCGCGCCGCCCTGCGCAGTCATCATAAAGCTGTACCCAATGACATACACAGCGTAGATCAGAATAAAGAGGACCACATTCGCGCCAAGGCAGAAGAAATACATACACAGTACGGCAATGGCGCTGATGATCCAGCCAAGGATCATCGTCGGGCGGTACCGCCCGAATTTTCCGTCTGTCCGCTCCACAATAAAGGCGATGATGGGATCGGTGATGGCGTCGAAAATGCGGGACGCGGTGGCAATCATGGCCATCGTGGTGGCGAGAAGGCCGTAGTAGCCCGCTCCTAAATAGGTGATAACGCCCATTATCATCAGGAAGCACATAAGGATCAGGTCATGAATCGAAAAAAGATACAGCTGCCAGGGCTTCGCTACACGGTATTTCACAGAGCTGGTCGCGTCCATAGTCGTCTCCCCACTTTTTTTAATTTGTTTCTTTCGTTTTCGTTCACGTCACCACTCAAATAAATCCTTTCCCTTCAGGCGCAGAATGGCCTCGATGAAATAGTAGTCGGCGTAGATGATGGGCACCTCGGTGTTGGTGCCGTCCGGATCGTGGTAGAAGAAGGTGCCGCCGGTCAGAATGGAGTCCTGCTCCGGGTCCCAGTTGGCAAACTTCGCGTCGCAGGCCCACAGGATACGGTAAGCGGCCTCAATGTAAAACGGCTTCTCGTGCTCGCCCACGCGTTGGGCGATTTCCAGCAGGCCGCAGACGGTACACATGGCGGCGGTGGAGTCGTACTTCACCGGCTCCGCCGGGGCCCGGTAGTCCACCAGGGGCAGCCAGTCGTTCACCGCCATGTTAGCGATGCAGTAGTGGGCGCACTGCTTTGCGGTGTTGAGGAAGGATTCGTCCTTGGTATGGCGGTAGCTCAGGGCGAAGCCGTACAACGCCCAGGACTGGCCCCGGCTCCAGGAGGACCCCGATTCATAGCCCTGCCCGCCGGGATTGTTCAGGTACTCGCCGGTGTCGGGATCAAAAGCCACGATGTGGTTGCAGCTTCCGTCGGGCCGGACCACGTACTGCTGGGCGGTCTTGGCGTGGTTGACAGCAATCTTCTTGAACCGGGGGTCGCCGGTCTCCTCAGAGGCCCAATACAGCAGGGGGATATTCATCATGCAGTCGATAATCATCCAGCCCCGGATATCGCCGCCTCCGAAGTGCTCGGTCATTTTGGCCATCCCGTCGGGCCAGGCCCGGATGAACTTCCCGTCCAGGTTATAGCGCGCGGCCAGAAGATTGGCCGCCTGAAGCCCGCGGCTGCGGGCTGTCCGGCTCCCGGTCTTACGGTAGTCGGCCACGGCGGACAGCAGAAACAAAAAGCCCAGATCGTGGTCCACCTCTTCCGAGTTGTCCAGCAGCGCGGCCAGCCGGTCCTCCACGCCCACGGCGGCCTCCTTATACGCCTCGTCCCCGGTGGCCTGGTACATCTGCCAGAGCATCCCCGGCCAGAAGCCGTTGGTCCAGAAGCGCACGCCATAGGGCGAATCCTTGCTCCCCCATTGCGTCTCGGTGATGTCGTGGTACTTCCCGTCCTTGCCGGGGGTGTATGGGATGTCGGTCCCCACTCTCTGGCACTGTGCCCTCATTTTGACCAGAAGCTTGTCGTATACGCTGTCCAGCCACTCTTGGTTCGAACGTCCGTCCATTTTTTGTCCTCCCTGTTTTGCAGATTAAACAAATATCATGGCCATGATTTTATTCACTTTGTGTAATATGTGCATATTAGCACAGGGCGTGTTTTGGTTTCTCGTCATATCCTCGCCAAAATCTTGCAAATCTTCTTCTTTTTGACTGGAAACCGCAGGCCCTTCAGTACCGGGAATAGGCGGCGTATTTTTTGGGCGAGACGCCTACCGTTTTCGTGAAGGCCTTCAAAAAATTGCTGTAGTCGCCGAAGCCGCACAGGGCGCAGGTCTCCGCCACCGACCGGCCCTCCGACAGCAGCACCTTGGCTCGGGAGATGCGCTTCGCGGTGATGTACCGGTTGATGGTGGTGCCGGTGCTGTCCTTGAAAATCTTGCACAGGTAGGAGCTATTGAGGTAAAAGTGGGAGGCCAACATGGGAATATTGATGTCCTCCACCAGATGCTGGTCAATGTAGGCCAGGATCTCGTCAATGCGCGTGTGGTGGGAGCTGGACAGTCCACGGGCCTCTTTCCTGGAAGAGTGAGGGATCTTGGCGCACCGGGAGATGAACGCATAGTTCAAAAAGGTCATCAGCTCCAGAAAGACCGCCTGGTCCAGCAGGTCCTGCCCGAATTCCCTCTTTTCGGACAGCTTGTGGATGAAGTACATGAAGCGCTTGCGCTCCTCTTCGCTCAGATTGACCTTGTGGCCCAGGATCGGGTCCCGGTAGGTAAAGCAGTGGTTCAAATCGGTCTGCTCGGAGGAAAAGCTCCTCAGGTAGTCCGGGTGGATGGAGAGCACCACCCGCACGTGGTTGGTCTGGTCGATTTTGGACAGGTAGTGGCTCTCAAACTGGTTGATGAAAAAAACGTCCCCGGATGCCACCTCATACACCCGGTTGTCAATGAGGAACTGCTTTCCCCCGGCGATGGAAAAATAGACCTCATAGCAGTCGTGTATATGAATCTGCATGGTCTTCTCCTCGCTGAACAGCCGCGCGATGGCAAAGGTTTTGGTGTCCAGGCAGGCTTGGATGGCCGACTGACAGGAATCATAAATCAACATAGCAGACCTCTTCTTACATTTCCACCATAGTTTTAAACACAATCTTTGCTCGTTTGTGTCAAGTTTACCAAAATGGATTCTCCGTTTCCTGGTTTATTCTCTCAAAAATCTTGCAAATCCTCGCTACTCATCCCGCTCGTATCCGGTGGGCTTTGACCTGTCTGACTGAATTTTAACAAAAAAAGAAGGGCGTCCGTTAGAAAAAACGGGCGCCGATTAGAAAAAACAACTGTTATATTAGAAAAATCAGTGGGACGGACCGGCCCTCCACCGGCGGTTCCGATAGTCCTGGGGCGAGCACCCCGCATAGGCCTTGAACACCTTGGAAAAATAGTTGCTGTCCGGGTAGCCCACATAGGCGGCGACGTCCTGGACGCTGGCCCCGCTGTCCTTCAGCAGTCCGGCGGCGATGTCGCAGCGCCTCTGGACCAGATACCGCTTCACCGTCGTTCCGGTCTCCCGGCCGAAGGCCTTGGTGAGCCGGTGCCGATCCACCCCCGCCGCACGGGCGATCTCCGCCACGGTCAGTTGCCGGCTCAAGTTGGCCCCCATGTAATCCATGGCCAGCCTGACGCATGGGGAATAGTTTACCCGGCGCAGCTCCCACACCTCTGCGCAGAAGCGCTCCGTCACCCGTCCCATCAGGCTGTTCACCTCCTCCTTGGAAACGGCGTGCTGCATTTTCTGGGCGTACTCCTGGCTGATGGAGTCGATGAGCACTGGGCTGAGCCCCGCCCGCTTCGCTCCCATCCGCACCAGCGTCCGCAAGATGGCCGCCCCCGCCAGATAATCCCGGAAGTCGTCCGACATAAACCGCAGGTCCGCGATCACCTCCGCCATCTCCTTCAGCACCTGGAGGGCCGCCACCAGGTCTCCCAGGCTGACGGCCTCGATGAACCGATCCTCGACGGCGTACCGCCGGTTGACCACGGAGCTGTCCCCATAATCGCTGGGGTAAGCCAGGGCGGCCCCGCCGTTCCACCCCTCCGCCACATATGGACCCAGCAGCGCCCAGCGTCCTCCGGCCCGGAACGCAGTCAGGCGGGTGCCCAGGGGCTCCGTCAGGTCATAGACCAGCTCCTCCGCCCCACCCGCCAGAAACGCCTCCAACCCTGCGGCGGTATAGAGCCTCTGCCGGTCAGACGAGAAACAAAACCGCCGCTGGAACTGGTCCAGCACCAGCCGGTCTCCACTGTACAGGGTCACAGGGACCCCCGTCAGCGCTGGGATCAAAACGGCAGTAGTCTCCAGGAAATCCATGCGCACTCCCTCCCTGATCGGAACAGTTTTGTGTTACGGCGCTATTATACCACGGACGGCGGGCGTTTGGTATCCTATCCCCCCAAAAAACGCGAAGGGAGCGCCGGGCAATCCCGGCGCTCCCCTTTCCCCGCCCGCCGCGGGCGGATTCTTCCGTTATCTTCGGTTTTCCCGGGAAATTGGGATCTGTTCACGTCCCGCTGGCCCCGTAGTTGGACAGCACCCGGGCCGATGGGTCGTTCACGTCGCAGCCCTCCCAGGCTCTGTTTGGCATCCAGAAACCGGCGATCATCTCCCCTTGGCCGGGATAATACCGCTCGAAAATGTCCCGGTATAGCAGCGACTCCTTGGTAAAGGGCCGGGCGTGGTTATACTTCCCGCGCCCCGTTTCAAACTCCTCTTCCGTGTACCGCTTCTCGGCGTACTCCTTCAAGTAGTCCACCATGGAGTGGCCCACCGCGTCGGAAAAAGCCGCCTTCTCCCGCCACAAAATCTCCTCCGGCAGATAATCCCCCTGCTCAAAGGCTTTTCGCAGCAGGTACTTACCTTTGCCGTACCGGTTCAGCTTTTTCTCCGGGTCCACACTCATAACATAACGTACAAAGTCCAGGTCGCCGAAGGGCACCCGGGCCTCCAGGGAGTTCACCGAAATGCACCGGTCCGCCCGGAGCACGTCGTACATGTGCAGCTCCCGCAGTCGCTTCTCCGCCTCCGCCTGGAAGGCCGCGCCGCCGGGGGCGAAGTCGGTGTACTTGTAGCCGAACAACTCGTCGGAGATCTCCCCGGTGAGCAGCACCCGCACATCGGTGCGCTCGTGGATGGCCTTGCACACCAGGTACATTCCAATGGACGCCCGGACGGTGGTGATGTCGAAGGTGCCCAGCAAATGGATCACCGGCTCCAGGGCGGCGATGACATCCGCCGGGGTCATGTACACCTCGGTGTGGTCGCTGCCGATGTAGTCCGCCACCTGGCGGGCGTATTTCAGGTCGATGGCATCCTCGCTCATACCGATGGCGAAGGTGCGGATGGGCGCCTTGCTCTTTCTGGCGGCGATGGCGCACACCAGGGAAGAGTCCAGCCCGCCGGACAGCAGGAAACCCACCTTGGCATCGGCCACCAGCCGCTTCTCCACACCCGCCGTCAGTTTGTCGTGGATGTGACCGCACACGGTGTCCAGGTCGTCCCGGCACACCTCGTCCACCCGGTCAATCCGGCAGTAGGGGACAAATTCGCCGTCTTTATAATAGTGCCCCGGCGGGAAGGGCATGATCTTCCCCACCAGCCCCACCAGGTTCTTGGGCTCGCTGGCGAAGACAACGGCCCCGTCCCCATCGTACCCATAGTACAGCGGACGGATGCCGATGGGGTCCCGTGCGGCGATAAACTCCCCCGTCCGCCCGTCGTACAGGACGCAGGCAAACTCCGCGTCCAGCAGATTGAACATGTCCACCCCGTATTCCCGGTACAGGGGGAGCAGAATCTCACAGTCCGAGTCGCTCTCAAAGGTATACCCCTTGGCCTCCAGCCCGGCCCGCTGCTTCTGAAAACCGTACAGCTCTCCGTTGCACACCGCATAGCTGCCGTCCAGCTCAAAGGGCTGCATCCCCGACGGGGTCAGCCCCATGATGGCCAGCCGGTGGAAGCCCAGCAAGCCCCGGCCGGTGTCCACGATCCGGCTGTCGTCGGGGCCCCGGGAGATCGTCCGGTCGAATCCTTTTTGAAACGCAGCCACGTCAACTTTGCCGCTGCAATAGCCCATGATGGAACACATGACGCCTCACCTCTCTCTGCCTTCTATGATACACCCAACATTTGCAAGTTGTAAATATCAATCTTGCATAAATTACCCGTTCAACGCAGGATCAAACCGTTAGAATTGCAACAAAACTTTGCCGCAATGCAAAATCCATCTTGACTTGTCCCCATTTCAGCGCTATACTTAACACAGTTCAGGCGTGAACAACGGCGTTCCGCCCCGTCAGAGGGGAAGAGCGCCCGTTTCATTTATGCAAGTCCCATTGCAGCATAGCAGGAAATCCTGCAAAACAAGAAAGGGGAAACCATCATGAGCTACAGCAAGGAAGACATCATCCGCATGGTAAACGAGGAGGACGTCAAGTTCATCCGCATGCAGTTCACCGACATATTCGGACAGCTTAAAAACGTGGCCATCACCGCCTCCCAGATCGAAAAGGCGGTGAACAACCAGATCATGATCGACGGCTCCTCCATTGAGGGCTTTGTGCGCATCAACGAGTCCGACCAATACCTCCACCCCGATCTGGACAGCTTCGTCATCTTCCCCTGGCGGCCCCAGCACGGCAAGGTGGCCCGCCTCATCTGCGACGTGTACAACCCCGACGGCACCCCCTTCGTAGGCGACCCTCGGGGCGTGCTCCAGCGGGTGCTGGACAAGGCCCGGGCCATGGGCTACGACACCTTCAACGTGGGCCCTGAGGCGGAGTTTTTCCTGTTCCAGACCGACGAGGAGGGCAAGCCCACTACCAAGACCAACGACGAGGCGGGCTATTTTGATCTGGGTCCCCTGGACCACGGCGAGTCCACCCGGCGGGAGATCTGCCTGGCCCTGGAGGAGATGGGCTATGAGATCGAGGCCAGCCACCACGAGGTGGCCCAGGGCCAGCACGAGATCGACTTCAAATACGCCCCCGCCCTCCAGTGCGCGGACAAGATCATGACCTTCAAGCTGGCCGTCAAGACCCTGGCCCAGAAAAACGGCCTCCATGCCACCTTTATGCCCAAACCCATTTTCGGCATCAACGGCTCCGGCATGCACACCAATATGTCCCTGTTCCGGGAGGGCAAAAACGTATTCTACAACGAGAAGGACCCCAGGGGCCTGTCCAAGGAGGCGTACTCCTTCATCGCCGGCATCTTGGCCCATATGAAAGGGATGGCCGCCGTCACCAACCCCCTGGTCAACTCCTACAAGCGGCTGGTGCCCGGCTACGAAGCCCCCTGCTACCTGGCCTGGTCCGCCTCCAACCGCTCCGCCCTGATCCGCATCCCCGCCGCCCGCGGCCAGGCCACCCGGGTGGAGCTGCGCTGTCCCGACCCGTCCTGCAACCCGTACCTGTCCCTGGCCGTGTGCCTGGCCGCCGGGCTGGACGGCATCGCCAAGGGCATGACCCCGCCCCCCGAGATCGCTGAGAACATCTTCGCCATGACCCCTGCCGTCCGCCGCCGCCGGGGCATCGAGGCCCTGCCCGGCTCGCTGGAGGAGGCGCTCATCGCCATGAAGAAAGACAAGCTGGTGATGGACACCCTGGGCGAGCATGTCTCCGGCCAGTACATCGCGGGCAAGGAGGCCGAGTGGGACGAGTACCGCACCCGTGTGTCCAGTTGGGAGCGGGACAAATACATGATTAACTATTAAGGGAACCCCCATGCAGAGAGTTGGTGAACAGCCATGCGCCAGGTGATCGTGGCCTTTGAGCGCCCGTCCAACTGCGACCGGCTCCGGGAGATTCTGGAGAGCACCGGCGAGTTCTCCTGCCTGGTCTGCCGCAGCGCAGCCCAGGTAAAGTGCGCGGCGGGCAAGCAGCGGCTGGACCTGGTGGTGTGCGGCTTCAAGCTGGCGGACGAGAGCTGTGAGGACCTGTACCACGACCTGCCCCAGCGGTGCGCCATGCTGATGGTGGCCTCCCAGCCCCATCTGGATTTGTGCACTGCGGCGGGCATATTCAAGCTCCCCGCCCCTATCCGCCGTTCGGAACTGCTGGCGTCGGTGCGGCTGCTGGCCCAGTTGGGCCGGAGTCGGGCCCGCGCCCCCGAACGTTCCCAGGAGGAGCGGGAGCTGGTAGATCGGGCCAAGCAGCTCCTCATGGACCACAGCGGCATGAGCGAGGAGCAGGCCCACCGCTTTCTCCAGAAGCAGAGCATGGACAACGGTTTCCGGCTGGCGGACACCGCCCGGCGGGTGTTGGACGAAATATGAGCGCAGAGAACGGATGGTTTGTTCCTTTTTCTTGAAAGAACAAGAAGTCCCCCGCCGCTGTCTCTGATCCCGAAAAGAGGTTTTAGCCATGAAGGAAAAGGAAAACCGGAGGACCGCCCCACTGTACGACCCCCGCTTCGAGCACGACGCCTGCGGCATCGGCGCGGTGGTGGATGTGAAGGGCCGGCCCAGCCACCAGACGGTGGACGACGCGCTGAAAATCGTGGAAAAGCTGGAGCACCGGGCGGGTAAGGACGCCGAGGGCCGGACCGGCGACGGCGTGGGCATCCTGTTGCAAATCTCCCACAAGTTCTTCCAAAAGGCCGTGGACGGTCTGGGCATCGAGTTGGGGGAGGCCCGGGATTACGGCGTGGGCATGTTCTTTTTCCCCCGGGACACCCTGCGCCGCAGCCAGGCCAAAAAGATGTTCGAGATCATCGTGGAAAAAGAGGGCATGGAGTTTTTGGGCTGGCGGGCGGTGCCCGTGCGCCCGGACATCCTGGGCCACAAGGCTCTGGCCAAAATGCCCCGCATCGAGCAGGCGTTTGTGAAACGCCCGTCCGACGCCTCCCGGGGCCTGGAGTTCGACCGGCGGCTGTACGTGGCCCGGCGGGTGTTCGAGCAGTCGGGCGGCGATACCTACGTCCCCTCCCTGTCCAGCCGCACCATTGTCTATAAAGGTATGTTCCTGGTGGGCCAGCTCCGGCGGTTCTACCCGGACCTCCAGGACCCGGACTACGAGTCCGCCATCGCCCTGGTCCACTCCCGGTTCTCCACCAACACCAACCCCTCCTGGGAGCGGGCCCACCCCAACCGCTTCATCCTCCACAACGGGGAGATCAACACCATCCGGGGCAACGTGGACCGGATGCTGGCCCGGGAGGAGACCATGCACGCCCCGGTGTGGGAGCGCGACATGGACAAGGTGCTCCCCGTGGTGGACGTCGGTGGCTCGGACTCCGCCATGCTGGACAACACCCTGGAGTTCCTGGTGATGAGCGGCATGGCGCTGCCCCTGGCAGTGATGATCTGCATTCCCGAGCCCTGGCGGAACAATGAAAGCCTGTCCCGGGCCCGCCGGGACCTGTACCAATACTACGCCGTGATGATGGAGCCCTGGGACGGCCCCGCCGCCATCCTGTTCTCCGACGGCGACCAGGTGGGGGCGGTGCTGGACCGCAACGGCCTGCGCCCCGCCCGGTACTACCTCACCGACGGCGGGCGGCTGATCCTGTCCTCCGAGGTGGGGGCGCTGGATGTGGACCCCGCCCACATCATAAAAAAATCCCGGCTGGAGCCAGGGAAAATGCTGCTGGTGGACACGGTTCAGGGCCGGGTCATCGACGACGGCGAGATCAAGGAAACCTACGCCGGGCGCAACCCCTACGGCGAGTGGCTGGACCGGAACCTGGTGAGGCTCCGCGACCTGCCCATCCCCAACCAGCGGGTAGAGCGCTATGCCCCCGAGCAGCTCACCCGGCTGCAAAAGGCGTTCGGCTACACCTGGGAGGACGTGAAGGACGCCATTCTCCCCATGGCCCGCACCGGGGCAGAGGCCACCGCCGCCATGGGCGTCGATATCCCCCTGGCGGTGCTGTCCGGCCACGACCAGCCGCTGTTCCACTACTTCAAGCAGCTCTTCGCCCAGGTAACCAACCCGCCCATCGACGCCATCCGGGAGGCGGTGGTCACCGACACCACCGTCTACATCGGCGACGACGGCAACCTGCTGGAGGAAACGGCGGATAACTGCCGGGTCATCCAGGTGCGCAATCCCATCCTCACCTGCGTGGACCTGATGAAAATCCGGGCCATGGACCGCCCCGGCTTCCAGGTGGAGACGGTGTCCACCCTCCACTACAAAAACACCCCGCTGAAACGGGCGCTGGACCAGATGCTCATCGCCGCCGACCGGGCCTTTCGCAACGGGGCCAACATCATCATCCTGTCCGACCGGGGCGTGGACGAGAACCATGTGGCCATCCCCTCCCTGCTGGCGGTGTCCGCCATGGAGCAGCACCTGGTGCGCACCCGCAAGCGCACGGCGGTATCCGTCATCCTGGAGTCCGCCGAGCCGCGGGACGTACACCATTTCGCCGCCCTGCTGGGCTACGGGGCCCGTGCCATCAACCCCTATCTGGCCCACGCCTCCATTGAGGCGCTCATCGACCAGGGCCTGCTGGACAAGGACCCCCACGCCGCCGTGGACGACTACAATGCCGCCATCCTCCACGGCATCGTAAAAATCGCCTCCAAGATGGGCATCTCCACCGTCCAGTCCTACCAGTCCGCCCAGATTTTCGAGGCTGTCGGCATCTCCAGGGAGGTGGTGGACCAGTATTTCACCAACACCGTCTCCCGTGTAGGGGGCGTCGGGCTGAAGGAGATCGAGCAGATGGTGGACCGGAACCACTCCAAAGCCTTCGACCCTCTGGGACTGGGCGTGGACGAGACCCTGGACTCCGTCGGGGCCCACAAGGCCCGCTCGGGGCAGGAGAACCATATGTACAATCCCCAGACCATCCACCTGCTCCAGGAGTCCACCCGCCGGGGGGATTACGAGCTGTTCAAGCAGTACACCGCCCTGGTGGACGACGAGACCACGCCCCACACCCTCCGGGGTCTGATGGAGATGAAATATCTGGACCAGCCCATCCCCATCGACGAGGTGGAGGGGGTGGACTCCATCGTACGCCGCTTCAAGACCGGGGCCATGAGCTACGGCTCCATCTCCCAGGAGGCCCACGAGTGCATGGCCCAAGCTATGAACCTGCTGGGGGGCAAGTCCAACTCCGGCGAAGGGGGCGAGCGGCCCGAGCGCCTGCACTCTGACCGCTGCTCCGCCATCAAGCAGGTGGCCTCGGGACGGTTCGGGGTCACCAGCGAATATCTGGTGAGCGCCAAAGAGATTCAGATCAAGATGGCCCAGGGGGCCAAGCCCGGGGAGGGCGGCCACCTGCCCGGAAAAAAGGTCTACCCCTGGATTGCCAAGACCCGCTACTCCACCCCCGGCGTAGCCCTGATCTCCCCTCCGCCCCACCATGACATCTACTCCATCGAGGACCTGGCCCAGCTCATCTATGATCTGAAAAACGCCAACCGCAGTGCGCGCATCTCCGTCAAACTGGTCAGCGAGGCGGGGGTGGGCACCGTGGCGGCGGGGGTGGCCAAAGCGGGGGCCCAGGTGGTGCTCATCTCCGGCTACGACGGAGGCACCGGGGCGGCCCCCCGCACCTCCATCCACCACGCGGGCCTGCCCTGGGAGCTGGGGCTGGCGGAGACCCACCAAACCCTGATCCAGAACGGCCTGCGCTCCCGGGTGGTGGTGGAGACCGACGGCAAGCTGATGAGCGGCCGGGACGTGGCCATCGCCTGTATGCTGGGGGCGGAGGAGTTCGGCTTCGCCACCGCGCCGCTGGTCACCATGGGCTGCGTGATGATGCGGGTGTGCAATCTGGACACTTGCCCCGTGGGGGTGGCCACCCAGAACCCGGAGCTGCGAAAGCGCTTTGCGGGCAAGCCGGAATACGTGGTCAACTTCATGCGCTTCATCGCCCAGGAGCTGCGGGAATACATGGCACGCCTGGGTGTGCGCACCGTGGACGAGCTGGTGGGCCGCACCGACCTGTTGAAGGTCCGGGAGCACGCGGTGAACGGCCGGGCCGCCACGGTGGACCTGTCCGCCATCCTGGGCAACCCATATACCGGGGCAGAGTACAAAGCCCACTTCGACCCTGCCGACGCCTACGACTTTGAGCTGGAAAAAACGGTGGACCAGTCCATCCTGCTGGCAAAGCTGGGCCCCGCCCTGAAAAAGGGCCGGAAATCGCGGCTCTCCCTGGACGTGACCTCCACCGACCGGGCCGTGGGAACCATCCTCGGCTCCGACATCACCCGCCTCCACGGGGAGGGGCTGGAGGAGGATACCTTCACCGTCCACTGCACCGGCGGCGGGGGGCAGTCCTTCGGGGCGTTCCTCCCCAAAGGGCTGACCCTGGAGCTGGAGGGCGACTCCAACGACTACTTCGGCAAGGGGCTGTCCGGCGGCAAGCTGGCGGTCTACCCGCCGAAAACCGCCGCGTTCCGGGCGGACGAGAATATCATCATCGGTAACGTGGCCCTGTACGGAGCCACCTCCGGCAAGGCGTTCATCAACGGCATGGCGGGCGAGCGCTTCTGCGTGCGCAATTCCGGCGTTGTGGCCGTGGTGGAGGGCGTGGGCGACCACGGCTGCGAGTATATGACCGGGGGCCGGGTGGTGGTGCTGGGCCCCACGGGGAAGAACTTCGCCGCAGGCATGAGCGGCGGCATCGCCTACGTCTGGGACGAGCACCGGGATTTGTACCTGCGGCTGAATAAGGAGCTGGTTTCCATGGAGCCGTTGAGATCGAAGCACGATATGGAGGAGCTGCGCACCCTGCTCACCGAGCACGTCCAGGCCACCGGCTCCCCCAGGGCCAGGGCGGTTTTGGAGCGTTTTGAGGACAACGTGTCCCATTTCAAGAAGATCCTGCCCCGGGATTACGACAGGATGCTCCGGGCCATCGCCCAGTTCGAGGAGCGGGGCATGGATCGGGACGAGGCGGAAATTGAGGCGTTCTACGCCGTGACGCGAGGAGGGGAACAGTAATGGGAAAGCCCACCGGATTTTTGGAATACCGGCGTCAGGGCCGTCCCTCCCAAGCTCCGGAGGAGCGGGCGAAGCACTGGAACGAGTTCCATCCCATGCTCCCAGAGGAGGAACGGCGGAAGCAGGGGGGCCGGTGTATGGAGTGCGGCGTCCCCTTCTGCCAGTCAGGGGTGGAGCTGGCGGGGATGTTCACCGGGTGCCCCCTGCACAACCTGGTCCCCGAGTGGAACGACCTCATCTATGCCGGAAATCCCGGCCTAGCCTGGGAGCGGCTGCACAAGACCAACAACTTCCCGGAATTCACCGGCCGGGTGTGCCCCGCCCTGTGCGAGGCGGCGTGTACCTGCGGCCTTCACGGCGACCCGGTCACCGTCCGGGACAACGAGCTGGCCGTGGTCGAGGAAGCCTGGACCGGTGGTCGAATCACCCCCCAGCCCCCCAGGACCCGCACCGGGAAGCGGGTGGCGGTGGTGGGATCCGGTCCGGCGGGACTGGCCGCCGCCGACCAGCTCAACCGCCGGGGCCACACCGTCACCGTCTTTGAGCGGGACGACCGGGTGGGCGGGCTGCTCACGTACGGCATCCCCAACATGAAATTGGAAAAACACATCGTCCAACGCCGGGCGGACCTGATGACCGCCGAAGGGGTGGAGTTCCGCACCGGCTGCGACGTGGGCCGGGACGTGCCCGCCCGGGAGCTGCTGGACGGTTATGACGCAGTGGTGTTGTGCTGCGGGGCCAAAAAACCCCGGGGACTGGACGCGGCCCAGGGCGTGAACGGCGCGTATTTTGCCGTGGACTTCCTGGCCTCCACCACCCGCGCCCTGCTGGACAGCGATTTAGTAAACGGGACCTATATCGATGCGGCGGACAAGGACGTGGTCATTGTGGGCGGCGGCGATACCGGCAATGACTGCGTGGGCACCGCCATCCGTCACGGGTGCCGGAGCGTGACTCAGTTGGAAATGATGCCGAAGGCCCCCGGCAGTCGGGCCGAAAACAACCCCTGGCCCCAGTGGCCCCGCGTGTGCAAAACCGACTATGGTCAGGAGGAGGCCGTCGCCCTGTTCGGCGCCGACCCCCGGCGGTATCAGACCACGGTAAAGGAGTGCCGCGTGGACGAGGCGGGGGCGCTGTCCTCCATCGTCACCGTCCGGCTGGAGCCGAAGGAGCAGGACGGCCGCCGGATCATGGCCGAGGTCCCCGGAAGCGAGGAAACGTTGCCCTGCCGGTTGTTGCTCATCGCGGCGGGATTTTCAGGCCCGGAGGACTACGTGCCCGACGCTTTTGGTGTGCAACAGGACGGGCGCTCCAACGTGACCACCGCTCCCGGCGGCTACGCCACCTGTACCGAAAAAGTCTTTACCGCCGGCGACATGCACCGGGGACAATCTCTGGTGGTGTGGGCCATTGCCGAAGGCCGGGCCGCCGCCCGCGAGGTGGACGAGTACCTTATGGGCTACAGCAACTTGAGCTGAGCCTGTATCCTTAAAGCCCTCGACACAAAAGGGCCTGACCTCCCCCCTTTTGCGGGTGTGCGCCAGGTCCTTTCCAAATGCTGTCCGTTTTGTTTTGCTGCCGATGGATCAACATAAAAGGGACATCCTTTCGGATGTCCCTTTGTGGTGCGCGAGGCGGGAGTCGAACCCGCACGCCCTTGCGAGCACTGGCACCTGAAGCCAGCGAGTCTACCAATTCCACCACTCGCGCATTCAATGTGCTGTCGTTCAGCACGAGACATATAATAGCACAACGCGGTCCAGTTGTCAATACTTTTTTCGCGGAGTTTTTTCTATCGTTCAAAAACAGATTAACCGCCCTGTGCCAAAGCTGGCACAGGGCGGTTTTTTCGTAGGAATCCTGATTGGACGCAAGCTCGATTCAGAACCTCTTATATTAGGTGTTTTCCATGAAGTTTTTCAGCATTTGCGCCGCTTGTGCGCGGGTCGCGGTCCCTCCAGGAACAAGCTGACCGTTGCTGTAGCCGTTCAAAATGCCGTTCTCTGCGGCCCAGCACAGCGCCTCCAGGGCGTAGCTGCCGGCTTGGTCCGCATCCGTGAAGTCGAGAACCTGGCTGCTTGCCGCGGGCCTTCCCGCGTAGTTCCAGAGCATAACTGCAAACTGCTCCCGCGTGATATTGTCGTTGGGGCCGAATTGGCCATCACCATAGCCGTTCGCAATGCCATTTTCCGTGACCCAGGCGACACCGTCCGCATACCAGGCGTCGCTGCTCACGTCGCCGTAGGTGGTTGCCCCCTCCTGGTCCGGGCAGCCCTCCAGCCGGTAAAGCACCGTCGCCAGCATTCCGCGGCTCATGGACTCGTTCGGGCTGAATGTTGTCTCGCTGGTGCCGCTGAACAACTCGTGAGCACTGGCGAAGGCTACGGCGTCGGCCTCCCAGCTCGTGGGGAAAACGTCGGTGAACTCCTTGCTGTTGTCCACGATCTCTACTGTGGCGGAGCCGCTGAGCGGAACGCTGATCTTACCGTCCTCCACCACGCTTTTCTGGACTGTCTTGCGGGTGCCGTCCTCTTGGACCAGAACCGCTACTGTGCCGGGCCCGGCGTCCTCTGCCGGGACGGTGAGGGTCAAGCCGCCGGGAACGCTGTCCACGGTTTTGCCGCCTGCGGTTACGGTCAGCACAACTGCCTGCTCGGCCTGCTCAGTCACCACGTTGACGGTGCCGCCCGCACGGCTCAGGGTATCCAGCGCTTCGTTGGGGATGGTCACGTCGGCGATGGGCGCGGAGACGGTGAGTGCCGCGTTTGTCTGGCTTTTGATCTGGCTCACCGTTGAGGCCGGGATCGAAACCTCTGTTTTGGTCACATCACCGGTGATTTCCGGCTTGATGACGATGTTTTGACTTTGGTTCTCAACCGCCTCCTTGACCAGCCTGGCGCCTGCCGCTGTGCTCACAACGGCGCTGGCTGTGCCATTCTGGACCGTGGTCTGCACCGTGTTCGGTTCGCTCGGTGTGACCGAGGGTGTGGTAGTGCCGGTGTCGCCGGGGGTGTCACCGGAAGGATTCGTGATGGTCACAGTAATTTGGAACGTAACCGTCTCATAGTTGGCTGTGTCGTCCGGCGTGAAGATCACCTCTTGCTGAGATTGCCCCAGCGGAGGTTCAATGGTTCCATCCTTCCAAGCAAACTTGCCGTTTACGCTTGCCGCGCCGCCATCGCTGAATTGAATGTCACTCAGCTTTTGTCCCACTGTGCCGGATGCCGAGGGTTTCGTATCTATTCTCGGCTT
Source organism: uncultured Oscillospiraceae bacterium (assembly GCA_910579155.1). The sequence goes on along the minus strand of CAJTTS010000005.1, from coordinate 15,644 downwards.
CTCCTGCTTGATTTCCACTGTGATGGACGTGGCCGCGATGCCCTGGTAATTCACGTCGTCCGCCACCCGGTACCAGACGGTGTAGGTATCAGCATTGATGCCCACGGGGATCTCCTCGGAATACCTGCCGTACTGGCTGGCGCTGTACTCCACCTTGCCGATGCCGTTAAGCGTGGCGCCAGCGGTAAGGAGCGGCAGCGGGTCTCCGGTGTAGGTCAGGTCAGCGCCCTCCGGTTCCTGATCCCACTCCGCCTTCACCCTGGAGATGCTTGCCGTTGTGCTTTCGGGCCAGGTGATGTAGTAATTTCCGCACGCTCCATTCGGACTTCCCGGCGTAATCAACACCGTATTGGCGCCCACATTCTCTGTCTCAAACGTGCCGCCGCCCACGATGAGTTCGATTTCATCGTCACCCACCAGGTCGCCGTCCTTAAATTTCGCGGTCAGTGTGGCCGTCGTGGTCCCGTCATAGCGCTTGTTTGCGGCCGTCACCACCGGCGTGATGGGCTTCGGGTCGGCGTAGAACGATACTCTGTCCGTGTTGGACTTGCCGTAGCCGCCCCAGGCCTCCCGGTATGCTTCTACGGTAAACGCGCCGGTGCCAGTTACGGTCACCACACCATTTTCGATCTTCGCAATGCTGCTGTCGCCCGCAATGCTCCACACGATTTTGCCGCTTCCCGAGCCGCCCACCGCGCTCAGACTGAACTTATCCCCATAGTGGACATCGACAGGCTTGTCGGTGATGGTCAGGGGATTCTGGCTGACCGCCACGATCTCAAAGTCGGCGGTCAAGGTATCACTGAACTCGTAGTTGCCGCCGGGGTTGTCTTTGATGCTGGCCGTGTACGTGCCCGGATTAATCGCGGGGCCATCAACCACCGTCACAGTATACTCCTCCGCCGGGATGGGTCGGCCTGTGCTGTCCAGGACATCAACGGCCGGGGTCTGTACTGCGCCGCTGTACTGGACCGTGTTCGGCGAACACGTGGCATTACTGGGCTTCTCAGTGTTCTGGGCGATGGTCACCGTACCCGCCAGGGCCGGGGCCGTGTCCTTGTGGTTTTCATCGCTGGCAACGGCCTTGTACCAGATGGTGTAGTTGCCCGCGTCCTTTGCGGTGGGAATGTTGAAGCTGTAGGTGCTGCCGCCGTCCAGGGAATACATGATGTTTCCGCCGGTGGCGGTGCCGCCGTTTGTCAGCAGGGCCTGCTCAGCGCCGTTGTAGGTCAGGCCCGGGGCCAGCGTCGGGGCAGTCACCTCGGGCGGAGCCTGGGTGATGGACGCCTTTATGGTGGCGGGATAACTGATATCGTATTTTTCTCTGACGCCATCAGAAATGGTCAGTGTAACGATGACAGTTTTGTCCGCGCCCACCCGTTCATCCGTGAATTTTCCCTCCGCTTTGATGCCGTCGTCGGGAATGGTATCGCCGTTAACCAGACCGGTGACGGCGACGTTCAGCGTGGCGTCCGTCTTGCCGTCATAGTCCTTATCTGCGGCTGTCACAACCGCCTCCACCGGCTTCGGGCTGGCAAAGAACGTCCATGTGTCGCTGACTTCCTCGTAGCCTGTGCTTGCGGCCTTGGTCACCTTGATGGTAACCATGCCGCTCTTGATGATCTTGTACTGCCCGTCACTACCGTCAACTACATCGGACCCGGCTTCTACCGTCCATGTCACTACGCTGCTGCCGGTGCCGCCGGTGGCGCCCAGGCTGAGCGTATCGCCGTAGTATACGGCGTCCTTCTTGCCTGTGATCTCCAGCGAGGGCTGGCCTGCGTTAACAATCTCAAATTTGGCGGTCGCCGTAAAGCTGTAGTTCTTCCCGTTACCCGTAACGGTGACGGCGGCATTTTTGCCCACATTTGTGTTGTTGCTGTAGCTCACCGTGTATTCCGTGGCCGGGATTACCTTCTTGCTGTCGTCGTACACAGTGACAGTGGGCTTGATTTCGCCGCCGGTGTAGCTGAAGCTGTTGCCGCCGGTCAGCACAACGGTCGGGTCTTCCGGCTCATTGGCCTTGATTTCAGCGGTAATCGTGACGGGATCGCTGTCCGCGTGGGTGGAATCGCCCACCACCTTGGCAAAAACGGTGTATTGTTTCGTTTCGGTCCCGGTGGGAATCACGCCGGAATACGTCACGCCGTCCAGCGAATAGAAGGCTGTCCCGCCCTCAACTGTACCCGCAATCACAAGCTCCTGGGCCGTGCCATCGTATACCAGACCGGGTTTAGGCGCCGGGTTTGCGATGAATTTCGCCGCCTTCTTCACGATCTCAAACGTTGTTGTGGTGCTGAATTGGTAATTGCTTCCGTCTATGCTCCAAATCAGGACCATCGCGGTGCCTGGGTTTGTGTTGTTGCTGTAGAAAACGCTGTAGTCCTTGTCCTTAGTAAGCGGTTTGCCCTCCGCACTTACCATTACACTGGGTGTGTAGGCGGTTCCGGTATACGGAGCAGGGGTTTCTGCCAACAGGAGGAAAACATTAGGCGTAACCGACTTGGGCTGGATGGTCACATATACCACCCGCGCGGCGGTGTCGGCGGCGCCGTTCGCACCTTTCACCTTGTAGTACACGGAATACGTGCCCGCATTGATGCCCGTGGGGATGGTCGGAGTGTAATCATCATTCCCCGTCAAGGAGTACACCACCTCGCCGTTGACTGCGGCGCCGTCCGTCACAAGCTCCTGAGGATTGCCGTTGTAGGTCAGGTTTTTCGCCTGGGGTGCGCCGGTCAGCTTGGCCGCGCCCGCTGTGATGGTGAAAGTTTTGGTGCCGCTGACAATGTAGTTGCCGCCGGGGGCGTCGTCGATGGTGACCTTGGCGGTGGTTCCCACCGCCGTGTTGTTGCTGTACTTGACAGTGTATTCGCTGGCCGGGATAACGATGCTGCCGTCCTTGACCGTCACATCAGGCTTTTTCGCGGTGCCGTCGTACTCGAAGGTGTCCGGGTCCAGCTCAATTGTGGGGGCGTTCACCGGCTTCGGCGCGATGGTCACAGCCGCCTCAACCACGGCGCTGTCCTTGTAGTTCTCGTCGGCCAGGGCCTTGTACCAGAAGGTATAGGTCCCCGCGTTTGTCCCCGTGGGGACAAACCGGGTGAACGTGACGCCGTTCAGAGAATAGACAACGTCTCCTCCGGTGGCCGAACCGCTGCTGACCAGGTTTTGTGCGCTGCCGGTATACTCCAGGTTTTCTGCCAGCACCACGGTCGCAGTCGCGGCCTTGGGGGTGATGGACGCCGTCGTTGTGGGGGGTATGGTGATGTCGTACTTGTCGCTGCTGGGAGCCGTGCCACTGATCGTGACGGTTTTGTCCGTCCCCACATCGGCGTTGTTGAATGTGCCGGTCAGGTTCAGCGTGATGTTGTCGTCGCCGACCAGGTCCCTGTCCTTCCAGGTGATGACCAGCTCGGCATCCGTATTGCCCACAATATACTCCCGGTCCTTGGCGGTGACGATGGGCGTGACGGCCTTCTTTTCCGCGCTGAACGTCCAGGAGGCAGAGACTGCGCCGTAGTTGTCGTCAGCTTCCTTTGTGGCTCTGATCTCCACCCGGCCGCATCCCACGACTGTGACCAGGCCGCTGTTCATGTCAACGGTGGCAATGGTTGCGTTGGTGCTGTCCCACGTCACTTTTCCCGTCCCGGAACCACCTGTCGTGTTGAGGGTAAAGGTATCTCCGTACTGGACCCTGCCGGGCTGGTTCCCGATGGACAGCGGGTTCTGGCCCATCATAAGGATGGTAAAGTCTGCGTCCTTGTTGGTAATGTCATAGTTGCCGCCCGCGGTGTCTTTGACTGTGACCGTGTGATCTCCGGCTGTCTTCCAGTCCGAGGTGGTACTGTACTCGACCGAGTACTCGGTATCCGGGATGATACGGCCGTTGTTGTCCTTGACCACGACAGTGGGCTTATGCACCGCGCCGTCGTAAGAGACGCTGTTGGGCAAAAACTCGATCGTCGGGTCGGTCACCTCCTGCCGGGCAATGGTCACTTGAGCGCCCAGCTTCACAGCGTCCACGTCATTGTGGTTGCCGTCGCCCTTCACGCGATACCAAACGTCGTAATCGTCTGCGTTAATGCCGGTGGGCAGGCTGGCGGAGAAGTTGATGCCGTCCGTGGAATATTCCATGGTGCCGCCTGTCACAGCGCCCGCTTCGACCAGGGCCAAAGGGGTGCCGGTGTACACCAAATCAGCCGCATCTGCCGCCGCCGGGGCGGTCACATCTTTTGCTTCGATGTCCGCCTTGAGGATGGACGCGGTGGTTGTGGCGGGGTAGGTGATTTTGTAGTTCTCGGGATCACCCGTACTGCCGGTAAAGTCCGGGCTTGTGCTGTCCACGATCACCTTCTTGTCCGTTCCGGCGCTGGGGTCCTCGAACTCGCCGGACAGCTTGATGGTGATGACGTCGCCGTTTACCAGGTCGCTGGCTTGCAGAGTGGCGGTCACGGTGGTGTCCGTCTCGCCGTCATACTCCTTTGACGCCGCAGTCACAACGGCGGTCACCGGCTTCTGGTCCGCGTAGAGCCGCCAGGTGGCGGTCTGGTCGGTATAGCCGAAGGCTTCACTGGTGGCCGTGACGGTCACAGAGCCCACGCCGGTGATTTTAAGCAGTCCGTTGCCGTCAATAGTCGCTACCGTGGAGCCATCATCGACCTTCCAGCTCACGGTCCCGTTTCCGCCCGTGGTGCCCAGTTGGATTTTGTCGCCGTAGTAGACCTGCTCCCGCGTGCCGGTGATGGTTAGCGCTTCCTGGTCTGCCAGGAGGATTTCAAAGTCGGCGGTATTCTTACCGTCTGTGGTGTCAAAGGTGTAGTTTCCACCCTGAACCCCGGTAATGGTCACAGTGTACTTGCCCGCATTGGTCAGGTCCGTAACGGGGTCGCCGTCGGCGTCCGTATAGGTCACCTCGTACTCACTGCCGTTGATGACAACGCCGTTTTCGTCCTTGACGGTGATGGCAGGCGCCTGCTTCTCGCCAGTGTAGTTCACCTTTTCCGGCTCCACCTGGATGGTGGGGTTGTTCACGGTGTTCACGATGATGGAAGCGTCCACCGAAACAGGCTCGGTGTCATTGTGGTTGCCGTCGCCCTGGACCTTGTAGTAGACGGTGTAAGGACCCACAGCCGTTGCCGTGGGAACGGCTGCGGAATACTCCCCCTCCTCCTCCAGGGAATACACCATGGTTCCGCCGGTAGCGTTACCTGCCTTGATCAGCGCCTGGGCGGCGCCGTTGTAGGGCAGGTTTTCCAGGCCCTCCGGGTCCGTTATGTCCGCCGCCGTCAAGTCCGCCTTGCCGATGGTAAAGGCGCTCGTACCGTTGACGATGTAGTTGCCGCCGTTTTTGTTGCTGACGATCACCGTCGCCATACCGGCGTTGATGTTGTCGCGGTAGGATACGCTGTACTCGCTGTTTTCTCCCGTCGTGCTGTCCGTCGTGCCGATTTCAGTATTACCGTCCTCGACAGTGACGGTGGGCTTGCACTCAGAGCCGCTGTACACATAGGAATCCTGGTTCAGCGTGATTTTCGGCGTAATCTCCTTCGGGTCGATGGTCACGGACATCTGACCGGCCCCGGTATCCTCATGGTTGTCGTCGCCCTTCACCATATAATATACGGTGTATACGCCCGCATCCTCGCCCTGGGGGATGTCCTCCGAATAGGTCTTTTTATCATCCGGGTCTATCGGCGACAGGGAATACACCACCGTGCCGCCGGTGGCGGTGCCTACCGTCACCAGGTCCTGAAGCGTCCCGTTATAGGTCAGCCTCTTGGCCTGGGGGGTGGAGGTCAACTTTGCGGCGGTGCTCTCGATGGCAAAGTATACCGTCTCGTCACCAAAGTCGTAGTTGCCGCCCTCCGCGCACTTGACCGTCACAGAAGCGGTGCCCACGTTCTTGTTGTTGGCGTAGCTGAACGTGTAATCACTGGCCGCCAGCATGGCGCTGTAACCGCCTGCATCCGTGCCTGTTACCGTGACAGTGGGGGTCTTTTCAGTGCCGTCGTACTCGTAGGAGTACACAGGAGTGGCGCCGGAATTGTCCGTCTGCAAGTCGTTGCCGGACAGCGTGACCGTCACATCGACCGGCCTGGCCGTGATATCGGCCTTGGCGGTGGCGGGATAGACAACGGTATACTTGTCTGGATCAGTCGTTATCTCGATATTGGCGTCATTCAGCGTAACCGTCTTGTTTGTACCGACGTTGGCGTTGTCATAAGTGCCCGTCAGTCCGCTGATCGTGACGCTGTCGCCAGTGTTCACCAGGTCACTTTCCTTGACCTCCGCCTTGATATCACCATCTGCAACGCTGTTGCTGCCGTCGTAGACCTTCCCGATAACCGTCACTTCCGCCATAACCGGCTTCGGCTCTACGGTAAAGGTCCAGGTATCGCTGACGGTTCCATAGTTGGGGACGGCCCGTTCCGCCTTGACCGTGATAGAGCCGGTGTCTTTGACGATGAGTTCACCCGTGGTCGAATTGATGGTGGAGTTGGTCACACTTGACGTAATGCTCCAGGTCAGGGTCCCGTTTCCGGAGCCGCCGCTGGTGCTCAGCGTGGTGATCTTGTCGCCGTAGTAGACATGCTCAGGCTGGCCGGTGATGTTCAGCGCGGCCTGGGACGCCGGGACAATCTCCACCGTGGCTTTTGCGGTAAACAAATAATTTCCGCCGGATACGTTTGTGATGGTCGCCGTATACGAACCAGCCGCCGTCAGGATATCATTGGTGATTGTTGTGTCGTCATTCGCCCATGTGATCGTGTACTGGTCCTCGTCAATGACAGTCTTGCCATCCTTGACCGTGATTTTCGGTTCATGCTTGGCGCCGTCGTACAGATAGGAGGATTCCGCCGGATCGATCACGGGGCTGATGGTCTTGGGGGCAATTGTCACCGTAATCGGGACGGCATTCACAGGCGCCTCGGTGTAATCGGCGGTCCCGGCTACCTTATAATAAACTTCATAGATTTTGGCGTCGGTCCCGGTGGGAATCTCCGGGGAGAAGTCAGTCCCATTCAGGGAATACACGATAAAGCCCACATTGCTCTTGCCCGCCGTGACCAGCGCCTGGGGCTGGCCGTTGTAGGTCAGCAGGTCAATTTCAGCAGGCTGGGTGGTGATCGTTGTATTCGCCCGCTCGATCTCCGCAGTCACCGTGAGAGGATAGCTGATCGCGTACTTTTCCGCGTCCGTGCCGCCAACCTTGACCTTGCTGGTATCCAGCATGACAGTTTTATCTGTGCCCACCGAAGCTGTGTCAAACTCGGCGGTGATGCTGGTCTTGTCAATCCTCACATCGTCGCCGCTGTTCACCAGGTCGCCGCTGTCGATGACGGCAGAGGCCACGGCGGCGTCTGTGGTGCCGTCATAGGCTCTATCCGCAACGGTAATGGAAGCCGTCACGGGCTTGGGCGCGGCGGTAAAGGTCCACTGGGCGGAAACCGGCAGGTAGTTATCGTCGCCGGGTTTGGTGGCCGTGATGGTGACCTCGCCCACGCCGGTGATCTCTACAACGCCAGTGTCCGCATCCACGGTGGCGGCGGCACTCGTCACGCTCCACTCCACGCCGCTGGTGCTGGAACCGCCGCCGGCGGACAGGGCGAACCTATCGCCATAATTGGTCGTAACAGCATTACTATGGTCGATGACCAGCTCCGCCTGCGTGGCCTTGCCGATGGTGAAGGTCTTGGTATTTGCGGTAACCCCTTGCAAATCGTAGTTGCCGCCAGAGGCGTCAGTGATTTCAATGGTGTAAATGCCCTGGTTTGCCGGGGCGGCTACTTCCGTGCCACTCTGGGTACACTTCCACGTGTACTCCTCCTCGGGCAGCACCGTCTTCCCGTCCTTGACCGTGACCTCCGGCAGCTTCACTTGACCGTCGTACACAAATCTGTCCGGGGCCAGCTCGATGGTGATCGTGGTCAGCGGCTTGCGCTGGATGGTCACGGGCACAGACTTCACCGCAAGGTCGTTGTGGTTCTTGTCGCCGGTGACCTTATAGTAGACCACATAATCCCCCGCCTCGGTGGCCTGCGGGATAGCGGCGGTGTAGGTGGTGGTCGGGCTGTCCAGCGCATACAGCACCTCGCCGCCGCTGGTGGCGCCCGGATTCAGCAGCTCGTGGGGCTGGCCGTCATAGGTGATAACAGCCGCCTCCGGAGCCGGGTTGAATACGATATCCGCCTTGACGATCACAAATTCCTTCGAGCCGGTGATGGTGTAGTTACCGCCCAGCTTATCGGTGATGCTGACCGTGGCCTTACCGGCGTCCACGTTGTCGGTGTACACCACATTGTACTCGTCGTTTACCCCTGCGGCATCCGTCGTGCCGATCACCGTGCTGCCGTCCTTGACTACGACCGTGGGCTTTTTAGGGTTGCCGTCATAGGTGTAGTTGACAAGGGGGTCCCCCTTCTCATCAAACAGATCAATGGTGGGGTCCTTCACCGTCTTGGGGGCGATGGTGACGATCACCTGGCCCTCATCGGAATCGCTGTGGTTGTCGTCGCCCTTTACCTTATAATATACCGTGTAGTCGGCGGCATTGGTAGCGGAGGGAATGGTTTCCGAAAAGGTTTTCGTCCCATCCGCAGCCTCCAAAGCGTAAACCATGGTGCCGCCGTCCCCCGTGCCCTCCGTCACAAGCTGCTGTGCCCTGGTATTATAGGTAAGCGGGTCGCCCGCCATTTTCGGGGCGGTGACAACCTTGGCCTTCTCCTTGTCGATCCTGAAGTCTTTCGTTTGAATGCTGAACGAATAGTTTCCCTCGTCTTTGGCTTTGACGGTGACCGTGGCGGTGCCCACGTTGGTATTGTTGCTGTACGCCACCGTATACTCGTCAGCCGGGATCGGGTTCCCATTCTCATCCTCCAGGGTAACAGCCGGTTCTTTTGCGGTGCCGTCGTAGATGTAGTACTGCATGGGGGGAGACACGGTATTGTCAGTATCCAAGCCGTCGCCGCTCAGCGTGATTGCGGGCGTCACCGGCTTTTTCTTGATCTCCACGTCTATGCTTTCCGGCTCCAGACCGGTGTAATTGGGAGTCTCCTGGACGCGGTACCAGACGGTATAAGTGCCCGCGTTGGTGCGCTCCGGGATATCGGTGGAATAGGGGCCATCTTTGCTCATGGCATACTCCACCTGTATGCCGCTGGGGTCAACGAGCAGATTGCGGGCGTCAATCAGCTTCTGCGCATTCCCGTCGTAGGTCAGTTCCGCGGCCTCCGGCGGGGTTGTGATCTTTGCAACAGCCTTGCGGATCGTGGCCGTGACGGTGAGACTGGAGTAGGAAACGTCGTAATGCTGGGAATTGGCGCCCTGGATTGTCACCTTGCTCGGGTCCACGGTCACCTTCACAGGCTTATCCACACCGGCGTTTGCGTCGTTGAACTCGCCGGTCAGGCCCGTGATGGTAATTTCATCCCCGGGCAGGACGCCCTCCTCCACTACGGCGTGGATGATGGCGATGTTATCGCCGTTGTAGTTTTTATCCTCCGCCGTCACCGTGGCGACAACAGGCTTCTTGTCTGCGGTAAACGTCCAGATGGCCGTGGCGTCGTCATAGTTCCGTATATTCGTCCCGGGATCCACGCCGGACTTCGTAGCCTTGACCGTAATCGTTCCAGCGCCCGTGATCTTGACCCGGCCGCTGGTGGCATTGATGGTCGCCGAACCATCGTTCCCAGTATCGGCAACGACCTCCCATGTGACATTGCCGTTGCCCGAGCCGCCCAAGGTGCTGAGGGTAAACTCATCCCCGTAGGCGACGGTGTCGGGCTTATTGGTGATGGACAGCGTCTCCTGCTCCCGGAGGGTGATTTTGAACTGGACCTCAACCTTTGTAATAGCATAGTTGCCGCCGGACTTGTCGGTAACCACCACCTTAGCCGGATTTCCGTCCGTGCTCACGTTCCGGTTGTTGACATATTCCACCGCGTACTCGGAATCCAGCAGGACGGTCACATTATCCTCGTCCCTGACCTCGACATCGGGCTGATGGTACCCGCCGGTATACAGGTATGTATATTCGGACAGGGTGACAATGGGCGTGACCGGCTTGCGCTGGATTTCCACCCCGGAAATCTTGAGCGGGCCGACTGCAAGAAAGTTTTCAGTCTCCTCCGTCTGATACCAAACGTCATACTCGCCCGCGTTAATACCAGTTGGAATCGCCGTGGAGTAGGCGCCGTTTTGACCTATGGCAAATTTGATTACCACGCCGTCCCGCGCCGCCGCGCTGTGCAGGGCGCCCGCAGTCACCAGCGTCAGCTCGGTGCGGTCGAACGTAAGCTCTATCGCGGCGGGGGGCGTGAGGATTGGACTGATTTTGTTGATAATCAGCGTGATCGGTTCGCTGGAGGCCGCCTCATAGTCCGGCACGTCCACCGGCTTTTCGGGGAGGCTGACCACAACATCGTATGTACCGGCGTTGGTGGGCAGGCCGTCCGTGTAGGCGCTGTCTCCCTGCGCCTTGTAGGAATACTGAAGATACTGGTGCAGGTCCACATCGGACTTGATATTGATGGTTACAGGCGGGAGTTCGCTTGCCTCCACCGGGTCGCCGTCATAGGGCAGGGTCACGGGAACCGGCTTGGCCACTGTATCCCATTCAAGCACAGGCCTTGTCAGTTCATCCTTGGTAAAGGTATAGCCCTTGGTGAAGGTCCCCTTATTGTCACCCATCACCACGGTAACCGTGACCGTAACGCTGGTGTTCCCCACATCAGCGTGGACGGAATACCCGACCGTATAATCGGCGCCTTGTGTCAGCGGCGTGCCGTTCTTAGCCGTGACGGTAACAGTGCCGTTCGCTGGCTGGACGTTGCCGCTGTTGCTGGTGTCATAGGCCAGCTCCTTCAAGCTATCCCGGTTCACCATAACGGTGACTTCGTTGCCGCAGAGGGCACAGGTCCCCTTCCCATTCTCATCAAAGGTGAACGTACAAGGTTCCGTTCCCTCCGCCTTACAGACCTGACAGGTCCAGGTATGGGTGATGGCGCCGGTGTTGGTCACATAGGTTTTGTTGGCATGGTCGGTACACTGCTTGACCACCAGCGTTTTGGCCGCCGCCGCATCCGCCGACAGAATCGGATTCCCGCTTCCGTCAAAGAAGGCATAACCCGGCGCCAGCAGATCGGCAAAATCGCCGCCCGCCATCCGAATTGCGGCGCTGCCGCCGGTATATGTACCGGCGGCCAACTGCACTGTCGCGCCGGAGGCAATGTCCAGGGCATAGGTTTTACCGGTGATTGCCGTGGCCTCTCCCCTGACGCTCAGAAAGCCGCCGGACTGGACCTCCACGCCGGCGCCTTTACCAGAGGTGACTGTGCCCGTGAGATACAGTTGGCCCGCCCCGGTGACCTGCATGGCGCTTGCGTTCGGGCAGGACAAGGTATACCCATCTGTGTCGTACCGCATGGGCCTTGCTACTTCAAACGGGGAGGAACGGACCGTATCCTTCGTCAGCGTGTTTCTTTGAACCGAGTCGGGGATATCAGGGAAAACGTCGCTCACTGCTGCAATTCCCATCGCGTCGATCTGCTCCTGCAGGGCGGCGCAGCGCGACAGATCCACCTGCTGCTGCTCGTCATAGCTCAGCCGGTCATACAAGGCGTAGATTTCAATGAGCTGGGCCTGGACCTGCTCGCTGTTGTATGCCGAGGCACCGGCGGGCAGCTTGCCAATCAAGTCGTCAATGGGGCAGACCCGGCAGACAAACGTACACGCTGCGCCGGGGTCTGCCGGGGCATAGCCGCAGGTATCGTCGTGCTCGTGCAGGCAGGACAGCGTCCGGGCGACGCAGCCGCCGTCCTCTGTACAAACATGCGCACACGCATCCGGTTCATCCGTCTCGGGATCATAGTCCGGATTCAAATAGCACTCGGCTGTATGCTGGTGAATACAATCCATTTCTGTTATATAGCAGCCATCATCGTGAATGTGGGTGCATGCCTGTTCCAATGTTGGCTCTCTATACCCGCACTCATCCGTGTGCGCCGGATGATGTGGGCACAGACCACCGCCTGTCCCATCATCAGCCGCAAATGCCCACATGGGGCATAGGTTCAGGCACAGGGCCAGGGCGATTATGAGACTTAGTACTCTGCGTTTCATGCTGTAACCTCCCAAACTCATGAGGATGCCGCGCCCAGTGCGCAAACCCCCAATATAGCAATTTTTATTTTACCACTGGAACCGCGAATTGTCCACTGCCGGAACAACAATTTTCTCCAGCGGAGAGACCGTGTTTTCACCCTTGCAAAACTGTTCAGGCCATTATATAATTAAGAAAACCCTACCGTGACAGAGGGATTTGGTGTAGCATTCATTTCCTGGACTGTCAACGGCCCGTAGGTTTGCATGGAAAAGAGGTTTGCAGACTGTTATCCGAGGTGCAACCCCGGCCTTTTCTGCCTTCAAAAACCATGATGGAACAGCGACAGGCGGACATCCCCTGGGGAGCGCATTCCGGAGTTGGATATTTGACATAAAGAGGCGATTACTGTGAAACTGTATGAACTATTCGGCCAAGGCCGTACCATTTTCTCCTGCGAGGTATTCCCTCCAAAGAAGACCGCCCCGGTGGACAGCATCTACAAGACCTTGGACGGTCTGAAAGACATCCGCCCTGACTTCATCAGCGTCACATTCGGGGCGGGAGGCTCTCAAGTCAACCAGAGCACCCGGGAGATCGCTTCCCTCATCGAGAACCAGTACCACATTCCCGCCATGGCCCACCTGACCTGCGTGGCTGCCGGGGAAGAGGACGCGGACCGTCTGCTGGCTGAACTGAAAGGGGCGGGAGTGGAAAATGTCCTGGCCCTGCGGGGAGACGTGAACCCGGACTATCCCCCGAAAACCGACTTCAAGTACGCCAGCGAGCTGGTTGCCCACATCCAGAAGCGGGGAGGCTTTGGTATTTCCGCCGCCTGCTACCCGGAGAGCCACCCGGAAAGCCCGGACCCCGTCAGTGACATCCGCCATTTGAAGGAGAAAGTGGACGCCGGGGCCCAGCACTTAATCAGCCAGCTCTTCTTTGACAACGACGACTTTTTCCGTTTCCTGGAGCGGGCCCGCATTGCGGGCATTGATACGCCCATTGAGGCCGGCATCATGCCGGTACTGTCCAAAAACTCCATCCTGCGCATGGTATCCACTTGTGGGGCCAGCATCCCCAGCAAGCTCACCCGCATCCTGGCCAGGTATGGTGATCACCCGGAAGCCCTGCGTGAGGCAGGTATTGCCTACGCCATCGACCAGATTGCCGACCTGATCGCTGGCGGCGTGGACGGCATCCACCTGTACACCATGAACAACCCCGACGTGGCAAAGCAGATTGCCGGGAGCATCGCTTCCATCCGGAGCATTTAACCCAAACAAAACCGCCCCAGCGGAAATAGTGCTCCTTTACACAGAGCGGCAAATGAAGTGCCGCTGCTCGCAATGTAAGATGTGACCTCACCGATCACCTTATCACCAAACGCCGCATCTGCGCAGAGAGCAGGCAAATACTCACCGACATTCCAATACATTCGGATGAGCTCCGCATTGACCGCTTTGACCGCTCGGTTGCGGGATAGAGATGATCTTATTGAAATCACATTTTGTGGGATCGACTGTTCCCTCATGCCCAACGCCCCTATCTAGATGACTTCATTCTGTGTCCAGCCGATGGTCAGGGCTGACGCCATTACCTCCGGTGCGTTTTCATAGGCGCGGTAGAAGCCTCGCATCCGTCGCAGGTTCCGAGGAGAGAACCCAGCGGCATCAGGATATGCACTATGCAGATACTCTGTAGCGGCCACAGCCGCACCCTTCTCCGGTCTGTCGCTGACCAGACGACCAATACCGCAGTATGGTTCCATCTGCGGCAGGCGCGCTTCCATTAATTCGTCCAGCACCCAAAACAGGGCGCTGTAATCGGACGGCTTTCTGTCATTTATGGGCTCACTCCTTTCTGGCACTATGCGCCTTTTGGAACAGGATCGCAAAAGATTTCATACCTTCCCCATTTCACTTTTCCTGCATAGAATGGGCAAGAAGGTGGGGTGCTGGGATGATAGATCAGAAAATTTTAAAAGAACAGCTTGGGACGGTGAACCAGTCTCTATTTTACCTGATGCTGATTATCCTGTCGGTGCTTCTCTCTTTTTGGTCGGTACTCATTCAGCGGGAGCAATTAGAGGAAACACTGGCGGGAAATACACAAAAAGTCGTCGCATCGGATATTTTTCCTATCAAACTCATTGCTTCAGTGTTGACGGTGAGTGCACTGGGGTTCTTCTTCAGCCTGGCCCTTCGAACTTGCCAGGATGCCGCTCAAAGGAATGATTTAGCCGCACAAAAGTCTGCGGCAGCGAACGTCTGGGCCAGCCTCTTTGTCCTGACCGCCGCCCTGATCCGTCTCTACGACCTCAACTTTATGGAGTCGGTTCGGCGCTCTCTGGTAACGGAAAACGTCCAGCCAGAGTAGGCATGAACAGAGCAGGGAGAAGCACGGCAGACGGGTCCGATGCTTCTCTGAGGCGGGATCACATAGTCGGCTCCCTGCCCTGAGATATAAACTCGGATGGGGTTTGCCCCCTCCGTTGGCACTTTCGTGAACCTTGATACAGGTAGAGTCCAGACTCAGGTTTTCCAATAGAACCGAACAGTTTCGATACCGTAGGCTGAACGCCTATGGCATCAACTGTTTCCGGGCCTTTACCCCCTCAAATTTCTCAAGCCGAACGACAGATGTCAACAGGCTATTTTGAGCGTCTGGCGGTATTTGAGAACCTGCACAGCAGGAACGCCCCAAAGGGCGCTGCTCTAAAACGCAATAATAGTCCCCACAGGGCCGGGATTTTTCGTTGAAAGATCCCGGCCCTTTTGTTTTGCAAAAAGAAAGTGTTACTTATGATTATGAAAGCAGAGGTTAGCAGCAAGCCCGCCCGGAGTACGGACAAACCACTATCCCCCTCCCGATTCTGGACAACCAGTACGATAGTGTCATTGATCTGCTGGAGGCCATGGACATCGGTTTCCCAACCGCCCAGGACTGCCGGGTGGACGGGCTGGACAGCCGGTACCCCATCCTCAACCGGCTGGTGGCCCAGAGCCCCAATGTAGACGAGCTGGATTATCTGGCCACGCGCCTATCCAGCTTTTGCGACAGGGACGATGACCAATTTGCGGCTATGGCCAGCAAGCTGTGCCTGTCCGACATCAAGGACCTCATCAACCTCACCTTCTGTTGCCAGCAGGCTACAGTGGTCACCGATTTCTCCAGACTGGAACAGGCGGGGAAAGACCGCGCCTTGGCCATCAACGGCGGCGCCATGTCGCTCAAGGTCACAGTATGAGCGGCTTCGTCCTCAATGCGCCACGCTTCGGATTCTGAACTGCCCATTTGAAATGTGCCGCCATTTATCAGGACAAATTCTTCCGGGAGCGCAGGAGCAGGCAGGTTCATTTCGATTGTTGGCGTATTGCTTTCTGGATTTACCTGGGTACTATCCACAGGCATATCGGTATGCTGCTGGCCAGTATTTCCGCATCCTGCCAGCCCGAGTATCGGCAGGAGCGTAAAAAAGGTTATGACGCAGGGAAAAAGTATCCGGAATCAAACGCCACGTTATAGTTGATACGATGGG
>CAJTTS010000004.1 GCA_910579155.1 uncultured Oscillospiraceae bacterium | reverse complement strand
AAGCAGACCGGCCTGGTGGGCAGCATGTGGTCCCTGTTCCTCCCCGGCGGCGTGGGCGTGGGCAACATGATTATCGTCCGCAACTACTTCCAGAATTCCATTCCCCACGACCTGGTGGAGGCCTCCGAGATCGACGGCTGCTCCAAGCTGCGCACCTTTTTCAGCGTGGTGATCCCCCTGTCCATGCCCATCCTGGCGGTTATGGTGGTGTTCTCCATGGTGGCCTACTGGAACGACTGGTTCACCGCGTTGATCTACCTGGGCGGCAAGGGCTCTCCGCTGCCCCTGGTCATGCGGAACATCCTCATCAAGAGCTCCGCCACCGCCAGCCAGGCGGCCACCATCTCCGGCGGCTATGCCGAGCTGAACAAGCTCACCGAGCTGCTGAAATTCTGCTCCATGATCGTGGCGGCCCTGCCCATGCTGGTGATCTACCCCTTCGTGCAGAAGTATTTTGAAAAGGGGTTCATGGCCGGCGCCGTCAAGGGTTAAGTTCCTTTTTCTTGAAAGAAAAAGGAACCGAAAAAGAACTTTAATTCGCCACCGAAGCTGTTGTGACGGTAAAGTTTTCGCACGACAACGGAACGCTTCAATTTTAGAACAGTTTTAGAATGGAGCATTGATAATGAATGTGAAAAGAATGATTTCCGGCGCTCTATGCGCCGCGATGCTGACGGGCGTCCTGTCCGGCTGTTCCAGCGGACTGGTGAACAACGTCAACGACGGCACCGTCAACGACAATTTGGACCAGACCGAGTTCAACATCATGGGTGGGATTTCCGCCCTGTCCAGCGGCTATGATAACAACGAAGTGATTGCCGCACTTCAGGAGAGCGCCGGAGTCCATATCACATGGGAGACCATGAGCGACTCCCTGGCCGAGCAGGTAAATATCCGCATCACCGGTGGACAGCTCCCCGACGCCTTCATGGGTGTGGGCTTCTCCAACTACGACCTGGCCCGGTACGGCGACGACGGCACCTTCCTGGATCTGGTGCCCTACCTGACGCCGGATATCATGCCCAACCTGTGCGCCATTCTGGAGGACCACCCTGAGATCCGGGCGGCCATCACCATGGAGGACGGCGGCATCTACGGCCTGCCCTCTGGCGAACAGATGACCACCGCGGGCATCGGCGCGCCCATGGACGAGGCGTTCTCCATTTTCTCCGTCCCCCAGTACAGCATGATTAACAAAGCGTGGCTGGACGATTTGGGGCTGGAGGTGCCCACCTCCCTGGACGAGCTCCACGATGTCCTGAAAGCCTTCAAGGACAACGATATGTCCGCCAAATACTACGGCAACGCCCCCGGTTCCACCCTGCCCATGACCACCAGCTTTGACGAGTGGTGCTGGGGCCAGAACATCTTTTACGCCGGGTTCGGCTTCACCAACTGGCCCAATGACGTCATCAACGACATCCATCTCAAGAGCGATGGCACCGTGAAGTTTGTCTGCGCCAGCGACGCTTACCGGGATTGCCTGACCTACTTCCACGACTGGTACGCCGAGGGGCTGATGGACGTGGAGATGTTCAGCCAGAGCGACAGCCAGCTTATCGCCAAGTGCCAGCAGGGCTATGTGGGCGTGTCCACCTGGTGGTTATGGGGGAGTACGCCAGTGACTACGTATTCCTGCCGCCTCTCACCGGCCCCAAGGGCACCCCCTATGAGGATACTTGCGGCGTCACCATCCGCCCCGGCTCTCCCATTGCTTCTGGGCAGCTCAACATCACCAACAAGTGCCAAAGCCCTATCAACCTGCTGAAGTTCTTCGACCAGTGGTACAGCGGCGAGACGGTCATGCAGCTTCAATACGGCCCCATTGGCGTGTTCTTCACCGGGCAGGACGACAAGGGCATGTGGCTGTCCATCACCGAGGAGGAGGCTTCAGGCCAAATACGGCAAGAGCGCCGGCGAGGTCCGCAACACCTATGAGACCATGGGCCCCAAGCTGGTCCTGGCCGAGTATTACAACGAGATATTCTACATGGAGGACCGGGCCATTGAACGCCTCACCGATCTGGACCAGTTCTGGATGCCCTACGTGGAGGACGCCACCTTCTATCCCGTGGACTGCGTGTTCACCGGCATGGAGATGGAGACCATCGACTGGCACAAGGCCGACTTTGAAAGCGCGGTCAAGGAGCAGGAAGGGCTGTGGCTCCGGGACGGCGGTCCCACCGACGCCGAGTGGGAGAAATATAAGGAGTATCTTGCCACCAAGTGCGGCATGGACGACCTGTTTCAGGTTTACCAGGACGCCTATGACCGGTACGCTGCGGCGGAATAACGGCGGTTCATGATAGCTGAAAAGGGGCGGCCATGTGCCGCCCCTTTTTGAAAAAAGATATTGCCGTTTCAACAAGCTCGGCCTATAATCATGTGTATCGAGACCAGCCAAGGAGGTTGCATATCATGACCAGCGAAGCCCTGCAAAAGGCCCGTGACTTTGAAGCCCAGTACGGGCCCCACATCCCGGACGCCGAGCGCCCGGTCTTTCACGCCACCCCTACCATTGGGTGGATGAACGACCCCAACGGCTTCTCCGTGTACCGGGGGGAATGCCATCTGTTTTACCAGTACCACCCCTATTCCAACGAGTGGGGTCCCATGCATTGGGGGCATCTCAAGACAAAGGATTTCATCCGTTGGGAGCGGCTGCCCTGTGCTCTGGCCCCTGACCAGGAATATGACGCCTCCGGCTGCTTCTCCGGCGGTGCGGTGGAGCTGCCCGACGGGCGGCAGCTTCTGATGTATACCGGTGTCCAGCGGCACCACAACGCCGAAGGCTTTTTGGAGGATGTACAGACCCAATGCGTGGCTGTCGGAGACGGGGTAAACTACGAGAAGTGGGGCGGCAACCCAGTGCTGGACGGGAGGGATCTGCCCGAGGGGGGTAGTACCATCGACTTCCGGGACCCCAAGGTGTGGCGGGACAAGGATGGCACGTTTTACGCCGTCATTGGCAACCGCACCGAAGATGGCAGCGGGGCCATCCTGCTCTACCGGGGGATAGAGGACTTCAAAGGGGAGCTGGTCCGCGTTTTGGACCGCTGCCACAACCAGTACGGCCGGATGTGGGAGTGCCCTGATTTCTTCCCCCTGGACGGCAGGCAGGTGCTCATCACCAGCCCCCAGGATATGACCCCCATCGGCCTGGAGTTCCACGCGGGCAACGGCACGCTGTGCCTCATGGGCAGCTATGACCCTGAAACGGGCTTCACCCGGGAGCGGGTGCAGGCCATCGACTACGGTTTGGATTTCTACGCCCCCCAGACCCTGGAGGCCCCGGACGGGCGGCGGATTATGATCGCCTGGATGCAGAACTGGGACACGGTGGGAGGCAAGCCCTTCCACTGCCGCTGGTTCGGGCAGATGACCCTGCCACGGGAGCTGTCTATTGAGAACGGGCGGCTGTATCAGCGCCCCGTAAGGGAGCTGGAGGCATACCGGCGCAATCCGGTGGTTCATCACCACGTTCTGGTCAGCGGCGAGGCCAACCTGCCCGGCATCCAGGGGCGGATTCTGGACATGACCATCACAATCCACCCCATGAACCAGGGTTCTTATCGCTGGTTTCGGCTCCACGTAGCGAAAGACGGCCGACATGACACCATCATCCGATACAAGCCCAACGAAAGCACACTAAAGATCGACCGCTGCCGCAGCGGTTTGCCCCGGGACATCGTCCACACCCGCAGCTTTTTGGTGCGGCCTAACGACGGAGAAATTAAGCTCCGGGTTATTCTGGACCGGTTCAGCGTGGAGGTATTTGTCAACGACGGAGAGGCGGCGGCCAGCGCCGTGATCTATACCCGGCAGGAGGCGGACGCCATCACCTTTGAGGCGGACGGCCAGGTGCTGATCGATGTGGAAAAGTACGACCTTATTCTCTGATTGATATTAGCGCCGCTCATAAAAAGCGCTGAAGTGCGAGGCGGCCTGCCCGCAGCACCTGCCCATCCGGGAACTGCTGGTGAAGGCGGTGGAGGGATTTGAGCGCTGAACTTCATGCGTACTGAAACGCACTGCTCCCCGGCACAGCGGACGTGCCGGGGAGCAGTGCGTTTCAGTACGCATCGGGGTCATAGGACCCCTCTGGGGCGAGCTGGCCCTCCGACGACCAGTGGAAGGTACGCCAGCTCGGGCTGAGGGCGTTGGCGGCGAGGAAATCCGAGGGCAGCGTATAGGGATACTGCCAGGGGGTGAGGCGGTGGGCAAACCTCAGGCTGTAGTTGAACAGCGCGACCTTTTCCGGGAAGGTGGGGGCGGCTTCCCAGTACACCCAGCCCTCCACCGGGCCGTCCGCCTCCTCCGGCAAAGAGAAATCGGCGTAATAGGAGATAATCCCGGAGCCGTCGGAGCGGAAGCTGAAGGTGAGCGGGGCCGTGTGGAGCACCCCGCCGTCATCCCGCCACTCCAACTCTCCCTGAGGGCAGGAGGTGTGGACGGTGACGCCTTGAACATCCGGGGTGACTTGGATGGCCTCCATGTAGCCGCCGTGCTCTTCCGGTCTCCAGTACAGGTAGGCCAGGTAGATGGTGCGGAAGCCGTACTTGTCGTCCCGCACCGGGACCTCAAAGACCATCACCTCGGGCATCCCGTCGGGATGCCGGCCGCTGCCCTGGATATAGCCCTGCTGGTCTAGGCCGTAGGCCCCCTGGAGCAGGGCCATCCTGTTATCGCCCAGCTTGGACAGCAGGTCCTCCGGGAAGCCCAGGTCCAGCAGCTCGTGGTACAGGGCCTCGTCGCGGACGCCGGGGCCGGATACCGGCGTATCGTCGTTGACGGGCAGCCGGGCAAAGCACAGCGGCAGTACGGCCACCGCCAGCAGGGGAATGCCCAGCCACAGCCCAAAGGCGAGGCCGCCGGAGCACCGTACCGGGGCCGGGGTCAGGGCATAGCCCGCCTTGTCCAGGCTTCGGCTCAGCTTCCGCAGGCTCCAGACCAGAAGAATCCAGATCAGCAGGATGGGCCCCACCAGCAGCCAGCCCTCCAGCCCGATGAGAGCCATGGGGATCAGCAGAAATTCCAGGATCGCCAGCCCCCCTGCGGCGGCGGTGCGGGGCCTCTGGCCCGCCCGACGGAACACGGCCTTCAGCCCCTGCCACAGCCCGGCCACCGCCAGGGTCAGCACAGACTGGAGGGCCACGGTGCGCAGCGCGTAATAGAGCGGCACAGGCCCTGCGGTGGTGTACCATTCCTGGCCTACCAGCGCCGCCAGACGCAGGTCAAGGGGGGTGGCCCGGAGTACCGCGACAGTCAGCCGCAGCACGGCGTACATCGTGGCGCAAGCGTAGGCGAACCGGAAGCCGCCGTTTTCCCGCCGCAGGGAGCGCAGCCCCAGCCACAGCAGCACCGTGCCCACGGCGGGCAGGATGATATCCAGGCCAAGAAAATTCAAGGTGATGCTGATGAGGGCCAGCCCCCGGCAGACGCGACCCATGGGCTTTTTCCAGGGCTTGGGCGGCTCCTGCCCGGGCAGCTCCGGCGGCATCTGGTTCGCGCCCCGGTAGAGCAGCTTGTCAAATTCATCCATGGTATACACCTCCCAGCGCTGTTTGCAGGCGTTTACGGATGCGGTACAGCTTGCCTTCCACCGCGCGGACGGTCATGCCCAGCTCGGCGGCAATCTGGGCGGTGGCCTGGTAGTAATAGTATTTGCGCAGGAACAGCTCCCGGTCCCCCTTGCCCAGCCGCCCCACCGCGTCCCATAAGGCCCTTGCGTCCTCCGCTTTGATAAGCGATTGCTCCGGTCCGTCGGCGGCGTCGGGCGCCGCCTCGTCCAGCACGCCGTCCTCCCGGCGGCGCGTGTTGGAGCGGCGGCGGTTCAGCGCCGCGTTCCGGGCGATCCGGGTGAGCCAGGTGGTCAGGGAGGCCCGGCCTGGGTCAAAACCGCCGATGGCGTCCCACGCCTGAAGCAGCACGTCGGACAGGCATTCCTCCTGATCCCGCTCGTCGGGGAGGATGGGGGCGATGATGTAACGCAGCAGGGGGGTAAACGCCGTCTGGAAGCGCTCCATGGCGTCGGGCCGGCGCTCCCGCAAGGCGGCGACCAGCTCGGAGTAATCCAATGTTCTCCCCTCCCTTTCGTTTCCTTGCCCTATTATACACCGGGTATGACAAAATCCCACGGGCTTTGAGCGCTCTGCTTCATATTTTTTTGCCTGCGTGCAAATACTGAAGGCATCAAGCATTGGCGCGCAATCCCGCGGGCCGGGAAAGGAACGCGAATGAGCAACCGCCTGAGCATGGAACGTCCGGCCAGTGGAGACCATCGCGGAGCTGAAGGGACTTGTGGGCCAAAGCGATTGACCGGGAAAACGAAAACCACCCCGTGGGGTGGTTTTCGTTTTGCTGTGTCAGCCGTCGCCCCGCAGGGGGGTGAGCATAGTCCTTCAGGCTGGCGAAAGAATGGACGCTGTCGGCCAGGCCTCAGATCACGTAGGTGCCGCCGTCCTGGTCGCTCTGAACCAGGTCGGCCAAGGTGATGCCGGAGAGGTAGTCCCGGATGACCTTGTCCAGCCCCTGCCACAGGGCCAGCGTGCGGCATTCCGCCGCCCGGACACAGGGGCCCGCGCCTTCCTCCAGGCAGGACACCGGGGCCAGCGAGTCCTCCGTGAGCCGGAGAATGGCGTCCACCGTGTACCGCTCGGGGGGCTGGGTGAGCCGGTAGCCTCCGCCCTTGCCCCGTACGCCGGAGAGCAGCCGGGCCTTGACCAACAGCTTGATGATGCTTTCCAGGTACTTTTCCGAAATGCCCTGGCGTTGTGCGATTTCCTTGAGGGGGATGTGCCCCGACCATTGGTGCTCCGCGAGGTCGATCATCACCCGCAGGGCATAGCGCCCTCTGGTAGAGATGAGCATAAGCGGCCCCTCCTTCCAATTAACCCTATTATACAATATGGTTAGTTGGTAATCAAGTGGACGGGCAGATTTTTCTCATTCTGCCATTGACAGGCAATGGAGCACGGTATATAATTCATATAAACCTATGAGAAAAGTTGGTAATACAGGGCCGGCACCGTACATATTCTGATACCGGTCCGGGCAAACAATATATTTGAGGAGGAACTTATCATGAACGTCTACACATCCGCCGACCAGTTGATCGGCCACACCCCTCTGCTGGAGCTGAGCCGCATTGAGAAGGCCGAGGGCTTGGAGGCCCGCGTGCTGGTCAAGCTGGAGTATTTTAATCCCGGAGGCAGCGTAAAGGATCGCGTGGCCAAGGCCATGATTGACGACGCCGAGGAGAAAGGCCTGCTCAAGCCTGGCTCCGTCATCATCGAGCCCACCTCCGGCAACACGGGCATCGGTCTGGCCGGCGTGGCCGCCGCCCGGGGCTACCGCGTTATCATCGTCATGCCCGAGACCATGAGCGTGGAGCGCCGCCAACTGATGAAGGCATATGGCGCGGAGCTGGTGCTCACCGAGGGGGCAAAGGGGATGAAGGGGGCCATCGCCAGGGCCGACGAGCTGGCCGCGGAGATTCCCAACAGCTTTATCCCCGGGCAGTTTGTCAATCCTGCCAACCCCGCCGTCCACCGCGCCACCACCGGTCCGGAAATCTGGGAGGACACCGACGGCAAGGTGGATATCTTTGTGGCCGGTGTGGGCACCGGCGGCACCGTCACCGGCGTGGGCGAGTATCTCAAGAGCTGCAACCCCAACGTGAAGGTGGTGGCGGTGGAACCCGCTTCCTCCCCGGTGCTGAGTCGCGGTGTGGCCGGGGCCCACAAGATTCAGGGCATCGGCGCGGGCTTTGTGCCCGGCGTGCTGAATACGGCCGTGTATGACGAGATCATCGCCGTGGAGGACGAGGACGCCTTCGCCGCCGGGAGGCAGGTGGGCCGGGCCGAAGGTGTGCTGGTGGGTATCTCCTCCGGCGCGGCGGTGTGGGCCGCCGTCCAACTGGCCAAGCGCCGGTCAAACAAGGGGAAAAACATCGTGGCCCTGCTGCCCGACACCGGCGACCGTTACCTGTCCACCCCGCTGTTCGCCGACCTTTGACGGCTGCCCGGTCAAAACACCTGAAGGAGGGGGCCGCAATGCCGTTTCAATGGGAGGACCGGGAGGCGCTGACGGGGGAGCGGGCGGAAGCCATGGCGTTCCTCCGGGACCACCTGCCGCAAAGCGACTTGGACTGCTACCCGGCGGAGCTGTTTCTCCGCTTTGCCAATCATGCTGTTTCCCTGCGGGGGTCAGCCCCCTGGTGTGGGGCGCTGGACTGGGAAATTTTCGCCCACTACGTGCTGTTTCCCCGGGTGAACGATGAGGACCTGTCCTTCCACCGGGATGTGTTTCACGCCGCCCTCTGGCCCCGGGTGAAGGACCGGCCTGGGATGGAGGAACGGGTGCTGGAAGTGAACCGCTGGTGCTGCGAGCGGGCCTCCTACCAGGCTCAGGACGAGCGCACGGCATCCCCGCTTACCGTCTACCACTGTGGCAGCGGGCGCTGCGGAGAGGAGTCTGCCTTTCTGGTGTCCGCCCTACGCAGCGTGGGCATACCCGCCAGGCAGGTGTACGCCCCCCGGTGGTCCCACTGCGACGACAACCACGCCTGGGTGGAGGCCCTGTGCGGCGGGCGGTGGCGGTTTCTGGGGGCCTGTGAGCCGGAGCCGTTGCTGGACCGGGGATGGTTCAACACCGCCGCCTCACGGGCCATGCTGGTGCATAGCCGGGTGTTCGGGGAGGGCGGCTCGCCTCTCCATGGAATGCCTCTGGGCCGGGTGGGGGAGGCGTCCTGGTTCAACCAGACCGCCCGGTATGCCGATACGGTGGAGTATACGTTCCAGGCGCTGGTGGACGGAGCGCCCGCCAGCCGGGCCAAATTTTACCTGCAAATCCTGAATGAGGCGTCCTTTCACACCGTTGCCGTCCTTACCGCCGGTGAGGACGGCACGGCCAGGGCGGCGCTGGGCCGGGGAAGCCTCCACGTGCTGGCGGCGCTGGACGGCCTGGTGGCGGAAGGGGCATGCGGGCCGGGGGGCATCACCCTCCATCTGGCCCCGCTGCGGGCGGGGGATATACCCTGGACGGAGTTCAATTTCCGGGCCCCCGCGGATGGACGGCCCGCCCCCGCCATTTTGAGCGAGTCGATGAAAGCGGCGCGGGCGGAGGCGCGGCGCCGGGGGGCCGCGCTGCGCCGGGCGAGGCTGGCCGGTCTATCGCGCCCCGGGAGGCCGGATTGGGAGGACCTGCGCGCCGATGCCCGGGCCAACTGGGGGGAGTTGCTGGCCTTCCTGGAAGGGGAGAATCCGGACGGACGGGAGCGGCTGGTGCGCACCCTGTCCGTGAAAGACCTGCGGGACGTGGGCCGGGCAACCCTGGAGGACCACTTCACCCGCCTCCCGCCCCGGCCGGACGGCGTGCCGGAAGAGATTTACTGGCGATACGTCGCCTGCCCCCGGATCGCTCTGGAGCCGCTGACCCCCTGGCGGGGGACGCTGGCGCGCTGGCTGGACGGCTGGGCGGGGGGGATTGCCGCGCTCCGGCAAAAAATCAAGGCGGACGCCGCTGTATGCGCGCCCGCTTATGGCAATTTGGTTTGGACGCCGTGGGAAGCCCTGGTCAACCGGCGCTGTGACGGGGAAAGCCTCCGCCTGCTGCTGGTGGCCGCCCTGCGGACGCTGGGCGTTTCCGCACGGCTCAGGCCACTGGACGGGGAGGTGGAATACTGGGACGGCGGCCGCTTCCGGACCGTGGCGCCGGAGCGGACCGGGACGCTCCGCCTGACGGCGGAGAAGGGGCAGCCCTTGCGGGCCGGACAGGACTGGTCGATTTCCCGCCGGACGGAAGAGGGCTGGCAGAGGCTGTCCCCCGTGGACGGATGGCGGAACGGCGAACTGCGCCTGGACCTGCCCGCCGGGCAGTACCGCCTCATCACCACAGTGCGCCTTCCGGCGGGGGATCAACTGGCCCGCGCCTGCGAGGTCAGCCTTGGGGCGGGGGAGGAACGGACGATTCCCCTGGGCCGCCGTCCCTGGAGGCCGGACGACTTGCTCAGCAGCCAGCCCCTGCCCGCGCTGGCCGCGAAGGGCCTGGACGGGGAACCCGTCCCCGACCTGTTCCGGATGGGGGACGGCCCGGTGCTGGCCCTGTGGCTGGAGGAGGGGGGCGAGCCCACGGAACATGTGCTCAACGAGTTGATGGACCGGGCGGGGGAGACGGCGGCGCTGCCCGTCCGGCTGGTGTTCCTGGTGTGTGGCCGGGACAGCCTGACCCAGCCAACCCTGGCGGCGGCGTTGGGCAAGCTGTCCGGGGTTCAGGTTCTGCTGGACGACTGGGCCTATGATCTGGAGGCCGTGGCCCGCTGCCTGGGCCGTGACCCGGACCTGCCGCCCCTGGCGGTGCTGTGCGACGGCGCGGGCGCGGCCCGATACAGCGCCAGCGGCTATCGGGCCGGAGGCGTGGAGCTGCTGCTCCGGGCGGCGCGGTGCGCCTTCCCGCCCAGGTGACGTCAGCCGATGGTGATGTGCTCCACCGGGTCCTTAACCCGGGGCGCGGCGCGCTCAGCCAGGGCCATCATCATGGACAGACTGCCGATGCGCCCACAGTACATCATGACGATGAGGATGAGGCGGTTGACGGGGACCAGGTCCCGGGTGATGCCGGTGGACAGGCCCACGGTGCTCATGGCGGAAAACACCTCGAACAGCGCGTCCTGAAGGGGGAAGGGTTGAATAGCCAGCAGCAGAAATCCGCCGGTCATGGCCAAGGCCATGTACAGCGTCACGCCCGCCGCCGAGCGGTGGATCTGCTCCTCGTCCAGCCGCCGGTTAAAGGCGCCCACCTCCCGCTTGCCCCGGATGTAGCTGAACAGGGTGAGCAGGCACACCACTACCGTGGTGATCTTCACGCCGCCGCCGGTGGAGCCGGGGCCCGCGCCGATGAACATGAGCACGATGGTCAGCAGCCCGCCGCCGCCGGTGAGCTGGGCCAGGTCCACGGTGTTGAAGCCCGCCGTCCGGGGGGAAACCGCCTGGAACAGGGACACCAGAGCCTGTTGTCCCGGATTCATTCCGGCCAGCAGGTTGTTTCGCTCCGCCAGCCAGAAGAGGGCGGCGCCGCCCGCCACCAGGATGGCGGAGGCGGTGAGAATCAGCTTGCTGTGCAGGGAGTAGCGGCGGAAATGGAGGCGGTTTTCCCACACGTCCCGCCACACCAGGAAGCCCAGCCCGCCCAGCAGCACCAGGGCGCAGGCGGTGAGGTTCACCAAGGGGTCGTAGACGTAGTGGGTCAGGGAGCTGTAGGGCTCCCGGAAGCCCATCAGGTCAAAGCCCGCGTTGCAAAAAGCGGAAACGCTGTGGAAGACGGCGTACCAGACGCCTCGGACGGCTCCCAGCTCCGGCACGAACCGGACGGCCAGCAGTGCCGCGCCGATGCCCTCAATGGCGGCGGTGCCCCGCAGGATATACCGCAGCAGGGCGCGTACGTCGCTGAGCCGCTGGGCGCTGACGCTCTCCATCATCAGCGAACGCTGCTTCAGCCCGATTTTCCGCCCCATCATCAGCGATGCCTGGAGCATCATGGTCATATAGCCCAGCCCGCCCACCTGGATGAGCAGCAGCAGGATGATCTGCCCCAGCAGGTTGAACTGGGTCCAGGTGTCCGCCACCACCAGGCCCGTGACGCAGGTGGCGGAGGTGGCGGTGAACAGGCTGTCCAGGAAGGACAGGCCGTGCCCGGCGCGGTTGGCGAAGGGCAGCATGAGCAGCAGCGCCCCCGCCAGGATGATGGCCAGGAAGCCCAGAGCGAGGATTTGGTTGGGGGAGAGTTTAACGGTCTTACGTTTCACGGCCATGGCTCCTCTTTTTGTAGTCCTCCCCATTATAAGCAGGTCCGGCATATTTTGCAAGGGGAGAATGAATTTCACGCGGCGGCCCCGCCGGGTTTCAAAATGCGCTTGTCATCCCTGGCCAAACCGGTTATACTCAAGGAGATAAGAAAACACCGTGGAATGGGGCTTCCGGGCCCCGTACGGAAGGAGGACCGGATGAAGAAACGCCCCAACCTGATTCTGCTCATGGCCGACCAATTCCGGGGGGACTGCCTGGGTATCGCAGGACATCCCGACGTAAAAACCCCCTATCTGGACTCCCTGGCCGCGGAGGGGACCCGCTTCCCCAACACCTACTCCGCCTGCCCCACCTGTGTGCCCGCCCGGGCCAGTCTGTACACCGGCATGTCCCAGGTCCATACGGGGCGGGTTGGCTATGAGGACCTGACGCCCTGGAACTACGAACACACCCTGGCCGGGGAGCTGGCCAAAGCCGGGTACTATACCCAGTGCGTGGGCAAGATGCACGTTCACCCGCTGCGAAATAACCTGGGCTTTCACAATGTGCGCCTCCACGACGGATATCTCCACGCCTACCGCCGCCCGGACACCCCGGCCTTTGAGGACCAGCGGCGGGCGGACGACTACTATTGGTGGCTGAAGGAGGAGCTGGGCATAGCCGCCGACCCCACGGACACGGGGCTGGACTGCAACAGTTGGGTAGCGAGGCCGTGGACGTACGAGGAGAAGTACCACCCCACCAACTGGGTCGCGGCGGAGTGCCTGGACTTTCTCCGCCGCCGGGACCGGTCCATGCCGTTTTTCCTGATGGCCAGCTTTGTGCGGCCCCACCCGCCCCTGGACCCGCCGGCGTACTATTTTGACCTTTATGCCCGCAGGGAACTGGCTCCGCCGTACCGCGGCGATTGGAATTGGACCGGCCGGGCGGAGGCGGCCCGGCACAGCTACCACGCCCAGACCGCGCCGCTGGACCCGGACTTTCTCCACCAGATGCGGGCGGGTTACTACGCCTCCATCACCCACATGGACCACCAGATCGGGCGGATCATCTCCGCCCTGGTGGAGGAGCGGCTGATGGAGGACACGGTGATCCTGTTTGTCTCCGACCACGGGGAGATGCTGGGCGACCACCTGTTTTTCCAGAAGGCAAAGCCCTATCAGGGCAGCGTACAGGTGCCGTTGTTCCTGTGCGGGCGGATGGATTTGGTGGGCCAGGGCGTGCGGGACGACCTGGCCGAGTTGCGGGACGTGATGCCCACGCTGCTGGAGCTGGCGGGCGCGGCCGTGCCGGACACAGTGGACGGTGTGAGCCTGCTCCACAAGGTGGACCGCCCCTATCTCCACGGCGAACACGCCCTCGGGCAGGACTCCATGCACTTCATCGTCACCCAAACGGATAAGTTTATCTGGTACTCCCAGACGGGACAGGAACTGTACTTCGACCTGGAGCGGGACCCCCACGAGACCCACAACGCCGTGGCGGACCCGGGTTGCGCCCAGCGGGTGGGCCAACTGCGCCGCCGGCTCATCCGGGAGCTGGCGGGCCGGGAGGAGGGGTACAGCGACGGGGAGAAGCTCATTGTGGGCTGTGCGCCAAAGACGGTGCTTCACTGCATGTCACAATAAGGACCCCGGTCCGGCAATGCCGGACCGGGGTTCTTTTAAATTTCAAACCACTTGATCTCGTTGGCCGCCAGGTCCAGGGGGAAGCCTTCGCCACCGTCCTTCCAGACGGTGGTGGATTGGGGCTGGTAGGTGTTGTTCACCACGCAGAATTTCCCGTTTTCCACAAAGGCATGGACCTCCACGTTCACGTTGGAGGAGAACCAGCGATGCAGTTCCCCCTCCCCGTGGGCGGCCCACAGGATGGCCCGGTACAGCAGGCGGCTGTTGGCAAAGCTGTAGGGCAGGCCGGACAGATACACGCCCCGGCCCCGGCCATACTCGTTGACTGCCAGGCGGACCTCCCGGTCCCGCTGGACCAGCACCTGAGCGCCCTCCAGGGCGTAGACATCCCGGCCCCCGTTGCCGAAGTCCACCCTGTCCGGGGTGTCGGCCAGGATGAAGTGGCCGGGGCGCTCCTCCCAGTTGTACTTATCGTAGCCCAGGGTGAAGCCGGTCTCCTTCTCCACGCCCAGCACGTCCGCGAGCTGCAAGTACCGCCCCTGGTACTGGTGCCCGCCGGGCTCACCCACGCCGATGAGGCCGCCGCCGCGGTAGACGAACCGCTTCACCGCAGCGGACACCGCCGGGTCCTCCCAGGCTGCGCCGCCGGTGTGGGCGGTGTCGCCGCCGCCCACGTTGATGAGCACATCCACCCCGTCCAGGGCGTGGGGGTCCGCCTTCAGGTCGTCAAAGCTGAGGAAGCACACGTCGAAGGGGGCGCCGGACAGGGCCTCAATGACCCCGGCATAGGCGATGTTTTGCTTGTGGTACAGGGCATGGTGGACCATGTGGCAGCCCCAGGACCGGGCGCGGCCCCAGCAGTTGAGCACCGCCACTGTTTTGACACAGTAAGGGACGGTGCCCTTGATATTCCCGTACAGCTCCCGGAACTCGTTGCAGACGGACTCCACATAGTCCAAAAACTCCGGGAACTGGCAGGCCAGCTTGAGATAGCCGCCGTAGCCGATGCGGTCGATGGGCTTGCGGAGAATGGCCCGGCGGGCGGTGACCCAGTTCTCCTTGGCCTCCCGCACCGGGTCGCCCCCCTCGCGGAAGACGTCCGGGAAGAAGTAGGGCAGGAAGCGGCCCTCGGTGTACTTTACGCCCTGGATGTCGGAAATCAGGCGCAGGGTGGAGCCGTTGCCCACGCTGCCCACCACCGCGTCCAGCCCGATGGTCTTGAACTCATCCATATAGGGCTCGGTGCCGATGAAGTGGTCGCCCAGGAACATCATGGCCTCCTTGCCCAGCTCGTGGGTGATGTCCACCATCTCGCGGGCCAATGCGGCCACCTCCCGGCGCTGGAAGGCCATGAAGTCCTGGTATTCCCGGGAGGGGACCCGGTACTGGTTGTTATAGTACCCCTGGTCGATGATGAACTCGGGGCGGAACCGGTAACCCGACTCTTTCTCAAACTGCTCCAGGATATAGGGGGACACGGAGGCGGAGTAGCCGTACCAGTCCACGTACTTCTCCCGCTTCAGCTCGTCGAAAATCAGGGTGAACTGGTGGAAGAAGGTGGTGTAGCGGATCACGTTCACATAGGGGTGGTCGGCAATGAACTTGCGCAGCCGCTCCATGGTGAACTTGCGGGTCTTGGGCTGGCGCACGTCGAAGGTGATCTGGTGCTCGAAGTCGGTCCAGCCGTTGGTGACGGCGTTGTACATATGAACCGGGTCCCAGATCAGGTAGGCCAGAAAGCTGACGGTATAGTCGTGGAACTCCTCCGGCGCTTCGATGACTACGCAGCCCGTTTCCTCATCGTACCGCCAGGCGGCGGGGGGGAGGGGCGCTCCAGTGGCGCGGTCCACCACCTCCCACCAGCGCTTGATGTCGTCCCGGGTGTTTGCTTGCAGCAGTTCCGGGCTGATCCCCTTCATCAGCGGGATGGACAGCGGCCCGCCCGCGGCGGTGTGAAAGCCGGTCATGATGTAACACTGCTGCACCTCGTCCGGGTTGGCTTTCGCCCAGGCGTTGTCCTTCCGGGTGGTGTAGTAGGTGGAATAGACCTTGGCGTCCACCTCCTTCAGCTCCTGAGGGAAGTCGGTGCCGTCGCAGTCCCGGACGGCGTCCGCGCCCCAGCGATTCAAAAGCGCCAGGGTCTCGGGCACCACGTCCACGTCGGTGGGGATGGTGACGCGGCCTTTGTTGATTATATTTGCCATAGTGGAACATGTTCCCCTCTCGTACCGCTTCCTGTCCCGTTGCCGGGCGGGGAGCGGAAAGATAGCACGGCTTTGGTGGCGGATGAGAGCTCTTTTGGTTACTTTTTCTCTCGAGAAAAAGTAACTTAGCCCTTGACGCCGCCACCCGTCACGCCGGCGATGATCTTTTCAGACATGAAGATGTACAGCAGGAAGGTGGGCAGGAACACAATGATGACCGCCGCGAACATGCCGCCGTAGTTGCCGGTGTACTTCATGGAGTTGATGATGTTCAGCAGGCCCACGCCCACGGGATAGGTGGACTCGCTGGTGGTGAAGATCAGGGCCATGAAGAACTCGTTCCACACGGACATGAAGTTAAAGATGGTCACCGTGATGACGGCGGGCTGCACCAGGGGCAGCATGATTTTCAGGAAGGTGTTGGGCCCGCTGCACCCGTCCAGATAGGCGGCCTCCTCATAGGTGCGGGACAGGGTGGAGAAAAAGTCCAGCAGGTAAATGGTGGTATACGGCACCCGGATGAGAATATACAGGATCACCAGCAGCAGCCGGCCCTTGATGCCCCACTGGGTGGCAAGGGAGTAGATGGGCATGATAATCATGATGACGGGCACGCTCATGGCGATGACCAGGCCGATGCGTAGCGCCGTGCTGCCCTTGAACTGCCAGCGGGACAGGACGTAGGCCGCCGGAGCGGCAATGGCCAGCACACCCACGCAGGAGATGACGGAATACAGCAGGGAGTTGCCGAAGAACACGGACACGTTCTGAACCTGCCAGGCGGTGACGTAGTTTTCAAAATGGAGACCGGTCTGGAATTTCAGCACGTCGCCGGAGAAGATCTCCCTGGAGGTGGACAGGCTGGCGCCCAGAATCCAGAACAGCATGACCGCGGTAAAGAGCACCCAGAGGCACACGATCAGATAGCCGGGCAGAAGGCGCAGTTCCTTTTTCCAGTTGATTTTTTTCATGTCGCTCCCTCCTCTCTCAATATTCCAGGTCGCCGCCCCGGAACAACCGCTCGGTGACCACATAGACGGCGATGATAATCAAGGTGAGCACCACGCCCACTGCGGCGCCCGCGCCCGCATCCCGTGTGATGACGCCCTTTCCGCCAAAGACCATATCATACAGGTAGACCACCGGCACAATGGTGGACTGCTCCGTATCAATGGGGGAGAACATCTTGGTCCACAGGAAGAAGGTGGTGGTGTTGATGCTCCAGAAGGTGATGGAGGTCTTGATGACGCCCTTGAGCAGGGGCAGGGTGATAGAGAAGAACTGCTTGCCCTTGCCCGCGCCGTCGATGGTGGCGGCCTCGAACAGATCCTGAGGGATGCCCTCAATGCCGCTGATGTAGATGAGCATGTAGTAGCCCACGCTGCCGAAGATGAAGGAGGCCGTCATGGCCCAGAACTTCAAATCGGTGCCCAGCCACTTGATCTTCTCGCCCCCGAAGAGCTTGACGATCTCGTTGAGCAGACCGTAGTCGTACTGGAAAATGTACTGGATCCACATGGTGGCCAGGGCCACGGCGCTGATGATGTTGGGCAGGTAGATGGCGGCACGGAAGAATTTCTTGCCCTTGATGCCGCTGGTGACCACCACCGCCATCAGCATGGCGATGGCCAGGGTGAACACGCCGCCCACGATCCAGATCACCAGCATGTTATGCATGGAGGTCAGGAAGCTCTGGCTCTTGAAAATTTTCAGGTAGTTGCCCAGGCCGTAGAAGCTCCAGTCAGATACGGAGCCGGTGAGGCTCTCCACTTGAAAGAAGCTCATCAGCACGGTGCGGCACACCGGATAGACAAACATGATGAGCAGGGACAGTAGGGCCGGCAGACAGAACCAAAAGATCATGGTCTTATTTTTTCTCATGCAGCTCTCTCCTTCCTGTCGGGGATAAAAAGCAGGCGGCGCCGAGGGGCGCCGCCTGCTTGACGCGACGTTACTTAATACAGGGCGTCCAAGGCCTTGCAGAAGTCCTCGCCGGTGGCGAACTTGCCCTCAAACAGCTCCACGATGGTGGACTTGATGGCGGTCTTCAGGTCGTCACGGGCGTTGAAGCCGTTGCACCAGGTCATGGGGGAATCGGCGGACAGCAGGGTCTCAATGGTGCCGGTTAGGTTGGCGGGGGCGGTGTTGCGGGAGTCGGCGGGGATCTGAGCGGCGGTGTCGGCCATCTTCTGATCCATCTCGCCGGAGGTCAGGAACATGATGAAGTCAAACGCGGCCTGTGCGTTCTCGGTGTAGGAGGTGATGGCCAGGGAGTTGGTGCCGATATAAGCGGAACCGTTGTCCACACCGCCGTCCACGGCGGGGTAGTTGAACAGGCCCCAGTTGACCTCGGTGCGGGTGGCGTTGTTCACCTCGGCGGTGACGTAGTTGGCGCACACGACCATGGCGGCCTGGCCGAAGCCGATCTTGTTCTGGCTGCTGGGGTACTCGTCGGGAGCGCCCTCGGCCAGATAGCCGGCGTTCACCAGGTCGATGATCTCCTGAGCGGCGGTCACGGCGCCGGCCTCATCGGCCCAGCCGCCGTTGGTGTCCAGCTCGGTGATCTTCTCCTCGCCCAGGTGGCGAACCAGCTGGTGATAGAAGGCGAAGTCGGCATAGGCGCTGTCCTGAGCGATGGGGGCGATGCCGGCGTCCTTCAGCTTCTGGCACACGTCCAGGAACTCGGCCCAAGTCTTGGGTTCGGCGGCAATGCCGGCCTTCTCAAAGGCGTCCTTGTCATAGAAGATGCCGCCCACCTGGGGCTGCTCGGCGATGCTGTTCAGGAAGCCTTCCTTAGTCACGTTGCCGTCCTCGTCCCGCTCCGTGGTCCAATCAATCACAGTGTCGTTGAAGCAGGCGTAGCTGTGGCTGGCGTAACCGGCGGCCGCGGCCATGTCGGTCAGGTCATAGGTGAAATCCTTATAAATGTTGGCGATGCGCTGATAGTCGTCCTCGAAGATGTCGAACTTCTCGCCGGACTCCAGAGAGGCGGACAGGATGGTGTTGACGTCGCGGCCCTTCCACTCCACGGTGATCTTGGCGCCGGTCTGCTCCTCAAAAGCGGCCACGGCCTCCTGGATCACCTTGCCCTGGGGTTCGTCGGAGTTCCACATGGACCACATGGTCAGATTCACGCCGTCGTACTGCTTGCCGCCCTCGGGGGGATTAGACTGCTCGGTGCCGGCGGGGGTGTTGTTCTCAGGGGCGGTGCTGGTTTTGTCGGCCTGGTTGCTGCACCCGGCCAGCAGTGCCAGAACCATAACGGATGCCAAGAGCACGCTCAGGATCTTTTTCATTATTTTTCCTCCATTTCCAGTATGTAACGTGTTGGCGGGGAGGGCTCCCCGCGCCTTCCATCCCTAACGTTAAACGCTTCCCGGGTTCTTGGCAATCGTATTGTTGCTCGGCTTTTTATAGATATTGCGGTTCTTTGCGTTTTGACATAAAAAAGAGTGCCGGACCAAGTGATTTTCGGCGAAAATGATAGTTTGTTCCGGAAGCCCTCCGGCAGGCAATGAGAAAGTTGGCGAATTCCGGGGGATTGAATAAAAAATTTTTGAACAGTTGCACAACGGGAAAAAACCAGTTATAATAAAAGAAAGTGGTTGGTTCAATGCTTTTTTGCGATCTTGCGGAGGAGGTGAGCGCCCCGTGAGCACCCACCAGTACATTTTGGAGCATGACGTTCGCGCGTCCGGGGACGGCGGCCACCCCCGGTTGCTGTACGTGACCTACGCCCACTACAGCCGGGAATGGCGGTCCCAGCTCCACTCCCACACCTGCTCGGAGATGTTCTTCATCACCGGGGGAAACGGGGCGTTTCTCATCCGGGAGGAGAGCTTTCCCGTGGCCATCAACGACCTGGTGATCGTGGAGCCCGGTGTCCCCCACACGGAGACCAGCCAGAACGGCCGCCCCATGGAGTATGTGGTGCTGGGGCTGGAGGGGCTGGAGACCGTCACCAACGGCGACGGCAGCGGCTGTGCGCTGCTCCACCTGTTCGCGGAGGACGCGGTGTCGAGCTGCCTGCGCACCCTCATCCAGGAGAGCCGGGACCCCCGGCCCGGCTGCGACGAGATATGCCAGCGGCTGCTGGAGGTCATCCTGCTGCGCCTGCGCCGCCGGGACGACTTCGCCCTGTCCGGCGCGGCCCCCGCCGTCCCCGGCACCAGCCGGGAGTGCAACCTGGTGCGGCAGTATATCGATAATCATTTCAAGGAGAATCTGACTCTGGACCAATTGGCGGGGCTGGTTCACATCAACAAATACTACCTGTCCCACGCTTTCCGCAAGGAGTTTAACACGTCTCCCATCAGCTACCTCATCTCCCGGCGCATCCGGGAGAGCCGGTTTCTGCTGGCGGAAACCGACCACACCCTGTCCCAGATCGCCCAGATTCTGGGCTTTTCCTCCCTGAGCTACTTTTCCCAGAGCTTCCGGCGGCTGGAGGGGATGAGCCCTATGGAATACCGCCGGGGCCACCGGGGCATCCGGAGCAAATATCCATAAAAAAGCCACAAAAAAGCTATTTCCATTTTCCCCCGGGACGGGTATAATATCAGCGGTTCCAGAAAACATCTGGACCATTGAGCAAAAATATTCTACTTGTAAAGGAGCGCGTCAATATGTCTATTCTGGTTTGCGGCGGCGCCGGCTATATCGGCAGCCACACCTGCGTGGAGCTTCTCAATGCGGGCTATGACATCGTGGTGGCGGACAACCTGGTCAATTCCAGTGAGGAGGCGTTGCGCCGGGTGGAGCAAATCACCGGCAAATCCGTGCCCTTCGTGAAGGCGGAGCTGTGCCATGACGACGAGGTGGAGGCGCTGTTCGCCGCGAACCCCGGCATCAACGCGGTGATCCATTTCGCGGGGCTCAAGGCGGTGGGGGAGAGCGTGTCCAAACCCCTGGAGTATTACTCCAACAACCTCATCAGCACCCTGTACCTGCTCCAGGCCATGCGCCGCCACGGGGTGAAGAATTTTGTGTTCTCCTCCTCCGCCACGGTGTACGGCGACCCCGCCACCGTCCCCATCCGGGAGGATTCCCCCACCGGCGGCACCACCAACCCCTACGGAACCTCCAAGCTGTTCCAGGAGCGCATCCTGTCCGATATTTGTGCCGCCGACCCCGAGCTGAACGTGGCGCTGCTGCGCTACTTCAACCCCATCGGCGCCCATGAGTCCGGCCTGATGGGCGAGGACCCCAACGGCATCCCCAACAACCTGGTGCCTTATATCGCCAAGGTGGCGGTGGGCCAACTGGAAAAGGTCCATGTCTACGGCAGCGACTACCCCACCCCGGACGGCACCGGCGTGCGGGACTATATCCATGTGGTGGACCTGGCAAAGGGCCACGTGGCCGCGCTGAAGAAACTGGATACAAAGTGCGGCCTGTTCGTGTGCAACCTGGGCACCGGCAAGGGCTACAGCGTGCTGGATGTGCTCCACGCCTATGAAAAGGCCTGCGGCAAGGCCCTGCCCTATGCCATCGAGCCCCGCCGCCCCGGCGACATCGCCGTTTGCTACGCCGATCCGGCCAAGGCGCGGGAGGAGCTGGGCTGGGAGGCCCGGCTGGGCATTGAGGAGATGTGCGCCTCCTCTTATAAATGGCAGTCCGGCAACCCCAACGGCTATCAGAAATAAAAAACGCCGGGCATACCCGGCGTGAGGGAGGAAACACCATGGCACAGGCAGAGCTGACCTTGAACGAGGCCTTGGCGGCCTTTGGCTTCGACGGCCCCGAGGGAAACGCCGTCCGTTTTGGCGAGGGCCACATCAATGATACCTTCCTGGTGACCACCGGGGAGGGGCGGCGCTTCATCCTCCAGCGGGTGAGCCCGGTGGCCTTCCATGAGCCGAAACGGCTGATGGATAACGTAGTGAACGTGACGGAATACCTGGCCCGGGAGATCGCCCGTCAGGGCGGCGACCCCAAGCGGGAGACGCTGACGGTGGTCCGCACCCGGGACGGGGAGACCTGCTTCACCGACAGCCGGGACAACGTATGGCGGACGTTCCTCTACGTGGAGGGGACGGTGTGCTACCAGGCGGCGGAGACGCAGTCGCTGTTTGCCGCCTCCGGACGGGCCTTCGGGCGGTTTCAGCGGCTGCTGCGGGACTACCCTGCGGAGACTCTTTACGAGACCATTCCCCGCTTCCACGATACGGCCAACCGCCTGCAAAACCTGAAAAACGCCGTAGCCGCCGACCCCATGGGCCGGGTGAAGGACTGCCGGACGGACATCGACTTCTTCCTGAGCCGGGAGGGGGACTGCTCTGTGGCGCTGGATGCGTTGCGTTCTGGGGAGCTGCCCCTGCGGGTGACCCACAACGATACCAAGCTGAACAACGTTCTCATGGACGAGCGGACGGGAGAGGCCCTGTGCGTTATCGACCTGGACACCGTTATGCCGGGGCTGTCCATCAACGATTTCGGCGACTCTATCCGGTTCGGGGCCAATCACAACGCTGAGGACGAGCCGGACCAGTCCAAGGTGAATTTTGAGATAGACCTGTTCGAGGCCTACGCCGCCGCTTTCCTGGCGGAGGCGGGAGAGGCCCTCACCGGGGCGGAGATCCGCTACCTCCCCTGGGGAGCAAAGCTGATGACGCTGGAGTGCGGCATGCGTTTCCTCACGGACTACCTGGAGGGGGACCACTACTTCCACACCAGCCGTCCGGGCCAGAATCTGGACCGGGCCAGGACCCAGCGCAAGTTGGTGGCCGACATGGAGGGCTGCTGGGACCGGCTCAACGCCATTGTGGCCCGGTATCTCCCCTAATTACGGTAACCTTTCCTATAGCAGAGGGCAGTACCCCCTCCACGGGGACAGTTCAGACCAGGTAGGGCAGAAACCTCGTTCTTTCTGCGTATCCTGTTCGAGCCGTCCCCGTGGAGGGGGGGGTACTGCCCTCTGCGCTCCCTCACACCGCGCCCATGAGCCGCAGAATGAATACGATGACGAACAGGCTCACCATGCCCAGCACGCTGGTCCATACCACGAGCTGCCCGGCGAACTTGTCGTCTGCCCCCATTTCCCCCGCCATCACCGCCGAGGCCACGGCGACGGGGGAGCCGAACACGGCCACCAGGGCGGCAAGGGAGGCGGTGTCCAGCACGTACCAGCCCATGCGGGCCCCCAGGAAGGTGACGGATAACCCCACCGCCGGGGCCAGCACCAGCCGCATGAACACCCCGGCGGCCAGCTCCCGGCGCATCTCTTTGGCCTCCTGGAATACCAACTGGCCGCCCAGCACGATGAGGGCCAAGGGGGTGGTCAACTGGGACAGGTACTTGATGAGTTGCCAGACCCAAGGGAGGTTCCGGGTCAGCAAAAACACCGGCGAGCCGTCCGGTCCCGTGGGCAGGAGGGAGCGGATCAACACCGCTCCGGCCCCCGCCAGGAGGCCTAGGATCAGCGGGTTGGTGGCCAGATTCCTGGCGATGCCCTTCCACCGGCCCTGGGCGGGGCGGTCGGAATACAGACTCAGGCTAAGCACGCTGACGATATTGAAATAGATCACCGAGGGGAGCTGGAACAGGGTGGCCACTTCCCGCCCCTGCTGCCCGGCCAGCGCCTCCGCCAGCACCAGGCCGATGATGGCGTAGTTGGAGCGGAATCCGCACTGGAGCAGCGGCCCCCGCCGGTCGGGCCGGGGGGTGACCCACCGGCTGAGAAAGAAGTCCAGCACCGTGATGAGCACCAGCGCCGCCATGGCCGTCCCCGCCAGCGAGAGGGACAGGGCGCCGAAGCCATCCATCTGGTAGAGGTTGACGAACATCATGGCGAAGAAACACACCCGGA
This sequence comes from uncultured Oscillospiraceae bacterium, assembly GCA_910579155.1. Next base: position 81,386 of record CAJTTS010000004.1, on the reverse strand, counting down.
AATTGAACCGGTTGATGACCTTCAGGGTATGGGTATCCAGCAGTCCGATCTGCCGCGAGACGTACCCCACCAGAATCAGGCCGATGATGGGGGCGACGGCGTTAAACGAGTAGACTAAGACGTCAGTCATGCGTGCCCACCAGGCTTCCGGGCGCTAAATTGCACTGTCATATACCTCACCTGCTCATTTTGTTGAACCAGCAGGAGCGCCGCCCGCCTGGGCGGCGCTCCATGCTGTACCGGTCAATTGGCCGAGATGTATTCGCCCATGATGTAGCCGGTAATGGTTTCGCCGATGCCGGGGAAGGTGATTTTGTACCAGCCGTTGCCCGCGTCCTCCACCACGGTGACGGTGTTGTCGTTGTTCAGGGTGGCCAGGACCTCGTAGGTAGTGCCTGGGCCGCCGCGCACCCGCAGGCCGCCGTCGGCGCCTACAATGGTGCCAGTCTGCCCCACAATGGGGCCGTTTCCACTGGTGGCAGGCGGCTGGGAGGCGGGAGGATCGATGGCGGGCGGCTGAGAGGCCGGGGCCTGGGAAGGAGTGGTATCTCTGGGAGCAGGCCGCACCCGGACCTCACAGCGGATCGTCAGTTCGCCCGCTGTGACGGTGATGTAAGCGTTGTGGTACGAGCCGGTGGAATTCACATTGGTGACCAGGCCGGTGTCGCTTACGGTAATCCAATCAGGGTTGGAAGAGGTCCAGGTCACCGCTCCGCTCCAGCCCGCAGGGGTGATGACGGCCGACATCTGGGCGCTCTCGCCCACGTACAGGGTAATGTCATTGGCGCTCAGGGTACGACCGTCGGACTGCAAGGTGATTCCGGTCACGGTGGGCTCCACAGGGGGCAGGGACTCCGGCACCGGCTGGCTGGAATCACCCACGGGGCCGGTGGACGGAATCACGTTCTGGCTGGGGATGGTATTGGGGTCCAGGGAAGGCGCGTCGGAGATGCCCGCCGAGGCATTGGTCTTGGGGTCCTCGTTGTTCCCGCTGAGCTTGGGATAGATGTAGGTGAACACAATGACCAGCGCGGCCACGATAATCACCAGGGAGCACAGGAAGGTGATGAGCCGTGACCAGTTGATCGGGGGCAGATCAAAGCCGCCCCCCTGCTTGGGGGCCAGTCGTTTGCCGCCCTTGGGGCGGGGGGTGTAGTAGTCCTCGTCCTCCAAGTCGTCCTCAAAGGCGTCCTGGCCGTCAAAGACGTAATTGTCCTCCGGTTCCGCCTGGCGGCTCTGCCGGGGGGGAGGGGGCGCGGGGATGGGCGCGGTGTCGTAGGGGTCGTCGTAAGTATCCTCTCGGGCGGGGCGTCGGGGATCGTTCCGGGCGCCGCAGAAAGGACAGCGGCGGTAGGTGGAGCTGTAGTCCTCGCCGCAGGCGTCGCAGTGGATTAGCGTATCACGGGAAGGCTTGGGAGCCATAGCTGGATTCCTCCTTGGTCGAAAGGCTGGAAACTTGTCGTACGCTCTTTATCTTACACGTTTCGAGGCCATTCGTCAATCTTTTTATGGTAACGCTTTTGTAAACGTTTTACCCTTGCGGCCCGGGAGGAAATGAATTATAATAGATGCTGTAAATTTTACCGTCACGGCGTCCTGGAGGCGCCGGTACATAAAAAAGGAGCGTGTCCGCTATGGCCCAGCCCATGACCCCTGCCGCCGTCCACAAACAATATGACGAGGCGATGACCGCCTTCCGCCGCCAGTTGGCCGATCCCGCCGCCCGGGTGGTCTTCGGCCGGGAGGCCGACGGTTTCATGCGCCAATGCGCCTGCGGCGTGTGGCACGCCGACCAGGGGATAACCCCTCGCCATGTGGAATATTACAACGCCATCTACTCCAAGGGCAACCCCGTGCCCACGGCGCTGTACTGGGAACTGGCTTCCGCCGTGGAGGATTTTTCCGGTTTTGTGCTGCCCAGTTTCTTCCGGCGGCTGGTCCAGGCTGATTTGGAGCAGGGCCGCAGTCAAAGCCGCCGGTTTGTGGACACGTTTACCCTGATGCTGCTGCTGTTCGCCGCAGTGGACGGGAAGGTCAGCGAGGCGGAGGCAGGGTTTGTCAATACCTGCGCCGATTCCCTGGCCGCGTTCTGTGACCACGCCGGAGTGGGCGGAGGCAAGTCCGGGCTCGACGTCAGCGAGTTTGTGGCCCGCCGCACCGACGGGAAACCCGTCAAGACGGGCCGCCCGGAGGATGAGGCGGTTGTCCCGGCCCCTGCGGAGGCGGCACAGGCTAAACGGGAGGAGGCCCCGGCCCAGCCGGAGCCCACTCTGGAGGAGCTGCTGGCCCAACTGGATGAGCTGTGCGGGCTGGCCAAGGTCAAGGAGGATGTAAAGGGGCTCATTAACCTGGTAAAGGTGCGCAAGCTGCGCCAGGAGGCGGGGCTGCCCGTGCCGCCCATGTCCCTGCACTTGGTGTTTATGGGGAATCCGGGCACCGGGAAAACCACCGTGGCCCGGCTGCTGGCGAAGATTTACCATGCCGTGGGCGTATTGAGCAAGGGCCAACTGGTGGAGGTGGACCGGTCCGGATTGGTGGCGGGGTTCGTGGGCCAGACGGCGCTGAAAGCCCAGGAGGCCATCGACAAGGCCCTGGGCGGGGTGCTGTTCATTGACGAGGCCTACGCCCTGGCCAATCAGGACAACCCCAATGATTTTGGCCGGGAGGCCATCGAGGTGCTGTTGAAGGGGATGGAGGACCACCGGGATGATCTGATCGTCATCGTGGCGGGGTACACCGACCTGATGGGAGATTTTATCCACGCCAATCCGGGGCTGGAGAGCCGGTTCAATAAATATTTCTATTTTGAGGACTACGACGGCGGGCAATTGGCCGAGATATTCCGGTCGGTGTGCAAAAAGAACGGATACACGCTGGACGAGGAGACGGACAAGGCTGCGGCGGAGGCGTTCCAGGTGATGTATGACCGCCGGGACGAGAATTTTGGCAACGCCCGGGATGTCCGCAACGTGTTTGAGGCCGCCATAGCCCGTCAGGCCAACCGGGTGGCGGCCATGGAGGATCCCCAGAAGGAGGATCTGATGACGCTGACGGTAGCCGACTTGGATCTGGAGGTCGGGGACGAAAAAGAAAATTCGGAAAAAGAAGATAGATAACTCTTGCGTTTCCGAGAAAAACGTGGTATTATTCCATTGCACCTGCCGGTGTGATGGAATTGGTAGACGTAGCGGATTCAAAATCCGCCGGGCTAATCCCCCGTGTGGGTTCGAGTCCCACCACCGGCACCACGAGCAGGTTTATCGCATTTGATGAACCTGCTCTCTTTTTCGCTTGTTTTCTTTTTATTTCTCGCATATTCTTGTTTTTATATTGGGCAAACGCTGTAAGAACACTCGCGCACAATTAAAGGCTTATAGGATTTCCTCAATTTTCCTGATATAGTGGTAATGGATTTCGATTCTCTGCTTATATGGCCAGACGCTTCTATCTGCTGGATAGACTGCAATCCAGTCAACGAATTGCTCGACAATATCTCGCGTTAAAAACTTTATGTCAACTTAACCTTTGACCTCCCTTTTAAAATGTGTGAGACCGTCCCAGTACTTCTGGGCGGTTTCAAATTTTGCATGGGTTTTTGTCGTGTTTCTTTTTCTGTTGATTACATCCTATTTCACACACACCTTTGACAAAAAGAAAACCACCGGCATAGTCCGGTGGTTTGGATTCACAGTGAGAATTGCCACAGCAAAGAGTAACTTCTGGCGTTACACATCCAGTGTCATGACCTTTTTATAAATATCCAACAACTGATCAATGGTCTTTTGATAAGACAGTACATCCTGGAGCGCCGGTCCTGCCTTACCAATATCCTTTTCTGTCCGATATTGGGCAATAGTGAGATAGACGGTGTTGACCAGTTCTTTGACGGATTGATAATTTTCAGTCCCGTATTGGCTGGCATATGCCTGCCGGACACGCTGGAAAGACAACTCCTCCCGAATCTTCCGACGGCAAATAAAAGTAAGCCAATCTGCCATATCAAAGAAAGCACGGTATTCATGTCCTACGGCCTTTTCCACGTTTTTTCTAATATATACGGTGGAATCAAAATTCGAAACAATTTCCGATGTTTCCAGACGGGTGGGCAGATAAAATACACGCATCAAGTGATCATAGGCATCCCGATGTTCTTTCAAGGGTTGAAGGAAAGTGACACCTTCCTCTGACAATTCCTCCGCAATAAGTAGATAATGCTTGGTCAACATATGAATCTGGCCAAGCATATCTAAATTTTTTTGGATTTCTTTGTCTCCAAGAATAGTCAACACATCTTGCTGATTCATAGGTACTCCTGTCCTTTACAATTTCTTGCTGTATTCTTCGGCCTTCATTTCCTCAAAGGTTTGAGAGGACATTACCTGATCCAAAGCAACACGCCAAGAGCCTCGCTTAGCTAATGTGCGAACCAGCACCATGCTACCGGGATCCTCAATGTTCAGATTACCCATACCCATGTCCGTGCTGTCGTTCATCATAGATGAAAAGGTGGAGTGCTGTCGCTGTTGACGCTTGAGACAGCGCAAACGCAATACCCCACCTGTGGCGGCTATCGCGAGTACGACAAGGGCATAGATAAACATGATGAGTAAGAAAGTAGTCATAATAAACCCTCGGCAATCAATATTTTCCGGACCACCACAAAACAAAAATCTCAATGAGAAAATGTAAGACAGGAATGCTTAATGCAATAGTAATACCCAGCACATACTCCAAACTATTCAGCGGTGCCCCCGCGAAAAAGAGTATAGACAGAATGGCCGAGACTCCAGCCCCTAAAAGAGAAATCGCCTGGAATGCAGTGATAAACTTATTATACCCAGCCAATAGTTCAAACGATTCATAAGCATTGTTTATGGCTTGAATGAGTACAGCAACATAAAATGCAGCATAGGAATCTGTAAACCCACAATACAGGCCAATGGTGATTGTAGCAGACATTAAACAAATCTTCACAAGAAGCTGGCGGAATGGCCAAGGTATGTCTTTCTTATTGGACGGCATAATCTATATACTCTCCTATCCTCAAAGGTATCTGTAAACTACCCACGTACCAGTTCCTGCTATCACATTCTATTCTGGCACGAAAAAAGAGAAACGCCCAACGCACGCATAGGTTGGACGCAACATTTCAGATACCTCGGTAGGATTTACGGATAATACCACCTACTGTCTTCGGCCAACTTTGCATTATGATGTTATGCACAATTCAAACGAGATTATGAAGCTATTATACCACGCCTTGGACAACTGTCAAGCGCATTTTGCCGAAAATTGATAAATTGTGGCGCAACAATCCGTCCTATCCGCCAACAGTCCTTCAAACGCGGTCAAGCAGAAGAATGAATTTTTTTTGTGGCAGAATTTCGTTAAGGACTTCGGGTGCCCCATCCTCCTGGCAAAACGGTTCAACACTTTTGAAAAGGATTGAGATGACCGAAAAAGCGCTTTGCCTGGAATAAGATTCGTAGAGATTGGCACCACCTTATGCCTTTCCCTTTAGGCATCAGACGGTGGTCAAACACCTACAACCCGTCCGAACCATCCAATATTGGAATGCTACTCACATCATTATTGTGATGTAAGGCCTACCACCGGAAATGACGGATTGATCGCTCAGCATCTTGCCCATCATATCAGAGAAGATGATGGGCAAACGCTTCGGCCAATGATAGCCCCGACCGATGGAGCGCAATGCTTGGAGGCCACATTTATGACAAGGTCATTCTTGTATACCTGGACCAATTCTGCACTAAAGTTGGCGCAAGTTGCACTTTTGACGACACCGTCTTCCCGATTGATTGCAGAAATAATTTGTACATTCATAGGTTCACCTCTCTTATCAAAGATTTTGGCTTCTCTGCCATCGTTTTGGGCTGGAAGGGAAGGCCCTCTTTTGCCAGGGCTTCCTCAAAATCCAAAGCTTATATTTGGTTTTTACTATAAATACTGCTGCTTGACTGTCCACAAACCGTTGATATTACTGGGTTTCGGGGTAAATCCTATATCGCCACTCGCACCATTGGAAATACCCGGTTTCCTGGTTTTGGGGAACCGGGTATTTTGCGGCTTTTTTAGCGGTTCTCTCCTGTAGTTCTCTCCTAAGCTGCAGCTATTAGAGACTGGGCCGGATACCGGGAGAGATACTGAAGGATTGACTCATCCGTGTGGCAGAGGTGTTTTTAGAGGTAGTATCCAGATGGGCGTAGATATTTGCCGTAGTGGAGAAGTTGCTGTGGCCCAGCCACTCCTGGATTTCTTTCATAGACACCCCGTTCTTCAGCAGCAAACTGGCGCACGTATGTCTGAGGTCGTGGAAGCGAATTTCCCGCAGCCCGTTCTTTCGGAGTACAATTTTGAAATGCTCCGTGACAAAGTTTGGAGTGTAGGGAACGCCCAGATCATTGACATAGATGTAATCGGTTTCAGTGTAGCAGCTCCCACACAACTCCCGGCAGCTTTCCTGCCGTTCTTTCATGACCAGCAGCAACTCGCGGTATTGGGGAACCAGCGGCATGGAGCGGCAGCTGGATTTGTTCTTGGTTTGCTCCTTGGCAACGATTTTTGTTTTACCTCCGGCACGAAATTGAACCACTGTGTGGTCAATGGTAATCGTGTTGCTCTCGAAGTCGATAGCCTGCCAGCGCAGCCCCATGATTTCACTGCGGCGGAGCCCATAAAATGCTGCCATTAAAATGGGAAACTCTACGGGATCGCCTCTGGCTGCATGGAAAAGGGCCTCCACCTCCGTAACAGAGTAGAATGAGCCAGTGTAAGGGAGACTTTTGGGCCGCTCCACCCTGTCCATTGGGTTGGCGTCAATTAAGCCATGACGTACAGCGTATTTCAACGCCTTATGGATATTTGCATGAAAATGCTGTACCGTTGACCCCTTTAACGACAACTTGTTGAGACAGTATTCATAGAAGCCTTCAATATCCAATGCCGTCAAGTCGGACAAGGATATGCCCCGCTCCTTGAAATAAGGGGCAATTCTTTGTTTCACATACCCTTCATATCCCGCATATGTAACCTCCTCAACTGAATTTTTGATGATGTCCAGCCAACTTACCATGTAGTCGGAAAAAAGCATACTGCCCTTCATTCGGCCTGCGCCAGTGTCTACCGTGTGGATCACGGTGTCTTTGTAACTAAGGCGGGTTTGCCAGAGTAATTCCTCGGCCTGCTTTTGGCTTTTCTTTCCCGTTGCTGAGATACCTGTGGGCAGCCATTTGGATTTCCTTTTGCCATGCTCGTCGTGCAGGTTCAGCACCATGTAATAGTTACCCTTTTTGATTTGCAGATGGCCCGCTACCATTGTTGACCTCCTTCGTGTAGGGGCACAATATTCCTGCCAATGGCAATTCTATTGTACCACAAGGAGTTCTCTCCTCCAATACATCAGAACGGTTTATTTTTAATTCCCTACGGCGAAACTTTTTGCGTATCGCCTATGAGGTATTCGATAACACAGATCTTAGGTATCTTAAAGGACTTCCCTAACTTGATATGCCGGATGTTCCCATTTCGCAGCAGATCATAGGCGGTCTTTTTCCCAATACCTCCCAGCATAGAGCACATTTGCTCTATGTTTACTACATCTGGATATTCTGCAAAAATCGAACCTCGTTTGACCTTTGTCATAGAAGCGCCCCCTCCGTGCTCATCAAAGTTCGCGATTATAAAATAGGAGATGCCTCCGATGTGTACTGGGAGGCATCTCCTATTTTTGACAGCTTAATCATAGCACAAAATAATTGGACATTTCAAGTACCATGCGGCGGACAATTTGCGGACATTTTCAGGAAATTTGCTGGCCGGTATCAGGACAGCTTTCTGGCCGCAAACCCTTCGGCAAAGCTGTATAGCTCTGTCAAGTTATTGAGTGCGTCCTCCCTGATCCGGCGCACTGTGCGTGTGGCAATCCCCAGCTTTGCGGCGCATTCCTCTTGCGAATAACCCTCAAAATAGAGGTGTTCAAGCAATTCCGCCTGCCGCTTGTCCAATAGCGAAACATAGTATACCAGCCGCCTTTGGATGTTTTCAAGCTCCATCAGATGGTCGGCGATTTCGCTTTTAGACGCGCCACTGGCTTTCTGTATCTGTTCTTGATAGTTCAGGGCAATGTAGAGCGTTTTGTCTGAAATGTGCCCGACGGTTCCGCCCCCGCCCTCCGCATGGGACAGGGCCAAGGCACTGATCATTTCGTTTTCAGATATGTCGGTCGGATGGGACAATTCGTAGTGCAAAAGGTCAATTTGCTTTGAACGCTTTTGATACGACTCCAATAGGCCAACGACATATGTTTTGGTATCGACAGTCATTTTTACAGCCCTTTCTCTTGACAGTCATTATACTCTGACAGCAGCTGCCAGACTCACCTCGCTGCGGTCAACACATGGCCAATATTCAATTCGCGCGCAGAAGCAGAATAGTTTATATGACCGGCGGCGAACGACCAATGCTCAGCAAACAGCAAGGAAATATTTTCATGGGTGCCCCTCCCTACATCAAAAGCGACAGTCCTATGTCAAAAGGCTTTCCATGGAATATATTACCACTGAATTAAAAACAATCTTTGAACGCGGTTTGGAATCGGTTCGGATTCGTTCGACATGGTTCGACAAAAATGTCGAATGATACGTTGAATCGTTAATCTGACTTGCCAAAACGGTACCCAACTCCAATCACTGTCTGGATATATGTAGCGTCCCTGCGGTCAAGACCCAACTTGTATCGCAGCGAGGATATTTGATCGGCCACATTGGTGGAATTGGGATCATAGCTGCTTTTCCACACAGCTCGGTATATTTCTTCCTTTGTCAAAACGATGCCAGCCTGATTCGCTAAAACACAAAGCACCTCATACTCCTTATGCGTTAGGGCAATCGGCTTTCCGCGCATTGTCACTGTACGGCTGGTAGTGTTAATAGCCAATTCTTCATATTCTATAACGGGCAAGCGTCTGTGCCGGCGTCTCACAGCATAGATCACAGCCAACACTTCCTTCGCATTGATGGGCCAGCCTATACAAATATCCGCACCGAGCCGGAGCATATCCGCACGGTCATTTCCGTCAGCGCAGTCTGCGGCCACCATAACATATGGCCGTGGAACCCATTGTCCCATAGCAATTTTATCCAACAGAAATTTTGCTCCTTTAATGTCAAAATCAAGCAGAACAAAGGCGGGACTGTACATTGCCAGTCCCGCCTTTGCGTCATTTGCGCTTTCAACTTGCACCACATCTACTTTGGAGTGGCGCAAAATCTTGTATACTTCTGTGAAATATTCCAGACGTTCAGAAATAAACAATAAATCTTTCTTCATTTAAAAGTCGGTGGCCGTATGTGCCGTGCTATCCCATGTTTGCATAGTGCAGCTACAATCATTTGGCCCAATATCCGCTAAAAACCGTTTCCCGCAGTACAAGAAAGAGAATGTCATTCGTCTCCACCCCGTAGGCAGACAAGGCTTTAGCTGGGGCTCCCCGTCCACAAAATTCAGGCCGGCAAAACCGAACACCGCAGCTTGCCAGGTCTCGCCAAATCCGGCCATGTGCAGGCCTTCTTTCCCCGTGTTGCCCATAATATCCCGCAAATCCAAAAAGAGCGCTTTTAGGAAGTAGTCCTCTGCCTGTTCTGTCAACCCGTTCTGGGCGGCGAACAGCGCGTGGGACGCAAAGCTCAGCGTGGAATCGTGGAGACACAGCGGCTCGAAATCCTCCCAGGCCGCCAGCCGCTCAGCGGCGGAAAAGTGTTCCGGCAGCCGGGTCATCAGAAGAAGTACGTCCGCCTGCTTTACCACCTTATATCGCTGGAGGCGGTCAAAGCAGACCTGGTGGTAGCTGGCTTGATCGCCCGCTTTCAGCGATTTTGGATCTACCGGCTCCAGCAGGTGGAACGTGTCATCTGTACGCCAGTGCCTTGAAACCGGGTCCTTTGGCAACTTGATGGAGCGGCGCAGCTGGGCCCAGCTTTCCCGCTCCTCATTAGTAATGCCCAGGTGGCGATACTGTTCCCGATCCAGCCGTTCCAGGGCTTCCGCCGCCCGGACAGCCAGCTCCAAATTGTGCTGCACCATCATATTGGTAAACAGGTTGTTGCTGGAGACACCGCAGTATTCGTCCGGCCCTTTGCAGAACAATAAGTTGACAAACTCTGTTCCAGGTTCGGGGGTATAGCGGCTTATCCAGAAACGGGCGGTTTCCACCAACACTTCAGCCCCACCGTTTAGGAAAAACTCTTTATCTTGGGTATTTTCCATATATTTCCCTAAAGCATAGGCCACGTCGGCGGTCACATGGACCTCGCTGCATCCAATATCCCAGGTTTCACACTGTTCTGTCCCGTCAAAGGCCACCATCCATGGATAGCGCGCCCCTGCGCCGTTCATTTTTTGGGCGTGTGCTTTTGCCTGGGGCAGCGTATTGACACGGAATTGGGACAGGCTCCGGGCGGCTTTGGAATCTGTGTATAGGTAAAACGGGAGCATAAACAGGTCGGTATCCCAAAAATAGCAACCCTTGTATCGGGTGTGGGTCAGCCCCCGGGCGCCGATGCTGACGGTATCATCCTGCGCCGCACAGTTCACAATGAGCTGATAAATGACATACCGCATGGCGGTCTGTGCGTTGGCGTCGCCCTCAATCGTGATACCGGCTGTCTCCCATTTTTTCGCCCACAATTTGTTGTTTTCCTGTTCCAGTCCGTCAAAGGACCAACTCGTGGGAAGGGGGGCCAGCATCGGGTCATGATCCCTGTTGGTGGTGATAGCGGTTAGCTTTTCTATCGCGAAAGTATCCCCCGCCTTGATCCGGGCAGAGAAGCGCAGCCCTGCCCCGTCCTCTGATGAGAACGGCCCGTCCATTTCAAAGCCTGTGGTATGAAACGCCGTATCATAATGGGCGGTAAGCCCGGTAACCTTGGTTTCCAGCTCAACTGTAAAACCCTTGGCAGAAAACTCCGGCTTCCCGGTGCGGATATAGCATAGCTGTTCGTCATTCTGCTTCACCTGGTCGTCGGGCACCGGCTGGTTGCGGCAGGACAGCTCTATGCCGCTGTCCGCCGTTAAGGCCCCTATCCCGGCTGTGCAGGTAAAACGGCTGCGCTGGAGGAGCAGCGCCGGGTTCCCCAGTGGGAACAGCCGTTCCTCGGTAACGGACAGCTCCGCGCCGTCCATATTCACGTGGTAGGCGATGGTCAGCTTGCCGCAGGACAAGTCCAAATCCAAGGCGACCCCGGCAGGGCGGACGGCCTGCCCGTTAACCGTCACAGTCTCCCACACTGGGGTAGGGAGGTTGACAAAATCAGTGAGCCCAGCCTTGTAAACATCGAAAAATCCCGCGATAAAAAGCCCGGTGTCTACCGGCCTGGCGGTAGGGCGCAGCGCCGGATAGCCCCGGACGCCCATACGCCCGTTCCCGATGAAAAAGACGCTTTCCAGAAAAGAGTCGCCAATGGCCCCGCTGGCACTGATATGCCAGTTGTTCAGTCGAATATCATTCCGCATTTCCATCCCCCTCCAAAGAAGTGCGCAGAGCATGGCAGACAAATCCAGCGCAAGTGGCAAAAGCTTCGCCGGTGGTACACTCGCCAGTGATTTCGTCTATGCTCTCGCAGGCAATTCCATTGTCCATGGCGGCCTTTTTCAAGATGTCCGCCGAATGCTCCACCCGGCCACATAAAAGGCTGTTGGCAACGCTGAGAAGCCAGGGGTGGGGGGCGTGGGGGCACCCAATCTCCCCAAAGGGCTTCCCCGCGAAGCTGTACCGATAGTCCGGCGAACGGATCATGTCCACGGTATTGCGGTACACCTGGTCCTCGGAGCTGCAAAATCCCCAGTAGGGCAGGAGCTGGAGACTGCCGGGGGGTTCATCGTACACGTCGTGGCGTCCGTCCAGATCAATGGACCACGCAAAATAGCGATTTCCATTCTGCCCCATGACGCAGTTGCCCCAGATTGCCTGTTTCACCTGTTCCGCCCGCTGGGCCAGCTCGTCCCGGCCCAGCAGTGCCGCCAGGACGGTCAGCCCCTTCCACACCAGCACATTGTCATAGGTGAGATACGGATAGACGATCTCATCGTCGGTGGGCTGGAGGAAGGTGGAGTAGAGGGCGGTATGGGGATGCCGCCGTTTTTCCAGCTTTTGCAGGATCCCGTCCAGCCCCTGGCGCACCTCCCGCTCGTCCAGCAGAGAATGGTCCCCCGTAACCTCCACATACCGTCCCAGGGCCAGCACCGGGGCTATTAGCTCATCCAGCTCGAAACCAGGCTCCAGCACGGTGCCGTCGATAAACCGGGAGTGGACACCGATGTTCCGCTGCTGGCGGCCAAAGACATACTCCAGCATACGCCTGGCCAGCTCCCGGTCTGCGTCCAGGATGGCGGGGAAGCTCCACAGCAGGCTGTCCCGATCCCAGTAGGCGGCGCTCACATAATAGCGGGGGCTTCTGCTGGTAACAAGCACCAATTCCTCCGTGTCCAGCGTGATGCCTGTGGAAAATAACATACAGAAAAACAGGTTGGTGTTGTAGAACTGCCGCAGCGCATCATCTTTCAGCCAAAGTGTGCGCTCCCGCAGCCAAAGCAGAGTTTGAGCCTCCTCGTGCTGATACCCTTGCCGCAACATCTCCTTGGCGCTGGTGGCAGCGGACACCTCCTCCATGCTGAAGCCCCAGTAAACTGTTACCATCCGCCGCTGCTGCGATTCCAGCATATAGCTGTGCGCCAGCCGGTAGCAGATCCCGGCGTCCGACTGTTCCCAAGTGGAGACGCAGGAACTTTCCTCCGGCATGGGAGCAAAGCAGAACAGGGGAACACCGCACCGCATATCAAAAATTAGGCTGCCGTTCCAGGGGCTTTCAAAGCAGTGCATAGTTCCCTCAATTTGCTTGTCCTCATTCACGCAATGCCATGCGGAGTTCCAGCAACCACGCAAGCCGCACACAATGGAGTGGGGAACGCTGTCGGTATTGGTCAGCTCCATGCGGTAGAGAAAGCCCCGTTCCCCAATGGGGGCCAGGATGGTGCCTGCCACCCGGATGTGTCCGGCCTGCCCGGAAAAGCGGGGCACCCAAAACTGGAGACGATCCCATTCCAGGCCGGAAAGAGGGAACGGCTGGTTGTCCTGTTCCAGGAAAGGCTCCATCAAGGGCATATCCATCCTTCCCCGCAATTCGACAAGGCCCTTGTACCCCATATGCAGGAAGGTAACATCCTCAATGCTCGCAGTATCTTCGTTCAACTTGGGGATGCTAATCATCTCATTTCCAGTGGGGAGATATCTCGTATCCATGAACATCACTCCTCTTTTGATTTAACCGATTAACTCAATTACCCATGCTAAGTATACCATAACTCGGCAGTTCGTCAAGATTGTTTTGTAAAATTTTGAAGAAACACTTGACAAGCATATACAGGATTAGGTAATATATAGTTGTTACTTAGTTAAGCGATTAAATTGTGGTGGGAGGAAGTGCCATGGATCGGCGGGCAACCCTTCGGGATGTGGCGGAAAAAGCAGGTGTGACAACCGCCACTGTCTCTTATATCCTCAATGACAAGAAACCCTTCCCTGACGAGACGCGCCAGCGCGTTATGAGTGCCATCACGGAGTTGGGATATATCCCTAATCTTTCTGCCCGTACCTTGACCCAGCGTAGCTCCAAACTTATCGGCATTGTGGTGCCCCAGACGGAAGGTAGCCGCCTCATGTTTCAGAACAACTTCTATTCGGAAATTCTGGGCAGCATTGAGTTCTGTGCCCGTCAAAATGGCTACCACATTATCATTTCTGCTACCGATGCCAACGAGAGTTATCTGCGTCTGGCACAGGAGCGCAATTTGGACGGTATTATCGTTATTGGAATGTATCCAGACGAATTTTATCGTCAGATGAAGGAATCTCGAATTCCTATTGTCTTGGTGGACAGCTATTGCAATGACCATTATTACCACAATATCCGCATTGATGACGCCTATGGGAGCTATCTGGCCACCCGCCATGTGCTATCTAAGGGCCACCGGGACATTGCCTTTTTCTCCGGCCAGATCAAAGAAAATGGTGTAATGAAAAAGCGGCTTACCGGTTACCGGGACGCTTTAGCAGAATACGACGTCGTGTTTGACCGGCGTTATGTATTTGAGGGGAAGATTGATTACGCCAGCGGCATTGATGCCGCAGAGCGGCTGCTGGCCTCCGGGGTTCCGGCCACGGCGGTGGTGGCTGCCGCCGACATTCTGGCCATCGGGGCCATGAAGGGGTTCTATGAGCGGGGCATCCGGGTGCCTGAGGACATCTCCGTGATGGGATTTGACGATCTGGAGATCTCCCAGTACCTCACCCCCGGCCTGAGTACTATCCACCAGGAGATCTCCCAGAAAGGGGAAAAGGCCGTAGAGCTGCTGATCAATAACATCAATGAACCTAACCTCACCAAGCAGGAGCAGATCCTCCCCATTCAGCTGGTTGAACGGGGCTCTGTGAAGCGCATTGGCGGGTAGGTATATAAAAAGCGGCCCGCACCTACCCGTCAAAGCTGGTGCGAGCCACAGCAAAAGTCCCTTTCCACAAAGGCCATTTCGCTAATTTATAGTGTAAGCGAACCGGGCCGAAAAATCAACCGCAAAATTATTTGAAGGAGGAAAAAGCATGAAAAAGCATCTGTCTGCCATCCTCGCATCCGCCCTGGCCCTGGTTCTCCTGATGAGTGCCTGTGGCCCAGCTGCGTCCGACCCCACCAAGTCCCCCGACAATCCTGACCCCAAGCCCAGCCAGCAGCAAGATACCCCGCCCGCGGATCAGCCCGTCACCATCACCTATTCCAACTATAACGCATCCGGCGGCAATGAGGAAACCCTCCAGAAGATGTATGAGGCGTTCCACGAGGAGTACCCCAACATCACAGTAGAGATCGAGACTATTGCCTATAACGACTACTTCACTCAGCTCCAGACACGGGTGTCCGGTGGTACCGCTCCCGACTGCTACGAGTTGAACATCGAAAACTTCGCGGCCTATGCCAATAAGGGTGCCTTGGCCGAAATCACCGGCGTGGATTTCAGCGGCTTGGATGAGACATCCCTGAACGCGTTCAACGTGGATGGCAAGCAGTACGGCTTGCCCGGCAAGTTCTCCAACGTAGTGCTGTTCTACAATAAGGATCTGTTTGACCAGGCCAAGATCGACTACCCCACTGCTGACTGGACTCAGGATGACCTCCAGAAGGCCGCTGAGGCCATCCGGGCCCTGGGCGACGACATTTACGGCTATTACCAGCCCCTTACTTACAATGAGTTCTACAAGGTCGTGGCACAGTTCGGCGGTAGCCTGCTCAATGCGGACAAAACCGAGTTTACCATCAACGCCCCGGAGAATGTGGCCGCCGCTCAGATGATGGCCGACCGTATCTTGGTAAGCAACGTCCAACCCAACGAAGTGCAGATGGGCGGCATCGGTGACTGGGATCTGTTTATGAGCGGGCGCCTGGGCATGATGCCCACTGGCATCTGGGCCTTCAACACCTTTGCCGAGGGCTGCAAGTTCGACTGGGATATCACGGTGGAGCCCGGCAAGGAGCAGAAGGCTACCCACTTCTTCTCCGATGCCTGTGTCATCAACAACGCCAGCGATAAGAAGGAGGCCGCTGCTACTTGGATCACCTGGCTGACCTCCAGCGACAAGGCTGCCGCCATCCGTATTGAAGCGGGCTGGGATCTCCCTGCAATCAAGGATCAGTCCACCCTGTCCGCCTATCTGGATATCACCCCGCCGGCCAACCGGCAGGCCGTGTTCGATTCCTTGAATTACCTGGTGGTGCCCCCCGTGATTGAGGACTACAGCTTGATGAGCGACATCATCGGCCAGAAACTGTCCGCTGCCGCTGCGGGCACCCTCACCGTACAAGAGGCCCTGGATCAAGCGCAGAGCGAGTGCCAGGCACAAATCTCCCTGAAATAACAATGCGCAGGGGGGAGGAGCGTGGCTCCTCCCCCCGTTTTTTATGTCATAAGGAGGTGCTTACGTCAATGCCGCAAAAAGCAAACCGGCGCGGCGGTCCGAAAAAGGACGGGCTGCTCACCGCGGCGCCTTTTCTGCTGCCAAGCCTGCTGGGGCTGCTGGTTTTTTCCCTGCTTCCCTTGCTGGTGTCGGCGCTCATCAGCTTCACCGACTGGAACGGCCTGGATCAGCTGCTGGCTCCGGGTTTCCTCCAGGAGCATTTTATCGGGCTTGAAAACTACAAAAACATTTTGTCGGGTGCGGAGCTGTGGAAGGTTCTGGGCAACACCGGGGCCTATATCATCATGTATATCCCGCTGATGCTGGCCGCATCTCTGCTGGAGGCATACTTGCTCAGCAGCACCCGACGGGGCGTGTCCGCCTTCCGGGTGGTCTACTATCTCCCCGTCCTCACCTCCTGGGTGGCGGCGTCCCTGATTTGGACCTCGGTGCTATCCCCCCAGTATGGCGCGATGAACAACCTGCTTGCCCTGTTCGGCATCCAGGGGCCGGGTTGGCTGCTGGATGAGAAGTGGGCCATGGCCGCCATCGTGCTGGTATCGGTGTGGAAGGACGCAGGCTTTTTTGGTTTGATCCTCCTGTCCGGCATGGTGGGAATCAACAAAAGCTATTACGAGGCCGCCTCCCTGGACGGGGCAGGCACTTGGAAAAAGTTTTGGCGTATCACGGTGCCGCTGATGAGCCCCGCGATCTTTTATGTGCTGATCGTGGCACTCATCAACGCCTTCCAGTTGTTCCCGCAGGTGATGATCATGACGGACGGCGGGCCCAACAGTGCCACCCAAGTGATGGTGGAGCGGATCTATCGCTACGGCTTCCGCTATTTCCGTATGGGCTACGCAGCGGCGTTCTCCTGGATTTTGTTTGTCATCATCATGGCATGCACGGCAATTCAAATGAAAGCGCAAAAGAGGTGGGTCAACTATGACGCTTAAAAAACGGCTGGGCACAACGGGCTATTATGTCGTATCCACTGTTATTGCGGTGGTGTCCATGTTCCCGTTTTTGTGGATGATTTCCACCTCCCTGAAAAGCCAGGGGGCCATCATGTCCATCCCCATCCAATGGATTCCCCAAGAACCGTCAGGGGACGCCTATGTGGAGGTATTCACAAAGTTCAATTTCCTGCGTACCGTTGGCAACAGCCTGTTCATCTCCGTATCCTACACGGTTATCACCCTGCTCTCCTCCGCCATGGCGGCCTTTGCCTTTGCCAAGGTCGGCTTTTGTGGAAATGACCTGCTGCTCAAGCTGTATCTTGCCACCATGATGATCCCCACCCAGGTGACTATGATCCCCCTGTTTGTCATCATGAACAAACTGAGCCTCATCAACAACTTTGGCAGCGTAATCTTACCCTCTATTTTCAAGCCTTTTGCGGTGTTCATGCTGGTGCAGCAGATGCGGGCCATCCCGGAGGACTATCTGGACGCCGCCCGGATCGACGGGGCGGGCATTTTCCAGGTGTTTCGCAAAATTGCCCTGCCCATGTGCCTGCCCACCCTGTCCACGCTGGCGGTGACCACCTTTATGGAGTCTTGGAACGACTACCTTTGGCCCCTGCTGATGCTGACCCAGCGGGAGAAAATGACCCTGCCCATCGCCTTGTCCACCCTCCAGGGCACCTATAATCCCCAGTACAATGTGCTGATGGCGGGCAGCCTGGTGTCCATGGTGCCCATTATCATCATTTATATCATGGCCCAGCGGAACTTCAAAAACGGCATGATGGCCGGTGGGATCAAGGGATAAGGGGCGGCCTATGAAACGAGTGACATTTTCCGCCGGATTCCCGGAATTAGAGTGGCCCTGCCCTGGCGGTGCGGCGCTCCTGGCCTGGAAACCCGGGGAGGGACACAGCCATTTGACCGTAACGCTCCCCTACCGGGGCGCCTATGGCATGGGGGAGCGGTATGACGCCCTCAACCAGAAGGGGAGCACGGTGGTCAACCGGGTGGAGGAGAAGTTTTGCTTCCAGGGGGACAAGACCTACTGCCCAGCCCCCTTTTTCTGGACAGACACCGGCTTCGGCCTGTATGCGGAAACTAACGAGGTCACCACGTTCCGCTTTGGGGAGTCCGAAATTGTGGTAGAACTGCCCGAAAGCTGCGATGTGATCCTTTTTGCAGGTCCTCCCAACGAGATCATCCGGGACTACATGGGGCTGTTCGGCCCGGCAAAGCTGCCCCCGGAGTGGGCTTTCGGCCCATGGATCTCCGCCAACCGTTGGAGCACCCAGGCGGAAGCAGAGGGACAGATCCGAAAGTTGGCGGAATACGGATTTCCGGCGTCTGTGCTGGTGTTGGAGGCATGGAGTGATGAGGCCACCTTTTATATCTGGAACGGGGCCAAATACACCCCCGTCCCCGACGGCCGGGCGCTGGAGCGGGGGGACTTTGACTTTACCGGCTCCCCCTGGCCCGACCCGGAGAGGATGATCTGCACCCTCCACGGCGCGGGGCTACGCCTGGTGCTGTGGCAGGTTCCGGTCTACAAAAAACAGGGGCCGGAGGAAGCGCCTAACCGCCAGAACGACCTGGACCGGGCGGATGCCCAGGCCCGGGGCCTGTGCGTTCGAAGCAGCAATGGCGCCCCCTATACCATCCCGGAGGGGCACTGGTTTTCCGGTTCCATGGTGCCCGATTTCACGAATCCCGACACGGTGGAGAGCTGGTTTGCCAAGCGCCGCTACCTGCTGGACATGGGGGTGGACGGCTTCAAAACAGACGGCGGCGAGTTCATCTGCGGCGATGACGTATGCTTCCATGACGGTTCCACAGAGCGGCAAGGGAAAAACCGTTACCCGCAGGACTACACACAGGCGTACACCAAATTTCTCGGAGACGGGCGGGTGCTGTTCAGCCGGGCGGGCTGGGCCGGACAGCACACCACGCCCATCCATTGGGCGGGGGATCAGCAGTCCCAGAACCGGGAGCTGAGAAGCGCCCTGACGGCAGGGCTGTCCGCCGCCCTCACCGGCATCCCGTTCTGGGGCTTCGACATCGGTGGTTTCGCCGGGCCCTTGCCCACCCTGGATCTATACCGCCGCGCCACCCAGCTGGCCTGCTTCTGCCCGGTGATGCAGTGGCACTCCGAGCCGGACGGCGGCCAGTTCCGGGAGCTGATGCCCGGGGCGGAAGGGAACAACGAGCGCAGCCCGTGGAATATGGCTGAGGCATATCAGGCCCCGGAATTTCTGGATGAGATGCGCTTCTGGCACCGGCTCCGGGTCAATTTGCAGCCTTACCTGTGGATGACCGCCCGGGACTGCGCCGCGCACAGCCGTCCCATGATGCGCCCGCTGGTCTACGACTGGCCGGACGAACCGCTGGCTATTGCGGCAGACGATGAGTTTTTGCTTGGGGACAGTCTTTTAGTAGCCCCCTTGCTGGAGGAGCAGGCGGAGCACAGGTTGGTCTATCTGCCCCAGGGACAATGGGTGGGGCTGTTTGATGGCCTTTGGTATGGGGGTGGGCGGCAGGTTGCGGCGGGGGGCGGCCTCCGGCTACCGGTATTCCTGCGCCGCGGCTTTGGGCTTCCGTTGGTATTGGGCCCGGAGCTGGCACTCGGTTCCATTCCCCGGCGCGAGGCAGGGCGGTATCAGAATCTTCATTTCTTACTGGCAGGTTCCTACGGAAAACAGCCTTTCCATGATAGTCTGGGGAACAATTTTACCATTGTGTGGAATGCAGGACAGGCGAGCGTAGTGGGTAAAACAGTCTGCGCGGTGACATGGCGGATTCTAACGGAGGAATTATGTTGATAGAGGCGGTGATTTTCGATCTGGACGGCGTGATATGCCACACCGACCAATTTCATTATCAGGCGTGGAAGGCGGTGGCAGGCCAGTTGGGTATTCCTTTTGATGAGCACATCAATGCCCGGCTGCGGGGCGTCAGCCGGATGGAGAGCCTGGAAATTATCCTGGAGCAAAGCGAGAAAAACTATTCACAGGAGGAAAAAGAGCAATTGGCAGGGGAAAAGAATCGGATTTACCAATCATTTCTGTGTAAGATGACGCCAACGGACTTAGCCCCGGAGGTCTCCCGCACTTTGGATGTCCTGCGGGGGATGGGCCTGAGACTGGCCATCGGTTCATCCAGTCGGAACACCGCACTGATCCTGCATCGGCTGGGACTGGACGAGCTTTTTGACGCAGTGGCCGATGGTACTCAAATCAAGCGCTCCAAACCAGACCCGGAGGTGTTCCTTTTGGCCGCCTCCCTATTGGGTGTCCGGCCCAGTCGGGCCCTGGTGGTAGAGGATGCCGCAGCGGGCATACAAGCAGCGAAAGCGGGCGGGTTCCCGGCTGCGGGGATAGGTGGCGCTGCTCAAATTCTTGATGTCGACTTTTCCATTGAGACAATCGCTGAGTTAGTTCCAATCTGTATTCAAGGAAGGTGATAGAACGCTTATCACGCTTATCATTCATCGCATTACTAAAGATATTCAGCTATGATATGTGAGGAGGCTCATCTATGAAAATGACATTTTGCAGAATTCTGGCAATGATACTTTGTTTTTCCTTGGTGGTTCCGGCCTTTGCTCTCGAGGGTGTTTGGCACAATCCGTTTGGGATAGACGATCTCTATGAGCAGCAAGCTACTGAGCGCTATCCCCGCGACCCGAAGGCTGGGGAGGTAGTGTATATCAAGAGCACTACTTGGCCTGTTGAAATGGGGCAAAGCGTATGGGTGACATACACAAAGAATGGTGTTGCCCAACAAGATGTTGGCGCTGAGTGGAAATATAATGACGGAAATAACAGCTATTGGGAAATTGCTATTGGCCCATTTTCAAAAGGCGATGTCATTGAGTATACCGTTCACGCCGATAAAAATGGCCAGGGAATCCAGAGTATTGGCCCGTTCAATTTCCATGTGACTGACTGGGAAAAAGCCCAATCTGCATCCCTCTTATCGCAGTCTGGCGGAACTGTCGTTTTGAATATCACACCAAACACAGGCACATTTAGCCCCAAGCTGGGTATCAGCTTCCCTACGGCCGGAACCCTGCATTTTCAGCTTTCGCCCAAGGGGAATACATCCTTTGATTCCGGCATAAGCGACTACACTGTCTCCGATTCCAACGGGAAAATCGTGATTACCACCAGCGCTTTACGAGTAACCATTACCAAATCGCCCTATGGGGTTGAAGTTTACGACATTGCTAATGGGAAAGTGCTGACCCAAAACGGCAGCACTGGGAATGAGCTGTCTTGGTTAACAGATGGGGCGAACATGATCTCTGGCGTAAAAGAGGGCTATGCTTCTCCTGCTACAGAGCAGTTCTATGGTTTTGGCGAGAAATATAATGGGCTCGACCAGCGGGGAAAAGTTGTAGACACATATGTTTACAATCAGTATCAGAATCAGGGATCCCGGACATATCTTTCCGTCCCGTTTTTCTATTCCAGCAGGGGATACGGTATCTACCTCGCCTCGACATATTACTCCAAGTTTGATATGGCGGCCAATACCCCGCTGCAGTATAGTTTTACTGCGGATACAAATGGGAGCAGTGCTTCTATGCTGGACTACTACCTCATTAGTGGAAAACCAACAGACGTGATTGGCGAGTATGCGGAACTCATGGGGAAACCGCAAACATTTCCCAAATGGGCGTTTGGCCTTTGGATGTCGGCCAACGAATGGGACAGGCAGTCTGAAGTACTCAATGCAGTTAATCAGTCCAAAGTAAATGACATTCCGGCCACTGTCATCGTTTTGGAGCAATGGAGCGATGAAAATACGTTCTACATCTTTAACGACAGCACGTATACCCCCAAATCCGGCAGTGAGGCTCTCAGCTACAACGACTTCACATTCAGTGAGAAGTGGCCAAACCCGAAAGCAATGACCAACAGTATCCATAATGATGGAATGAAACTGCTTCTATGGCAGGTTCCGGTTCTGAAACATACCGATTACAGCTGGGAACAGAAAGACATTGACGAAGCGTATATGATTGAGCAAGGTTACTCGGTGGGTGATGGTCAGGGGGGCCAGTACCGCACGCCTACCGGCTCTTGGTTTGGAGACAGCTTACTGCTTGACTTTACCAATCAGGAAGCTGTGGATTGGTGGATGTCCAAGCGGGCGTATTTGTTTGATGATGTTGGTATTGATGGCTTCAAAACTGATGGCGGAGAGATGATTTGGGGCCGCAACGTGTCTTTTTCTAATGGCAGCAATGGTCAGGAGATGCGCAATGCTTACCCCAACGCCTATATTAAAGGATATAATGATTTTTCTGCCCTTAAGACAGGAACGGGGATGACGTTTAGCCGCGCCGGAACGGCGGGCGTACAGCAAACGGGCGCATTTTGGGCAGGGGATCAGTCTTCCAGCTTCAGCGGCTTCAAAGATGCAATCAGTGCAGGGCTCAGTGCCGGTGTTTCGGGAATTCCTTTCTGGGGATGGGATCTGGCTGGGTTTACTGGAGAGTTCCCTTCCGCAGAACTTTATAAACGCAGTACCATGATGTCTGCGTTCGCACCAATCATGCAGTTCCACAGCGAAAAATCGAATCCTTCTCCCAGTGAGGAACGAAGCCCTTGGAATGTACAGACCCGTACAGGGGATGATACTGTTGTGCCTCATTTCAGCTACTATGTCAATACCCGGATGAACATTTTGCCCTATATATACAGCGAGGCAATGCAGTGTTCCGATGATGGCACACCTTTGATGCGGGCGATGTTTATTGATTTCCCTGAAGACAGCAATGTCTATTCCCTGGATGAGCAGTATATGTTTGGCCGTGAGTTGTTGGTTGCGCCTGTGTTGAACGAGGGGCAGACAGTCAAAATGGTTTATCTTCCCGAGGGCGAATGGATTGATCTGTTCCACAATGCAATGACGGCAGGCGGTGGCTCAAAAGAATACTACTGTGACGTGGATAGTATCCCCGTTTTTGTAAAAAACGGAAGCATTATTCCAATGAATTTGAACGCCAATTACGAGCTTGGAGGAACGATTGGGAACGATATTGACAACTACACCAGTTTGACATTCCGTATTTATCCATCCGGAAATGGCAGCTATACCTTGTATCATAGCAACAGCTCTACCATGACGGTAAGCTACGCAGAATCTTTTAACACCGGCACGGTGTCTGTAGCTCTCCCCTCCAGCACAGTTCCTGTTACCGTCCAGGTGTTTGGTACCCGGCCCTCTGAGGTTACGGTAAACGGTAATGCGCTGACAGAAGTCAATTCCGTTTTTGCGCTGGCACAGACTGATGAAGCCTATTATTACAGCGCCAATGAAAAACTGACCTACATTAAGACTTCTGCTTCTGCTAACAACCGTGAAATCTTGCTTCAAGGGATTCATCAGGCCCCCTACGAGGCTGAACACGCAAATCTGACAAATGTGTCTACTAATACGAACCATGCTGGATACTTAGGGGATGCCTTCGTTGATGGATTTGCAGAAGTTGGCGATAGCGTTGAGTTCATAGTGTACTCTGATCAGGCCGCTACCACTACGCTGGACGTTCGCTACTCAGCAGGGGCAGAGGCGGGGCAACGCACCTTGGCTGTGAACGGCAGCAGTACAACCAGTGTTATATTGCCCAAAACAACAAATTGGGACACATGGAACACAGTATCTATTCCTGTCACTTTGGTAAAGGGCCGCAATACCATTAGAATTTCTTACAATACCGGGAACTACGCTGGTATTAACCTAGACTGTATTTCTCTTCGATAGTATATGCCAAACAGCGGGGTAGGCCTTGACCTGCCTACCCCGCCCAGTTCTAAAAAAGGAGGTAACAACGTGAATAAAGGTAAAGCTAAAAAAGCACTATCTTTCTTGATTGTGCTATCTCTTCTGGTATCCCTGTTGAGCGGAGTTGCTTCGGCTTCTACAACCGCTGAAGCCCTTGGCAATGTCACAAATGTCGTTGTTGAGCAAAGCAAGCTGGTTCTGACGATTGACAACGGTTCTTCGCCTTCAGATGATTTGTTGACTTTAGAAGTCTGCCAGGATAACATTCTGCGGGTGGATTATCAGCCTAATTCTGTAGCAGAAAGTCCTGATACGCCTATCATTGATCCCAATTTAACTTGGGATGGAGCGAACGTTTCGATTGATGCGGCGAGCAATCCCATTACAATTTCTACTGTTGATATGCAGATTGAAATTGCCCGGACTCCTTGCCGCATGACAGTAAAAAAGGCAGACGGAACCGTTCTGTTTTGGGAGCCTGCCAGTGGTGGAATTTTTAATGATGGTATTCGGTTTGTTCGAGCCAGTTCCTCCAATATGTATGGAATTCACAGTTTTGACTGCTTCAGTGAGAATGGCAATCTGCTTCGCAACAACAACGGCGATACTGCTTCAGCGGGCCAACAGGGCAACTCCGGCGGGCCATTTATGTGGTCTACTGCGGGCTATGGCATCCTAGTGGATTCTGATGGTGGGTATCCGTATACCAACTCCCAAGACAAAAAGATGGAGTTCTACTATGGGGGAACTCCTACAGAAGGCCGCCGATATGTCAAAGAGGATATGGAATATTACATTATTCTGGGCGCACCCAAAGATATTATGAAAGGATTTTCCAAGATTACCGGCACATCCCCGATGATGCCAAAGTGGTCTATGGGCTTTTCAAACTTTGAGTGGAATATTGATGAGGCTGAATTGGACAAAATGGTGGATCTTTACCGGGCCAAAAATATTCCCATTGATGGTTACGCCTTTGACTATGATTGGAAACGGTATGGGGATGATAACTATGGGGAGTTTACATGGAATACGGATAATTTCCCCTCTGCTGCTACCACAGCGTTGAAGAATAAGATGGATGCCAAGGGTATCAAAATGATTGGCATAACGAAACCCCGAATTGTGACCCGGCTCCAAAACGGCACGACCACAATTCAAGGAAATGATGCAACAATCAACAACTACTTCTATCCCGGTCACAACGAGTATACCGACTACTTCCTGCCCGTCACTGTTCGGAGTATTGACCCCTACAAGGCCGAGGAGCGGGCCTGGTGGTGGGAACACTCTGAGGATGCCTTTAATAAAGGCATTGTCGGCTGGTGGAACGATGAAACTGACAAAGTTTCGTCTAATGGGGCTGACTATTGGTTTGGGAACTTTACGACTTTAGGAATTTCCCAAGCCATGTATGAAGGTCAGCGTAATTACACTAATGACGGGACTCGTGTTTGGCAAACGGCCCGAAATTACTATCCTGGAACTCAACGGTATGCTACCAGCATATGGTCTGGCGATGTGGCAACCCAATTTTACAAGGGCGAACGGGTCGATTGGGCTGCCGGATTGAATGAGCAGAAGGCCACACTTCTTTCAACCATCAACAATGGGCAGGCTAAGTGGGGCACTGATGGCGGTGGATTTAACCAAAATTCCGGCAATATTGAAAATCCGAGTCCTGAACTCTATACCCGCTGGCTCCAGTTGGCCTCAGTTACTCCTGTTTTCCGGGTTCATGGCACCAATTATCAGCAGCGTCAGCCCTGGTACTTTGGGGCAACGGCAGAAGAAGCTGTAAAGGCAGCAATCCATCAGCGCTATTCCTTAATTCCGTACATTTACTCCTACGAACGAGACGCCTATGATTCTGGACTTGGCTTGGTGCGGCCCTTGCTTTTTGACTTCCCCGATGATCCAAATGTTGCAGACTATTCTGATGCCTGGATGTTTGGCGACTGGCTACTTGTTGCGCCGATTACTGAGCGTGAGCAGTCTGTAAAATGGATTTATTTACCTGAAGGTACATGGGTGGATTATAATCGTGGTACTCAGTATACAGGCGGCAAGTACATTCCTTACAGCATCAATAGCGAATCCTGGACTG
This sequence comes from uncultured Oscillospiraceae bacterium, assembly GCA_910579155.1. The sequence goes on along the minus strand of CAJTTS010000004.1, from coordinate 55,504 downwards.
ACTTGCCCATGTTTGTCAAAGCTGGCGCGATCATTCCCACCCAGGATGTGCAAGACTATGTTGGACAGGCCGCCGTCAACGAGGTGCGGGTTGATTTGTTCCCGTCTACCCAAACAACTAGTTTCCGTTACTACGATGATGACGGACAAACTTATCAGTACGAAAACGGCAACTATTTCTCCCAAGTGATTTCCACAAGTAAAGCCAGCAATGGCGCATCAGTCAATATCGCTGGAAAGTCTGGGAGCTACAGTAGTGGGCTTGAATATTATTATCTGGCCGTACATGGTCAAGCTGCTGCTACCGTTACCGAAAACGGGAGTGGGCTGACTAAGTACGATGACTATAATGCGCTTCTGGCTGCTCCCGGCGAGGGTTGGACTGTTGGCCGGGATGTCTATGGCGACGTCACCTATATCAAGGCTTTTGCAGGAAGCGGTCAGGTCAAATCCATTGCCCTCTCCGGCAGCACCCCAGTACAGGCCGCCACTCAGAAGTATGAAGCTGAATATGCTTCTTTATCTGGAGCCACTGTTGCAACCAAAGCTGGCGCCAATAACAATCACAGCGGTTACTCAGGGATCGGTTTCGTTGATAAACTCGAAAGCGATGAAGCGGGTGTGACTTTCTACACTAAGGTAGCCAATGCGGGCACTTACAGTATTGGGCTTCGGTATGCTAACGGAGATGCCAGCACGAAGACACTATCCGTCTATGTGAATGGCAATTACGCTGGTCAGGCAGCAATGACAACATCTGACAGTTGGGATACCTGGGGAGATGCAATGATAGAATTGCCGCTGGCAGCCGGGAACAACGCCATTACACTTAAGCACGACACGGCCACAGGTGATACCGGCTTTGTCAATATTGACTATATCACTGTTCCGTTCTATCCTTCCTCAATTACTGTTGAAGCGGAATCTGCAGCCCTGTATGGCTCTGCTGCTACCAATAAGGATCACTGGCTCTATAGCGGTAGCGGTTTTGTGGATGGCCTTTCCTCTGTTGGCGCGGCTGCTGAATTCTCTGTCGAGGTGCCCCAGGCCGGTCAATATGCGGCTACAGTCCGCTTTTGCAATGGTACACAGGCAGATAAGACTTTAAACCTATACGTTAATGGCAATTATATCTCCACATTGACATTCCCCAGTGTGGGCGGAAACTGGAACGAGTGGAAAGAACTGACCAAAGCTGTATCCCTGCCTGCTGGAAAGAGTGTTATTGCACTGCGTTATGATTCTGGAAATTCCGGAAATGTTAACCTGGACAAATTGACGGTTGACATTAGCGGAGACAGTAACACCGCACCGCTGATTGACAACGGTGGTTTTGAACGGCCGGTTAGTTTCAGCACGGCATGGACCGAATGGCATCCCGATGGACAGGCATTGGCCTATGGCGTTGACTCGGGTTCCGGCAGCACCCCCCCAGAGTCGCCAATCGAAGGGGACAAACGGGCATACTTCTACTTGGGAAGCGCATATCAGCAAAGTATCCATCAAGGAATCAATGTACCGAACGGCACATACCAAATCCAGGCGTGGATAAAGGTTTCCAACGCTACTCCAACAATTGGCCGAATGGAAATCACCAACTATGGTGGAAATGATATCCACATAGATATGCCTGCCTCCGGTTCTGGGTGGACACTTGTCACCGCAGAAAACGTTGCGGTATCTACAGGCTATTTGGACATTGGCTTTTACTGTAGTTCTCCTGGTGGAACAACCGTGCACATTGATTCTGTAAAGGTTATTTCACTTAAATAGTGGCCAAGTAGAGCGCAGCATCAGGCCCTTCGTAATCGGTCGCAAGAACTTCCTCTTTGCCAACACTCCGCTGGGCGACCAGGCCAGCGCGGTGCCTGATTGAGACAGCCAAGAAAACGGAGCTGGAGCCCTTCCGCCATCTGACCCGGGTTTTGGAAACTGCTCCAACGATGAATCGTACCGTGGAGGGTTGGGCTGTGCCACTGCTCCCGGCTAATGCGCCTGAGTCCTGTACAACTAAATAATGCTTTCGAGCCGCAGCGCTGATTCCCCTCAACGCTGCGGCTCTTTTTTGGCTGGTTGATTTGACGCTTACTTTTCGTACTCCGCTCTACCTGGTGCAAGACGTTTGTAAGCAGACACGCAAAAGGGGCCAAAATCCGCCAGAGAGTATACCAGCCGTCTGGCAGGGGAATGCACAGCGCTGCGGTGCTGTGGCACCTCACAAAATCGGTTGAATATAGGGATATTCAACCGATTTTGTGAGGTTTTAGATGACTGTTCTGTAAAATTGCGTTTTTTTGATTGGTATCCCTTAACTGGCGAGAATTGGCTCAGTTGGCGGGAAATGGCCCAGTGAGCGTGGCGAAAATTGGTATACTTTTATTGTCTGTTTACAACGTTGGGAGGGTTTACGCTTACGTTCTAATTTTTGATGTTATAAAGCAGAGGAGCCTAATGTTTAGACTCCTCTGCTTTATGTTTATGCATATAGCTCAAGGTTTTACTGGCTAGGAATTTGGAGTTTTATCGAAGTACTTTGCCAATAAGATTTGATTTCATACAAGCACTGCACCTCATCAATCTCTATCGCTGGTGTTCTTTTGCCATAGGGGGGTGATTCGGTTGTTGAACCTTATGCTTCCAAAATTGCCTGGAATAGTGAACATATTTTTGCAAAGCAAAAGTCTGAATCAAATAGTTTAGATTTGGAAATTTCTTTTTATATCGTAGATGTTGATTCAACCGGAGTATATGGCCCGCTTTCACAATCCGAATTTGATAATTTGATTGATAGCATGGACATCACCTTTGCTGAAGCAGATTGGATCAATACAGCGGGCCTAAAGCAATAAGTTTAGCACCTTCCCCATTTCATGTTTTGCGGCCTGTCTAGATCTCCGCTGGACAGGCCGCTGCACAGCAGTTCGCGTTCTACTTTGGCCTTGTGCCAGGGAAAACTCCAGCGGAGAGAAGCAGTAGCACACCGGCATTACAAAAGCGGTGAACTCCCATCTGCGCAGGCTTCTCGTTGAAGCGGCCCAGCAGTATGGCCGGGGCGTTGTGGGTAAGAAATCCGTGGCGCTGAAGATCCGGAAGCCGGCTGTCCAGCGCAGATCGTGGACTATGCCGATAAGGCTAACGAACGCCTCCGGCGCAAGTTTGACCACATTGCCCTGTGCTCCAAACACAATATCGCCAAAACCGCCGTTGCCAAAGAACTGGCCTGCTTCCTTTGGGGCATGATGACAGAACACTTGTGGGAATGTGAGAAACCGCCGCGCGGTTTCCCACATTCCCACAGTTCGGTTGCGGCTGAATGTAGCCCTGTCCATTCCTGCCTAAAACCAAGGTTCAAGGGCATTTGGAAGGAACCGGCACGAACAAAGAAGGTTCAGCTATCTACGTTTTGACGCTGATGATTATTAAGTTCTTACGATTTAATAATGCTTTTATGCCGCCTTTTGAAACCGAATGCTCTGTGCCCGTGTCTGGAGTTCCTGCCCCAAGAATTTCAGCGTGGCAAATTCATCGTCCAATCCATCCAACTCCCGGCGGAGGACACCCTCATAGTGTTTCTTTTTCTCCTCCAGCGCCTGGATCTTCAGCACCCAGCGCTCCATCACCGCCGGGCTCTGGCTGCCGGACTTGATGAGGTAGTCCGCCCGCTCCTGGTAGGTTGCGATCTCCTTCTTCACCGCCGCGTAGAATTCCTCGGTCATTTTAGAACGCTGCTTCTCATCGTCGATGATGAAAAAGCTGTTCACCATGAGCGGCGTCTCCCTGCGGTTGAGCCCGCCCAGCAGGCCGATGAAGTCCTCGAACAGATCCACCTTGTCCATGTGGGTGCGGGGCACAAAGTACATATGCCCGGAAATGCTCAGCTTGGTGGCCTCCAGCCCCCGCAGGTAGTTGACGCAGATGGTCTCGATCTGCTTGCGGTTGGCACACTGCTGGTAGAGCTCAAACAGCTCCTCCGCTTTCCGGCAGCAGGCGGCCACGTCGATGGCGTCATCCGGCACCAGGTTCTCCGCCCGGAATACGCCGTCCCTCTTGTCGTAGCTGATGTTGGCCAGCTTCTCGTAGTTATTGGTTCGCTGGTTCAGCGTCTCCTTCACCAGTTCCCGGGACAAGATCTCGGCACTGGTGCGCTTATTGTCCCGGCAGTAGGCCAGATAGATGTTGGTCTCCCCCATGACGGTCACGGGGACGCGCTCCCGGATATCGCCGGTGGCGGAGCGGAAAGCGTCCCCCACAGACAGCCGGGTGCCGCCGGAATAGGGAATGCCCATGTCCTCGCACAGCCTGGACAGTTCCGCCTTGTCCACCAGCAGGTTCGCCAGGGAAAAGTAGAGGAACTTGCCCAGCATATGGGCTTCATCGCCCTGGGACGTGCCGATGAAATCGTGCATATCAAATACGTTATCCATTTTCATGTCCCTTTCTTGTTAAGTATGGATAGAGTAATACGCCTTCTCCATATTCTCTTGTCCATGGAGGATCAAGCCGCCGCACATGGCAGGTTTTCCATTGCAATACTCCTGGAAGAAAAAGCTGTACGGCACAAAGTCGGTGTAGAATTCGACCCGCTCAGATCTGGGCCACCGGAAATTGTCCCCCAGGAATTTTGCCAGCTTGTGCCGGACGAGTTTATTGTCCAGGCATTCCCGAAGCCGCTCATCGCAGCGAAAGACCAGCCGGGGCTGGGGCGTGCGGGGCACCACGGATAGCCCCCGCCACTCCTTTGGCCCGTTGGGGACGGCGCTGTCCCGCACAAACGCCATCAATTTCTCATAATCCAATATCACACATTCTTCCCAGCCGGACAGCCGATGCCCGCAGCAGTTCAGCCACGCGAGCCGGATGCTTACAGTTCCGCGAAAGCCGTCCCGACGAAATACTGCAAAGGAATTGAACCCGTTCTGCGCGGCATATCCGTGTGCCTCCAGATCCTCGAATACGCTGCGGGATACAGTGATCCCGTCCAAAGCCTCACACCCGCGCCGGATCGTTCGGAACTTGATCCTATCCGCGATGCAGGTCACCTTTACCATTGTCCTGTCCATCATTTTCCCTCTTTCTACATGGCCGCCACCCGGCTCAGGAAATAGTCATCTACCCCCTTATAGGCCGGGTCCCATGTGTATTTTATGTATTTTAGGCCCTTGATGGCCTGTACTTCCCGCCGCATGGCCTGTATGGCATCGCGGACGTTGGGGTTGGTCAGCTGGTCCATGTCCATAGCCTCCACCACCTGGGTGACGCCCAGGCCTTTCAGCGTGTCCTTCAGCCCGCGGATGGCGTTCACCCCGCCTACGCACACGAACAGCGCGTCGTGGGCCAGATAGCTGGCCACGTCCCCCTTCAGCGGACCCTCCGTGAGGAAGGCCCGCTTTTGGGTGGCGTCGCCGGTGACGTGGATATAGGAGTAGCTGCGGGTGCCGTTGGGCATATCCCGGCTGGACAGCCAGCGGTATTTCCGATTGGGCTTGTCCGCGTCGTCCAGGCGGATCTTCATGCCCTGGATCATACCGTCCTTGTTGCGGACGGGGATCAGGAACCCCTTCGGCCCACTGAGCGTCCACTTGCCGTAATAGGTACGGAATCCCGGCAGACCCAGCAGCTCATGGCCGCAGGAGCGGAGCAGGGCGGCCAACAGCCGCCGCCCCGCATCCGTTTCCGGCATACTGCGGTACTGGTTTCGCGCAATGCGCTCCCCGGACAGCCCCCGCTCCAGCAGGTTATCCCGGTGCCGGTCCAACAGCGTCAGGTGGTCCAGCATGGCGGTATAGGCCTCGTGCCGCCGCTCCAAGGGCAGGGGCCGGCGTTCGGCATCTTCATGGGTCGCTTCCCGCCGGGGCATGGGATAGACCTTGCCCTCCCGGGCCAGCGCGTGGTATGCCTCTCGGTTGGACACACCCATGAGCCGGGCGTACAGCGTCACGCTGTTGCCGTGGGCCCCGCACAGGGTACAGCGGTACTGGTCGGTGGCGGTGTTCAGGCTGAGGTGGTACTTCCCCGGCCCATGGTCGTGGCAGAAGGGGCAGGTGGCCTCCACCTCCCGGCGCCGCAGCGTCCGGGAATCCAAGGCAATGCCGCACCGTCTGGCCGCGTCCACAATGGGGATTTTGTCATACTGCTTCACGGCCAAGCGGCATCGCCTCCTATTACGCCGCCTGCTGGTCCACCATGGTAATGGGCCGCACAGGCCGCACCGCCAGCGGCGTGCCGCTGACGCACTTAGCCATGATAACCTGCCCGGTGGGACGCACGTTGTTGAGATCATCCACGGACTCCATGTTGTCCACGAACACCGGGTAGTTGCGCCCGGTGAGCCGCTTCATCAGCTCGGACACCTCCATCCCAGCCCGGATCTTCTCGGACAGGGAGAGCCGGTCATAGCGCCGCCCGCCATAGGTGAATTTGAAAGCATCCTTCCGCTCCCCGGTGGACTTCACCACGTCATAGAGGGAAATCTCCACCCGGTTCATTTTCAGCGCAGAGAAGGTCAGTTTCGCCCGTTCGCTCACATAGATGGCCACATCGGCAATGAGCTTTTTCAGCTCCTTGATCCGCCTCTGGGCCGCCTCGATCTTCCCGTCCAGATCCTCCGGCTTCTGGACCGCCGCGGCCTGGGCGGCCTTCAAATCGGCGGCGCACTCCCGCAGTTCCTCCCGGCACTCCTTCAATTGGGCGTACTCCACTTCGTTGAGATTGCCGTACTCCAGATCAGCGGTGAGCTGCTGGATCTGGGCCCGCAGGCTGTCTGCGGGACTGTCCTCGGACTTTTTGGCCCGAAGGCCAGCTAGCTCCTGTTCCAGCTTCGCCACATCGTCGGCCTGGAACTGCTCAAAAACCGCCTTGGCCTTCTTGTCGTTCTCCATCAGCTCATTGAGCTGGGCCCGCTGTTTCTGGCCGGCGGCGAGGGTGGCCTTGCTGGACTGCTCCAACGACGCCCGGATTTCCGGTAGCACCTCCTCGGTGATAAGCCGGCGGCAGGTGGGACAGGGCGCGCCGGGGACGCAGGCCTGGAAGGACTGCTTATCCCGGTTGAATCGCGCCGCCAGCTCCGTCAGCTGGGCGTTGGCCCCGGCGATGGCCTGGGTGTAGGGGGACTGGTACTGCTCCGCCCTCCGGGCGGACAGCTTCCGCTCCAGCTCCACGATCTCCCCGTCCAGCGGGGAACCGTCCCGGGCCGCCTCCTCATAGCGGGCGCTGAGCTCCACCAGCTGCTGTTCCATGGTCTTGGTATCCAGGCCGTCATAGCGTTTGGCCTCCAATTTTTCCAGCGTTCTGCTCAGCGCGTCATGGCGGGTGGACAGGCCCTCCACGGTTTTGCTCCAGTCCTGGCTCTGGCTGTCGGTCAGATCCTTCTGACCCTGAAGGTAGATGACGCCCTCCTCCAGCTCCCGGATATCCGCCCGCTTCTGCTTCAAACAGGCATCCGGCGAGAGCAGGGACTCGTGTTCCAGGGCCGCCCGGGTAGCGTCGGACAGTTCGGCCAGCACCGCCTCATGGGGAATGAGGGGCAGGTGTCGCTCCAGCAGGTTCTTGCCCTCCTCCCCCAGCTCCTCAATGAAGTACAGGGGGTTGAAAATGGACAGGAACACGTCGCGTTCGCCGAACATATCATTGAGGTCCATCTGACGGATCTCATAGCTGTCGTAGAGGATGGTCATGCGGTTCTTCTGCCGGGTACGGGTGAGCGTATGGGCCGCGCCCCCGCCGTCCACAAAGCTCATGGTGATGGACACATTAGGCTGGGCCTCGTTGTGCAGCCGGTCAATACCCCGCTCCCCGAAAAAGGGGAGGCCGGTGACGGCGAAGGCAATGGCGTCGGCGATGCTGGTCTTGCCCCGGCCGTTTCCGCCGGTGATCACGGTGGGATTGCCGAACACCAGTTGAGTGGGCTCCCCGTAGGACTTGAACCCGGCGATGGTCATGCCGGTGATCTGAAAACTCTGGATTTTTTCCATCGTAAGCTCCCTTCTACGCCGCCTTGGGCTGGGCGTCCGCGATTTCATACTGTTCCAGCATATAGTAGATGATGGTGTCCTGCTGCCGCTTTTCCAGCTTCACGTTGGCCAGGATGACGCCCACCGCCAGCTCCGGGTGCTCACCCCGGACAAAGGCATCCAGCTTGTCCCCCTTGGAGGACTCCAGCCTCAGTTGGGTGCTGCCGGAATTCATGCCCTTGTTGATGCGGGCCTGGCGGATGATGTAGGCGGCACCCTTTGGCTTGCTTCCGCCCGCAGGATTCCCACCGGCCTTACCACTGGATGCTTCAGCCAGCTTGCCCTGGCCCGCCGGATTTTTGCCGCCGCCCTCCGGCTCCGCCTGGGGCCGCAGACCGCCCGCCGGGGCCGGGGTGAGGTTCAGCTTGCCCAGTATTTTGAGGTAGGCGTAATCCAAACGCTCCTGCTGATCCTTCTTGATGTACCAGGTCTTGCCCCGCTTTTCCACATCCACGAACACCACATCCATGTTATACAGCACCCGGCCGACGCCCCACTGGACGGCGGCCCGCTTCATGCTGTCGGACAGGCCGCCCTTCACGGGCTCAATGTCGGAATCCTCGGCGCCGTCCCATTTGGTGATCCAACCATCCCCGAACCGGATGGAGATTCCGCACAGCTGGGCGTCCTTCCCGCCCGCGCCATGCCAGGGCTTGAACTCGTTGTACCAGTTCTCCGGCCCCACTACATCGTCCAGCCGGGACATGATGGCCCGGTTGGTGACATAGGGCACGGCGATGCCCAGCTCTCTGGCCTCCACCACCTTTTGCAGCCGCCATTCCAGATCCTCCGGCGCGAAAGGCATGGCCAGTTCAGCCTGGATTTGTCTCGGGTCTTTCTGCCCCATGTTCTTACCTCCCATTCAAAAAGTCGTCCAGTGTTCTGCCGTCCTCCACCAGCACATCGGTGTAATAGTGGGACGGTGTTTTCCCCTTCATCTGCTCCAGAAGATCCCGGTACTCGGCGTGGAGCCGGTTATGATCCCGGCAGTAGAGGTCGTTATTGTTGGGCAGTCGCAGGAGATAGCCCATCAGCGTGTGCAGCCGGGACGGGTCCCTGTAGATAGGCAGGGCGTTGTTCCCGGTGCAGATGCTGTTGTTCCCATGCACGTTGGAAAAGGGGTAACGGTAGGTGGGCGTGTCCGGCGTCAGTTTCCCGTCCTTCACCACGCACACCCGGCATCCGGCCACCTTGCCCTCCTGGGGCATATACTTGAAGCCAAACACCAGCCGGGGCAGCGGAAAATCCCGGTACTCGGTGCCGAAATACGTGATGTCCGCGTACAGCTCTGGGTAGCGCATGAAATAGAAAACATACTTCTTCTCGATCACAACGGCGATGCAGCCCTCGGGCAGCAGTCCGGTGGCGTGGCGCTCATCGTCATAACGGCTGGTGAGAAAACAGTCGCACAAATCCTGGGGCGTGATGTGTTTGTGGGTGGTGACGCCGCCCGCTTTCTGCTGCTCCACCACCACCTCGCCGCGTTCAGTGCTGATGTGGATGCTCATGTCAAATCCGTCCGGCATGATACCGCCTCCTTCCATTCGTTTGGCATCGGGTAGATGGGGACGAGCTTGTTCAGCCCCAACTCCGCCTCCAACTGCCGGTTCAGCTTCTGGAACCCGTCCAGCGCCTCCATAAAAGCCCCAGGAAGCTCGTGCCACCCGTAAAATTCATCCGCAGAGAAAAACAGGATACATTTGCGTCTCCGATCGGCGGCGGACAGCCGCCAGTCGTAATCGTAGTTGTATGCCTGCAGGCGGAATCTCTCATGGAGCATCCGCTCCGCGTTGCGGCGGTAGGGGTTGCTCCCCTCCTCCAATCCTTTTTCCGCCTCCAGTCGCTCGCACAGCTCACAGAAACGGTAGGCGATGGGATCGGACAGCACCCAGGTCTCGATGCCCGATTCCTCGTTGTAGTAAAGGCTGGTGTCCTTGAAAATGGATACGGACAGTTCCATGGACAGCTCGTAATACGAATCCTCATCCAAGGGGACGCTGTCAAAGGAGGACCACTCCTTTTTCATCCGGGGATTGTCATGCACCTTTTTCGCCAGGTACAGCATATGGAAAAAGTAACAGTTCAGATCCTCCATGGCGGCACCTCAGCAAAAGGAGCGCACAGTGTTGGGCGCGGGCGGAACCCGGGCCACGGTCTGCGCGAACTGGGTGAGATCCTCCGATGCTTTGTAGAGCCTGTCGTAATAGTCCTCCAGCGCGGGCACGTCGTCCGCGTCAAAGGCACTGAAGTCGATGTCGCCCAGACGGAGGAGGTTCCCCTCCAAATTGGGCCGCAGGACGTGCTCCAACAGGTAGCGGTTAACGCTGTCCTCCGGCACACAGGGCTGCTCCTTCGCCTGGAAAAACCGGGTGGACAGCAGCTTTAGGTTTAGCTTCATACTCACGCCGTACACCCCCTCAGTAGTCTTCGGGGAGCAGTACCGTGGTGGCGGAATAGTCCGCCTCGGTGATGATCCAGAACTTCACGCCGTCCGGGGTGTGGTAGACAGACAGCAGGCGGCCGCCGTACTTCAGCGCGTCCTCATTTACGCGCCCGTCCGACTTGTCCACATCACCCCAGTCCCCGTGCAGGTGCCGCCGGATGGCGGCGTCCACCGACCCGTGGGGCAGCGTATCCCTGGCGTTGCGGGTGATCATCAGCCGGCCCAGACTGAACCGGGGATTTACCGTAATAACACTCATAAAAAATCCTCCTCATGTCAGTGCCTTGAAGCCGTTGGGCGTCAAGATGTTGAAAATCATTTTGTTGGTGATGGTCTCGTGGAGCTCGGCGCCGGTGTGCCGCCCCTTGGCGTCAAACTGCTCCTCAGTCTCGTTCCGGGTAACCTTCACCACCCGGCCCTTGATGATGTGAGGCGTGTCGCACTCAATGAGCCCGTTGATCATGCCGGAGCCGCCGATCAGCCCGATCTGGCTGATGGACAGGGGCAGCGGCGGACGCTTCACCCCGCTGTCCAGCTCGCTGCGGGCCATCATCCGCTGGAAGCTGTCCGAACGGCTTAACTGGCGCTCCAGCTCCTTCTCATTGAACTTCTCCCCCCGGAAGGTCTTGACCTCCAGAGGCTTGGCCGGGAGGGCATAGCGCCCCTCGGCCAGCTCCGTGAGGCTGGGGATGGAGCTGGGATGGGCGGCGAACCACTCCAGCCACTGTGTATCCTGGGGAACTTCGTCCCGTTTCTTCCGCGTGCCCATAACGGCCACCTGCTTGAACTTTTTGAACTCGCCGTCGGTAAACCGCCACAGGCCCAGGTTTTCAAAGTTGTCCGACAGCACCCGGCAGATGTCCGGGGTGAGCCGGTAGTAGGGGATGACATACACCAGCAGACCGCCCAGGGCCAGCGCGCCCAGGCTGTCGATGAGGAACCGCTTCTCATGCCGGGCCCTGCCGCCGCTCTCGTTGAGGACGGACAGGTAGGGCGGGTTGAGGAACAGCAGGTGGAAGGCGTTGGCGCTGACCTGGCTGTAGAAGAAGCTGCCGAAGCCCACCCGGTGAAGCCGGGTCTGGGCCTCATCCGCCCGGACGCTGTCCAGCTCCACGCCGTAGGTGAAGCAGTTGTTCCCGTCCGCGATCTGCCGCAGGGCTTTCCCGCAGCCGCAGCAGGGATCCAGCAAATTCGTGGTAACCCCCTCCGGGAACTGGATGCCCTTCAAAATCAGCGCGATGTTGTCCGGGTCGGTGGGGTAGTACCCCAGCTTGATGTTGTTCATCAGCCGCCCCACCACCTGAGCGTTGGTGGTCCCATCCACCGGGAGCTGGGCGGCGAAGCCGTTCAGCGCGTCGTACACCGGGCGGTAGACATTGCTCAGCAGGTCAAAGCCCAGCAGGCCGTCCTTCAGCCGGCCCGCGTTGCCGGCAAGCTGGTACTCCTCCGCTTCCATCAGAAGAAGCTGGGCATTGCCCAGGGCGTCGGCCAGCCGCTTCCGGGCGCTTTGCAGCTCGTTGTAATCGTCCCGGGCGGCGGCAAGGTCGGTATTCCGGTGCTGCTCCACCCTGGCCCGGCACAGCACCATGGCCCGGGTGAGCTGGGGGACTTCGCTTTGAAGTCCCCGCAGCCCCTCCAGGGCGTAGCTGCGCGGTTCGGCCTGGGGTGTAGCGTCAGGCTGCCCGCTCATGGATGTTCTCCTCCCGCAGGGCCGCCAGCAGGAACAGCAGGTCGGGGTAACTCATCTCCGCCAGATCCCGGCGGGTGAGGTACAGGTTGCGCCCGCCCTGGTAGTCCTTGCTGTGCCGGATGGTGCGGTAGAGCAGCACACTGTCCCGGTCGGAGCAGAACTGGGAGAGGGTGACGTACAGCCCGTTGGTGTGCCACATCCCCATGAGGGTGCAGTCCCCGGACACGCCGATGCCGCCGGCGTTGGAATCCACCTTGGCGTCCGTCAGGCCCAGATCCTTGCCCAGCGCCCGGAGGAATGTCCTGCCCGTGTTCAGAAACTGCTTTTTCGCGCCGTTGGGGCCGCTCTCCTTCTCGCCCCAGATGTAGCCCAGGTCCTGGGACAGCAGTTCGGCCAGCTTACGCATATTTTTTTCCTGTGATTTGTGGGACATTTTCTTGACCTCCTCGATGTAGTAGAGGGCAGGAAGCACACTCCCTACCCTCCAAATTCACCCGCCATCACGCCGCGGGGTTATTCTTCTTCTCTGCGTCCAGGTGAACCACCGGCGCGGGCCCCTTGACCTCGTACTCGGCGTCCACCACATCATCCTCATCGGGCGCGGTGAGCCTCACCCACAGCGAGCGCAGGGCGGACGCCAGCCAGAAGCGGAGCAGGCCCCGCTTTTTCGGCGGCAGATGAATGGTCTCATCCGCCGTCACCTCGTCGATGTCGCTGAGGGTCACCGTGAGCCTGGGCGTCACCACCCGGTCCGCACCCAGGAAGCAGGACACATCGACGCTCTCCGACGCGAAGATCTGGGACGCCTCCGCCCGTTTGGCGCACAGACGCTTGCAGGTAACGCTCACAGCCTTCAGATCGTCCACCCGGATACCGTCGGCGGAGACGCCGCCCGCCTCCACAAAGCCCCGGCCGCCGATAGTCTTGGCCTTGAGATCGCCGGTGACGGTCAGGCTGCCGTCCACCACCAGGTGTTCAGTGGTAAGGCTCATGTGGGACACTTCCATTCCCTTGGGGATGTAAACGGTTTTCATATTGCGTTCTCCTCCTATTTCTGATATCGCCAGGGAATGGGGTCCCCGTTCTTCTCGTGCAGGTTGTAGTGGGCGTCGAATACCAGGTGGTGGTTTTCCTCGCCGGTGGCCTGGCAGTCCAGGCAGTGCCAGGTCAGGATGAAGTTCCACTCCGAGGAGCCCTGGTGGTCGTACTTGATCCTGCCGCCGCACACCGGGCAGATACCGGGCTCGTCCGAGCTGCTGGCCCCAGCGCGGATACCGCACTGGGCAAGATACGGGATCAGCTCATCGGGTTCCATTTCGGCCATTGTCCGGGCCGTTTCGATGATGCGATCATGCTTTTCCTCCGCGAACAGGTTGGAAATCTCCAGGGCCGCGGCGCCGGAAAGATCCTCCTTGGAGCCCGCCCTGAGCACGGTGCTTCCGTAGCCCAGGTACAGGTTCAGGGCGATCAAAAATGAAATGGTATCCTTGCGGTAGAGCCTATTAAATTCCTTGAAATCCATGTTTTCCTCCTTTTTTACGTTACGCCGCCATACCGGCCTTCTTCAGATCGTAAGGCATCACCAGGGCGCGGTCATTCCGCCCCTCAGCCTCGATGATGATGGGTCCCAGGGAGCCGGTGCTGACCTTCACGGTGACGGACGGCTCCTTTTTGAACTGCTCCATGGCGTCCGCCATGTAGTCCAGGTTGAATCCGAACTCCACGTCCCCGCACCCATCGGCGGAGACCTTTGTGGCGTACCGCTCCCCCAGGCTCTCGGCCAGCAGATTACCGCTGCGGAAGCGCACCACATGGGCGCGGTTCCCCCGCAGGGACTGCTTCAGATACTTCAATTCGGCCAGGAACTCCTTGGGGGACGCCTGGAACTCCGCTTTGAACTTGTCCGGGATGGCGCGGTCTATGTTCATCAGTTCGCCCTCGGGCAGACGGAACAGCAATGACGTCACGCCGTCGGTCGCCTGCGCGAACCGCTCCCCCAGCCGGATGGAGACCGCCTGATCCCCGAACAGCTTCAAATGTTCCAATGCGTCCGGGGCCGCCATGAAGGGCCGGAGCACGTCCAGCTCCGGGTCGGCGTCCCAGGCCATGCGGTAGCCGTCCACCGCGTAAACGCGGTTCCCGCTGAACTGCACATTGGTCACGCAGGCGCGGGCATTGTCTTTGCCCGACAGATCCACGGCATACTTTACCCGTTCCACCCGGGCGTACAGCCGGCTGGCGTTGGCGGTAAAGCTCTCCAGGGGTTCCTACACCGGATACGAGGGGAAATCCTCGGGCAGAAACGGGTGCAGCTCTGCGGCCCGGGGGCCGCAGGACAGCGCCAGCGTGATCCGCCGCCGGTCCCCTTCCCCAGTCTCCGTCTGATCCAGGGCCAGCCCGCCCTCAAACTGCCGGAAGGCCCGGGTGGTCTCCCGGGGGCGGTCCAGCAAAAAGGCGAACGCATCCCCCTGGGCGGGCAACGCCGCGGACAGATAGGTTTCTATGTTGGTGGCGGTCAGGGTACAGCGCCCCCCCTCGAACCGGACCAGCACGGCGTTTAAGACGGGGATGGACGATTTGCGGATGATGCCGCTCACCCGATCCAGTGCCTGGACAAAAGCCTTTGCGTCTACGGTTGCTCTCATGCCGCTTTCTTCCTCCTGTTCGTTTTTTGCAGCTCGGGCCGCACGTTGACAGACTGGGTGGAAAAGGTCACCTTCCGCACCGTGCTGCTGCCCGTGGCCAGGATGTTGTAGATCATGTCCACCACCGCTGTGGCCGCTGTGATGTTGGCCGCCATGCTCTGGGGGGCGGACACCGATGCCTCGGCGCAGGACAGCTCCGTGGGGAACTTGTCCGTCTCCACCAGCACATCCGGGTAGACCGCGCCGATGGGCGGGTAGTAGGTCTTGCCGCCCCGGCGCACGCCGCACACCACCTGGCCGGTGAACTCGCCGTTGCCGCTGTCGATGTAGATCAGCTCTTTCGTCTGGTAAAATACCCGGTGGCACAGCTGCCGGGATTTGTTGTTGTCCACCGCGCCGATGAGGATGACCTGTTCGGGCACCTGCACGCTGTAGCAGTGGCCCGGCTGGCGCATCAAAAGATATTCGGGCGTCAGCAGCACCCGAAGCTGCCCCTCATCCTCGACGAAGGAGGGCACATATTCCGTCTCCAGGCCAAACACGGCGGAATATCGCTCCGCCAGCACCCTGGCCTTATTCTCCCCCTGGTCGGCGGGAGTGAAATTCTGCCGCACCAGGTTCTTCTCCTCCACCACGTCGCCGTCGCAGATGATGAACCGCACCGGGCGGTCCAGCGAGTACAGCAGGCGGTACAGGTGGGGCGCGATGTGCCCGCCGGTGCCGCCCGCGCCCAGCATGACGATCTTCACCGGGCGGGTCATGGAGAACTTCATTGGCGATCCTCCCACGGCTTCTCCGCCGGCGCTTCCGACATCGGACGCAGTACCGGCAGGGTGTCCCTGCGCAGCAGCGTCACCTGGGTGCGCCACTCAGCGGGGAACACCGCGCCGAAGCTCTCCAGTACGCAGCCGGGAGGCAGCGTCAGGTAGGAGCCGCCGCAGGACATCCGCACGGTGATATCCGGGAAGAACTTGTCCAGACGGCCCACCACGATGTAGATCCGGGTGGCCCGCTCATCCTCATCGTCCACACGGGAGAACTTGGCCTCCATGCTGTTGTGGCTGTGTATGTCGATGTAGTGCAGGTAGCGGTCCTCCGGCAACTCCTCTTGGGTCAGGTCGGCGTCGATGTGGGCCTTGGTCACCCGCTGTTTCGGGATGTGCGCCACAAATTTCTCCTCCTCCCTGTCCCAGAAGATGTGGGCCAGGGCCTCGAACTCCTCTGGGCCGCTCATGCAGCAGCGGAAGAAGGAGATGATCTGGGCCAGCAGCTCCATGGGCACCAGCGGAAGGGCCGGGGTAAACCCGGCCACAACCGTTGGGAGGTCGATCACGCAGTCCTTGGGGGCGATGAACTCCCCCAGCTCGTTTTTCCGCAGCTCGTACACCCTGCCGTCCCCGCCGGGGATGGCGCAGATGGTCTTGCCCGACGCCCGGGCCTCCTCCAGGGAGGCGAACACCCCCTTGTAGGCGGCGATGCCCTTGCTCTGGGCGGTGACCTTGGGCTTCACCAGGCAGTCCGGGTTCTTGTCCTTGGCCTTTTTCAGCGCGTCCAGGAAGGGCTTGGATCTTTCAATCTCGGACTTGACAGCGGCAATGGTAGTGCCCTTGGGGTCTGTGATGGGCTTTATGGTCTTGCCGTACTCCACCGTCCAGGACACCTTCTTGCCCTCGGCCAGCTCGGGGAAGTCCTCCGCCTTGGCGATGCGAAGCTCCTCGAAGGTCATGCCGGGGTCGGCGATGTCCTCCCGGGCGCTGCCGTAGCAGAACACCGGGGCTTTCTCGAACAGGGACTTGGCCGCTTTCTGCTCGCCCTTGGCCTCCTGCTCCGCCATGGCGGCGGCCAGGGGGTCGATGTCCAATGCCGGCTGTGCCGCCGGGACCTGCGCCTGCGCGGCGGGCGGGGCCTGCTGGGCCAGCGCCGCCTCGAAGGGGTTCACATCGCCGGGGATCCCGCCACCGGACGCGCCGCCAAAGATGGAGGCGATGTCCAGACCGGCGCCGTCGGCCATCTCGGAAAAGGGAAATCCGCTGTTGTTGGGTTCACTCATGATCTTTTCTCCTCTCGTGTTTGGGGACAAAAAAGGACCGTGGACCGCCCCATGGGGCAACTCACAGTCTTCTCGTCCTTGGTATTTTGTTTTTCCAGGCCGTTTTGGTCCGGCGGAGGGCAGACTTCACCCCTTTCCACGCCGTTCCTCCCTCGCTTACTCCGCCCTAAAATACAAGCCCATTGTACCACGCCGGGGCCCGGGCGGATAGGTGGAGAGGTTCCACCTAATTTTGATCGGCCCTGCTTAGGATTTATGCTGCCGGTTCAAACTCCGGTCGAACTATGAAAACGAGTTGCCTGGAAGTCTGCGCCATGCTATAATCGGAGAGACAAGTTGGGATTGGAAAGGAAGCTGAAAATGAATAAATTGAGCAAAGACTATTTGCTATATACCTTTTTGATCATGTTGATTTGTTGGGGGATATGTCTGTTATGCAGTCTAAATGGAGCATCATTAAACGATAATTACCTTCTATATATACCATATTTATTAGGTGGGTGGTCGCCGACTATCGCATCGTTTTGGGCATTGAAGAAAAATGAAAAAGTTGTAAGCTTCAGAGAATGGATAAAAAATGTGTTTGATTTCAAGCACAATATATTTTCATATCTTATGGTAATAGCATTAGGAATACTATTTATAGTTCCACAATGTTTGATTTCAGGATATGAAAACGGAGCGCCAATATTTGCAATTATTGTTATGATCCCAATGATGTTGTTTGGCGGTGGTTTGGAAGAAGCGGGATGGAGGTATATCCTGCAGCCCGAACTGGAGAAAACACATAAATTTGTTATATCCGCCTTGATTGTAAGTGTTATTTGGTGGTTATGGCATTTGCCTTTATTTTATATTCAAGGGGTATCGCAATATGGACAAAATTATCTGGCATTTGGGATCAATGTGTTAGGATTAACTTTTGCCTTAGCAAGCATAAGAAAAAACACTGATAGCGTATGGCTGTGTGTCCTATTTCACTGTATTGCAAATTCTTTATCTGGAATATACATCATTAACGATAATATTTTAGGTAATATAGTCACAGCGATCATTTTGATGATCAGTTCTTTGGTTTTAGTGAGGGTCAATGATAAGAAAAAGATATTCAGTTAGATAAACCCCAGTTTATCGGGCGGTCACGGTTCAAGGGTGGCCGCCCGCTTTTCGGTGTCTTGCCAATTACTTTTGAAAAACAGGTGTGAGCGGCACAGATCTTGAACAAGGACTTTTAATCGAACATATGGACAAGCCTGCTTTCTTGGTGTATAATAGGGCCAGTCTGTGGGACGCTGGGAAAGGGGGTGCCGGATGTGAAAGAGCGTGTTTATTTTGCCATAGATCTTCGCAGCTTTTACGCTTCCGTGGAGTGCATCGAGCGCGACCTGGACCCCCTGACCACCAATCTCGTGGTGGCGGACAAGAGCCGGACGAACAAAACGATCTGTCTGGCAGTCACGCCCTCGCTGAAATCCTACGGTATTTCCGGCCGGGCACGGCTGTTTGAGGTGGTGCAGAAGGTAGCGGAGGTGAACGCCCAGCGGCGGCAGAAGGCCCCCGGACGGCAGCTCACCGGCTCCTCTTGGCATGACCCGGATGTGAAAGAGCACCCGGAGCTGGCCCTGGATTACCTGGTGGCCCCGCCCCGGATGGCCCACTATATCGAATGGAGCACGAAAATTTACAATGTCTATCTGAAATATGTGGCCCCTTCTGACATAAGCGCATACTCCATCGACGAAGTGCTGATGGACGTGACCAACTACCTGCCCACCTACAAGCTCACCCCCAGGGAGCTGGCCCGGAAGATCGTGCTGGATGTACTGGATACCACTGGCATCACCGCCACGGCGGGCATTGGAACCAACCTCTATCTGGCGAAGGTTGCCATGGATATCTGGGCCAAGCACACCAAGCCGGACAGGAGCGGCGTTCGTATCGCGGCCATGGACGAGATGAGTTACCGCAGGCTGCTGTGGGACCACCGCCCCCTCACCGATTTCTGGCGGGTGGGTCCGGGCTACGCCAAAAAGCTGGAGGCCCATGGGCTCTACACCATGGGGGATATCGCCCGGTGTTCCGTTGGCAAATCAACTGATTATTATAATGAAGAACTTCTTTACAAAATGTTCGGCGTGAACGCGGAGCTCTTGATCGACCATGCTTGGGGCTATGAACCGGTAGCTATGGCCGACATCAAAGCGTACAAGCCCGAGACGAAAAGCGTGGGCTCCGGCCAGGTGCTCACCTGCCCCTACTCCTTCGAAAAGGCCCGGATGGTAGCCTGGGAGATGGCGGACCAGCTGGCCCTGGATTTGGTAGGCCAGCGGCTGGCCACCAATCAGCTCACCCTCACCGTGGGCTATGACATTGACAATCTGCGAGATATTGGAGCGGTGTAAACAGTACCACGGGGAGATCAAAACAGACCGCTACGGGCGGCAGATCCCCAAACACGCCCACGCCACCGCCAACTTGGAGGAGTACACCGCATCCTCCAAACGCATCACGGCGGCGATTTTAGAGCTGTATGACCGAATTGTGGACAAGAACCTGCTGATCCGGCGAATGAATCTCACCGCTAACCGGGTGACAGACGAAAGCGACCTCCCCGCTGAACCTGCCGCAGAGCAGCTTGACCTGTTCACCGACTATGCCGCCGCACAAGCTAAAAAGGAAGCGGAAGCGGCGGAGCTGGCTCGCGAGCGGAAGCTCCAGGAGGCCATGCTGGGCATCAAAAGCAAGTTTGGGAAGAACGCCATTTTGAAGGGGACGAACCTTGTGGACGGCGCTACCGCCGCAGACCGCAATGGCCGTATTGGAGGGCACAAAGCGTAGAAATGGGAGCTTACAACGATATTATCAACCTGCCCCACCCCACATCCGCCAAGCATCCCCGTATGCCCATGGCAGATCGGACGGCGCAGTTTTCACCCTTTCAAGCCCTGTCCGGCTTCGGTTCGGCCATTCGAGAGACCGCCCGCGTCACTGGGGAACGCGTGGAGCTTTCCGAGGACGAAAAGGCCATTCTGGATGAAAAGCTCCGCCTGCTACTGGAGACAGGCGGGGCGGGGGTGTTTACCTACTTCCTGCCCGACGAGCGGAAGGACGGCGGGGCCTACATCGCGGCCATAGGCACGATCAAAAAAATTGACCCGTTAGAGGGCCGCGTCATCCTCACAGAACGAACCTCCATCCCCATTGAGGATATTCTGGAAATCGAAATCCAAGCTCCGCCGGGGCAGGACTTGTAAGTTTTACCGCTTTACTCTATAATGAAACGGCTGCTTTAATTGCGCGGCCCCTACACGCCGCGCGAAATACATTTGAAACTGCGAGGTCACCATGAATCAGAAAGAGATCAGCGAGCTGAAACGCCGTTTCCGCTTGGGTAAGAACGCTATGGGCCGCATCTACGGCTGCTATGTGAACGCCCAAAAAGAAATCGTTTCCTACCTGGACGAATCCTTGGACCGAATGCCCGAGGAGGAAGCGAAGAAATACTTAACTCTGCTAAAAAAGACCCTGTCCGGCACCTTGGGCCGGAACCTCATCGACATCGTGTTCTCCACCCAGCAGGTGGCGGACAGCGATGAGCACCGCCGCCTCATGGCCCTGCGGGATTCCAAGCTGAAGGACGGAGAGGCACGGCAGGTGTTCTATCAGACGGTCATCGACAGCCTGGACATGGGGGAGAACAATTATCTCATTCTGCTGGCCCATGACGCCTACGATGTGCCCCATCGGAGCAAAGACGGCGAGGACCGCGCCGATGAGGGCGACACTGTGTTCGCCTACATCGTCTGTTGTGTCTGCCCGGTGAAGAACGGTAAGCTGGAGCTGGGTTACTGTCCCGGGGAGAATGAGTTCCACAACTGTGCTCCCAGCCAGATCGTCTCCCCGCCGGAGCTGGGCTTCCTGTTCCCGGCCTTTGACGACCGAGCGGCCAACATCTACAACGCACTCGCCTATGCCCGCAAGCCGGACGAGCTGCACCAGGAATTTCTGGACGCCATCTTCCACACTGAGCCGCCCATGTCCGCCGGGGAACAGCGGGAGGCGTTCCAGACGGCCCTCCGGGAGGGGCTGGAGGGGGCCTGCGGCCTGGAGGTGGTGCAGGCCGTCCATGAGCAGCTGACCGCTAAAATTGAGGAGCACCGGGAGGCCAAAGACCCGGAGCCTCTGGCCATCACCGCCAAAGACGTGGCCGACATCCTCCGGGACTGTGGCGCTGAGGAAGCACAGATCGCCGCCTTCTGTGGAAAGTGCGGGGAGCTGTTCGGCGAGGACACGGTTCTCAGCCCCGCCAACCTCATTGACAGCAAGCGGTTTGAGGTGAAAACGGCAGAAGCCGCCATTTCCCTTGACCCGGAGCATAGCTACCTGGTGGAGACCCGTGTGATCGATGGAAAGAAGTACGTCCTCATCCCCGCCGGGGAGGGGCTGGAGGTCAACGGGATGCCAGTGGATTGGATGGAGCAATAAAAACGCAGAACCTTTATATTGGCAGCTCTGGCTGCCAGCGATTTCACCAACATAATATGGGAGCGTATCATTTCCGTAACGCCGGAACTATCCGAAATCACAAAAGCCCCACAATGCAGTCTGCATTGTGGGGCTCCGTTTTGCACCTATTTCATTTTTTGAATCAGCCGTCCAAGGCGATTCCCTGGCGGCAGCACTCTGCCAGATAGTCCCGGGGCTGGTAATAAAACGCGGAATTGTAATCGGAGAGCCGTTCGTCGATCCAGGAAGAATAGACCCCCAGCAGCGTCTCAATCACATCCTCTTCCCCGGACACATCCTCAATCAGCCGGGCGTACACCTTGCCCATGGTCCACACATCGGGGACGGCATACCGGGCTTCGCCCACGTTGTCAAAGCTCCCGGCGGTCAGGCCGAATTCTCCGATGGCATCGTCCGCCACTTTCTCTATGGGCTCGCAATGGAGCACATCGGCATGGTCGTAAATCGTCCGCACACCTGCCTCTCCCAGCGCCGCCGCCACATTCCCACGGCTTCTATGGAGGGTGCGGCCAAGTTGTTCAATCAAGGAGCAGGTAAAAAACAGCGCGCTGTCATTTCGCTTTTCCATCGACAACATAGCTCCTCTCGAACCGCAGGGCGGCCAGCGCCTTGGCGGTGTGAAAACTGATCTGATGGGTGGGGTGCTTGAACCTCGCCAGCTCCCAGAAGGCGGTGCGGCTGATCTCCCCATCCAGAAAACTCTGGACATAGTTGAAAATGGTGTCGTCCGCCATGGGGCCTTCCCCCACATCGTAGCTGTGGGGGGAAGCCGCTGCGGCAGGCCGCGATAAAGTCCAGCCATTCGTCCGATATCTCCGGGAACCGCTTGACCGTCAGCTCCGCGCCGTCATCAAAAGAATAGACGTTGACCACGCCCTTTCCGCCAAACCGTATGGACCAGCGGGCGGCCTGCTCCTCCATCGTGGTGCAGTAGAAGCCCCAGAAAAAATCCTTATGGAATTTTTGAACCCGAATCTCCGGGTATTTCACTTCGATCCGGCTTCCATGAAATAAGGTGCGCATCAAACATCACCATCCCTTCGGCAATTCCTATTATAGCCGGTTTTGCCCGTGTCCGCAACCATATTTATACCCGGCGGTTCACCAGTTCCCGCACAATCGCATCCCCCAGCAGCACCCCGGTGACGGTGAACCGCCGGTTGGCCTGCTCAGTCCGAAGCTGTTCCAAATAGTTCTCCGGCAGCTCACACTCGCCGTCCGTGATAAACACGATATCGGCATTCTCAAAACCGCCCAGTTCCATCAGCAGCAGGGCCTGCTCCATGGGCGTCTGAAAGTCGGTGCCGCCATCTAAAAATGTTTCAGCAGCCCGTATTTTGTCCTCCAGGGAGTATTCCCCAGGCTGAAATACATCCGTTTTGAAGCTCCCCGGCCCGGAGAAATGGATCAACGCAAAGTCGCGTCCGCTGTCCGCCGCGATTTCCAGCAGGGTGAGCGCCACGGCCTTCCCCCAGGCGGCGGGGTCGCCCTTTGTCGATATGGATTCGTCCAGGCAGCAGATGATATCGCCCATGCCCTTGTAGATGGGCTCCCGGCGCCGGTATTGCTTGATCTGCCCCCGCTGGTATTTCCGCAGGAACAGCGGGATGGTCTGGGGCGAGGCCAGCATGGCCAGTTCGGACGTGATGGCCCGGGACAGGTCACGGCCCAGCTCCAGGGAGTATTTCTCTCCCCGGCCGTAGGCGTAGCCATTGCGCTTGCCCTGGGCGAATATCTCCCGGAAACGGCCCAGGTATTTGGAAATGTCCCGCAGCACCGGGCTCTGACGCACCAGGGCCAGCAGTCCGGTGTTGGCCTCGTTCTTTTCCAGATTGCCGGGGGCATCGCCCCAGGCCCCGATGATGCTCTGAACCTCCTCCGCCTTTTCGGTGGCGGTGCTCACCGCCATGGCCACCGCGGCGGCCACGTCCTCTTTTCCCTTCGCGGCGCTGGCGTCCACCAGCTTGCCCACGGCCTCCACCTGGCGGCGCTTGCTCTCGGCCTTGTTGGCGGCGTCAACCACAGATTGCTCCAACTGCTGGTCCCGCCCCTTCATGGCCCGCATCCGCTCCAACAGCCCGGCCAGATCGTTTTGGGCCTGCTTTTCGGCATTTTCCAGCTTTTCCAACGTGTCCAGCGCGTTTTTCTCCCCGCCGATGTGGTCAAGCAGACTGTCCAGCTCCCCGGCGGTACGGGTGATGAACTCGGACGCTGCCTCATAGGCGGGCAGCTCCCGGCCCTCGCACACCGCCTTCAGCGTGGGGTAGTCCCCGCTCTGGGTGATGTGCTCCAAAATGGGGGCGTTGAACTTCCGGGCAGATGTGGAAAGCGTATCCTCCCCGTTCTTCCTGGGCATCAGGGAGTAGAAGGACTGGAACACGTCCCGGGACAGGGCCGGGAAGGAGGGCAGCGTTTTCGCCGCCTCCCCCTCGGTCTGCTCCAGACTGTCGTCGCCGTTCCGCAGGTCAGCGTAGATGCTGTCCTCCAGTTTGGTGGAACGCAGCACCCGGCCTGTGGCTGGCCCCGCCCCGGGCCGCTCTATGGCGGCCCAGGGGGAGCGCAGGACATCCTCAATGGTTCGGTAGGGCTTTCGCATCACGCATCCCCGCCCTTCTCACGGCTCTCCATCCACTGCCGCAGGACGTAGACGGCCTGGGTGTGGTCAAAGCCCAGCTCCGGGAACTCCCGCTGGAGATAGGGAACCGCGCCGTACATATTGGTGACGCCGGACTCCCGCAGGCGGTCTAAGTAGTCAAAATATTTCTTCATGTGCCACTCCTTTCAGCCTTGGCGTAGGCGTGCAGATACATATTGTAGTCCTTCTCCCTGGTGATGAGCCGCACCCAGAAATCGCAGGTCTTGCCCTCCAGGTAGAAATTGAACTCGTCGGCCAGCCCAGCGCCCACCTTCGCCTCCGGGTGGGACCAGCAGAACTGCCGCAGGGCATTCAGGTCACGCAGGGCGTCATGGGCGGTAAGGGCCGTATAGGTGCGGTCTATCTCCGCTGTAATGGGCGGCGTGGTCAGCTCTTGATGGCAGGGCCATGCGGTGTTCCACCAGCGGTAATTGTCATAATCCGCCCGGATGTGGCCAATCTTCCTGCGGGGGTGGCCCTTACCGGGGCCGTCGGCGTCATCCATATCCTCAAACGCCTCGGGGAAAGGGCACACCGTCTTTAACCGCCCCAGGATTCCGTCATAGCCGGAGGTCTCCAGGAATTTGTCGGCCTTTGCCCGGAGCCAGGCCGTGATACCCTGGCGGCACAGGGCAGAATCAAGGCAGGCGTCCGATTTCTGTAACTTGCACATGGAACAGGGCGCGGACGCATGATCCCGCGCCAGGTCCGCACCCAGCCATACGGCAAAGCCGTACAGGGCAGGCTGCATGGTACCCGGCTTCATGTTTTCGGCGCAATCGTCGCACACCACATAGCCGGAGGTCACATATTTTTTGCATAATAAGCAGGTTGGCATTTGTCATTCTCCTTCACAAGTGTGTTTTATTCGTGCATGGCGGGAAGGCTGCCCCTCCCGCCATGCGCTGCGTCAGAACGGCAGGTCGCCGTCGCCCGACAGATCCGCGAAGCTGTCGCCGCCGGTTCCAAAGCCCTCCGGCAGATGGAAATCGTCATCCTTCCCGGCCTCGGCCTTACCCCCGGCATTCTCGCTGTCCTTGGGCTTACTGTTGCCGAAGTAGACGTTAGACACCAGGATCTCCGCGCTGCGGCGCTTGTTCCCCTCCTTGTCCTGCCAGTCCCGGAGCTGCAAACGCCCCTCCACCACGGCCATGCGGCCCTTGGCGAAATACTTGTTCACAAACTCACCGGTGGAGCGCCAGGCCACGCAGTCGATGAAGTCGGTCTTGCGTTCGCCGGTCTCCTTGTCCTTGAAATCCCGATCCACCGCCACGGTGAAGCTGGCTACGGCTGTGCCCGCTTGGGTGTGCCGCAGTTCCGGATCTCGGGTCAGACGGCCCATAATTACGATGTGGTTCAACATGATTTTGTCCTCCTTGTATTTTTATTGCAGCGCCGCCAGCTGCCCCAGCGGCGTATAGGTGAAACCCACGGCTTCGTGGGCCTGCTTGTTGATCCGCTCCATATCCGCCAGCAGTTCATCCGTCAGCGCCGTTTCGCCGTCCGACTGGGCGGACGCAGCCAGCTTCTGCTGCTCGCCGTACAGACGCACCAGCTCGCCCCGCAGCTTGATGAGGGCCTTGCTGCCCGCATTGGGCTTGTTGGTGTCAGCGCGGTTGGCGTCAAACTCCGTCTGCACATCCATGGCCATGGCCCGGACGCCGCTCACCTTGTCCTGCATGGGGTTGACGCACATACGGTTCAGCGTCGATTCCACCACAGGACGGTCAGCGGGCTTCTGCCAGAGGTAGTTCTTCAGCGCCAGCAGATCCTGGGACTCCACCTGGGCATGGCCGGACAGCCACGCCTTGGCCTGGGCGATGGGATAGTAGTTGAGATACTTTCGGTCAGACACCGGAATGCCGTCCTTGCGGAGCTGGCACAGGATATCGTCCGCCAGCTCATTGGCGGCATCGGGCACCGGGATCGCCGCCACCTCCGCCTGCATCTGCCCCAGTTCATCCAGCGTGATGGACGCAGTAATTTGTCCGGCGCGCCCCGCCTGCTTGTCCGCCAGCACCGCCAGCCGCTTGGTGCGGCCTGAGATGTTGTCCGTCACCACCTTCAGCTCCAGCCGGTCATAGAGGGCTTCCAGGATCTTCTCTTGGGGATCGCTGAAGTTGGGGATCTCGTTGGACGCCGCAAAGAAGGAGATGGTGGGTATGGGATAAGTACGGCCCTCGTTGGTGTACTTGCGCTCGTTGAGGGCGGTGAGCAGGGAGTTGAGTACCCCGTCATTGCACTTGAAGATCTCATCCAGGAATGCGATGTCCGCCTCCGGCAGCTTGCCCGAAGTGTTCACCTGGGGCTCACCGACATGGAGCGCCGCCAGCGCCGCCCGATAATCCGCCAGCGCCGCCGTGTGCGCCCTCAGCAGTTCATAAGTTGACGGCGAATCCTTTTGGCTGGAAAAGCTTTCTACAAAGCACTCCAGCTTTGAACGCAGATGCTGGTAGAGCTCATCACCGCTCACAACGGACTCCGGGACGGAGCCGGGAAGCAGGCTGGACAGATCCACGCGCCCAAAAAGCTGTTCCTCGTCGGTCTGCTTGGACAATAGGCGTTCAAACTGCCGGGCCCCGGTGATGCGGGCGCGGAACTGGTTGATGGCGTAGCTCTTGGCCTGGCCGGGCGCGCCCAGGATGAACAAGTTCTTCCGGGTGAGCAGGGCGATGGCGATGGCCTCCACCAGCTCCTCCCGCTCCGCCACCTGGGCGTTCACGTCGTCCATAACGGCCAGCATACGATTCAGCAGGGTCATGTTTTGATTCTGCATAATTTTCTCTCCTATTCTACCGGCAATTCGGTTGATTCCAGATACTCGCTGTAGCACCGCGAGCACGACAGGTTGTTCTTGGGCCGATACTCCTCCGCTTGCAGCAGCGCGGCATACAGCAGGGCGTGTCGATATAGTGGAGATGTTCCTCCACAATGCGGTTGCGATCCGATAAGTAAATGATGTTATCCATTTCTATAAACTCCTTTGTATTTTGGGGGCCGGAAATTGGGTCCCGGCCCCATTTGAGAATTGACGTTTTCCCTTGATGCTACAGGTTGTTCTGTGTTCTATTGGCGATTTTCCAGCAGAAATCCAAAATCACTTTTGCGGGCAGGGCTTCAAACTTTTCCTGCCGGTCCGGCGAAAGGGCGTCATGCACCTGACACACCACGTTAGCCGTCACAGCGTCCAGCCAGGTCCAGCCCTTTCCGTTTTCAAACGGCTCGCACAGGTCGTACTGCCCGGGCGTTTCTGCGCTGGGGCGTATCATGCGCAGGCCGCCGGCCCGCACAGTCTCGCAGCACTCGAAAAACGTCATGCCGCGAACCCCATTTCATTTCGAAAGACGGCATTTCCCTCTGCTTGAAGCAAATGCTTCACATAGCGCTCATCCATGAACACAGCCCTCCTCATCTTCTTTTTTATCAAGCTGCCGCTGATACTCCGCCTCTAACGCCTTTTGCGGGGTATAGCGGTGGATTTCTTGGTTGACATACCGATGTGCATAGTAGTGCAGCACGCCGCACAGCCCGCCCATGACCTTCTCACTTTCCAGATCCCGTTTTAGGGTCTTCAACGTACCCACATGGAGGGAGAACCGCCCGGATTCATCAAACTTCCCCCTCAGATAGCAGTTGATATAAATGCCCTCGCTGCCATAGTTGAGGATGGGCACGAAATCAAATTCATAGGCTGTGAGCGGTGCCTTATCGCCAGTGCTGGACTCGTGCTCACAAGGCAGATAGTAGTCCAGGATGGCCCCGGCCCTGTCAAAATCACCGTTTGCCATTGCCATGCGGATTACGCTGCTGAGCAGGCTGCCGCCGGTGTCCCGGAACACCTCGGTGTGCTTCTCCGGCGGGAAATTCTGTTCCAGCCAGAGCCGTGCCCGCTCCCGGTCCCAGTCGTTGAACAAATCCAGGAATTGCTGGCTCCGCCGGAACTGGGCGCGATCGTCCCGGCTCGCGTAGAACCTGCTGCGTTCCTCACAGCTGCCGCAGTATCCTACCCCCTCCCAGAACTTGTCATAGGGATGGGCGGTCTGCACCGTATCGTAGATGGCCTTCAGCAGGTCGTCTCCGATCAGGCCCTTCGGGATCGGGATGGTTTCCTCCAGATCACCGCCGCAGGCTTTACATTTGCCCACCAGGCTGACTCCCCAGCACTCGCTGAGCTTGGAGTAGCACAACTCCCAGCGTTCAGGGATGAAATGGCTGTTGTAGAAATTGGCGGCGGCATCAGGCCGGCCAGCCAGGTGATGGCAGCATTTGCAGTATCTATTTACCATGTTCGTTCTTCTCCTTTTCTGTCTGACGCTCCGGCAGCTTCAAAGCCTATAGGGAGCGTAGCGGTGTAAATTTGCCTTGCGGTAGACTTCGCCGTAGTACAGCAGGGCCCCGGTCAGCGAACCCATGATAACGCTGGTATCCCGGTCGTCACAGACGGTTCTTATGGTCCCGATCAACAGCCTGTGATTGCCCGCGCTGTCAAAGATGCCGTTCAGATAGCACTCAATGCACAGTCCCCCGCCGGCTCCGGCCTTCAACTCAGGCACAAAGCTGAACTTGGGATGGCACAGCACCAAATACGGAGGCCAGGTGGGACAGGCCGGTTCGCAGGTGATAAAAGTGCTCTGATCGGGCCAGAAACCACTGGACTGCACCAGCTTGATCACACCGTTGAAAAACTCGGTCGTGGTCTCCCTGGGGAAATCCTGGGCAGGCATATGCTCCTTTGCCCAGCGCCGGGCGATCAGCTGGTCCACCCCCACGTGAAAGAGGGCGGCGAACTGCTCAACGCGCTCTGCCAATGTCATTTGGTCCTGCCGCCAGTACCATTCCAGCCGCGGAGGAACGCCGCCCCGGTAAAGGCCGTACCCGTCCCGTCCGGCATAGGGCCGGAACCGCAGCATGGACGCGCAGACGTCCCGCAGGAAGCTGTCATGGGTGCCGAT
This sequence comes from uncultured Oscillospiraceae bacterium, assembly GCA_910579155.1. Next base: position 26,554 of record CAJTTS010000004.1, on the reverse strand, counting down.
GCCGGAGATGTCCTCGCCTGTGCGCATGAAGCCGCCGCACTGGCCGCACTTCCCGGTGATGTAAAGCGTCCGCCGTTCCTCCCGCTCCAGCAGGGTGGCGTATTCCAGCTCCCATCCGGCGGGGATAAAATGCGCACAGTAGTGATCCGTCAGCTCGCGGAAATCGCGGCTTTCATGGCCGGGGCATTCGCACCAGCGTTCGCTCATCCCTGCCCACCGCCTTCCATGGATGGGACGGGCTCGGAGGGCTGCACCCGCGAACGGTCAAAGTAGAGCAGCGGTATCACCCGAAAGCTGGCATAGTAGAAATAGTAGGGCTTCAGGCCATCGTCGATCTCAATGACCTCGCCGTGTTCCACCTGGTTCCTGATCTCAGAGGTAACACAGGTGTGGGCCCCAAACTGCATCGCCTCATAGAATTGCTTGGCGGTCAGCCCCAGCGTCAGCTCAAGCCGAAACTTATAGCGGTGCGCAGAAACAGAGCGGTACGCACCCTGTTCATTGCCGCTCTCGGCCACAGCTGCCTCCCGGTTGAACAGCCAATCTGTGATGGCAGCATCCTCATTCACAAAGCCATAGACGCGGCACACCGGCGGCGAGATGCGCCGGGGGCACCACTTGGGCGGTTTGTACCTGGGGTCGGACTTTCTGAACCGCTTGGCCTTCCGCTTTTTGGGGAAGCCGCTGCAATAGCGTGTCACGCCCACCGTTTCATGGTACGGGCAATTGGGGCAATTCTGCCCCGGAAAGGTGCATTTCTGCTTTGCCATTTACAGGCCCTCCCCATGAAACTCGGAGCAGACCGTCTCGGCACGATGATCCAGCCATTTACGAACAAATTCGTGGTCGCCCTCATGGAACAGTGCCAAAAACAGATCCGTAAAACAGTCCGCGCCATCCAACTGGCGTTCCTTGCTGTCCATCCATTCCCGGAACGTCCGGCGGAAGATCTCTGTCAGCAGATCGTCCGAAGTGGATTGGGTGGGCAGATCGTCTCCAAAGCACAGACGCTTCCCGCAGACTCGGCACCGCCCAATCCTGCACAGGCGGCAATCCTCCCCTGGTTTCAGCGCAGTGTATTCCAGCTCAAAGCCGGTAAACTCAAAATTGCAAATAATATGGTGTATCCGCGCGGCCAGATCGTCCTGTTGCCAGTCAATGCAGCCGCACAACGGATCTTTGCGTTCACAGTCCCGCATTACGCCGCCTCCTCGTTGTTCCATTTTTCACACAGCTCAATGACCCTCTGACACTGACCCATCTCAAACCCACCAATGTGGGCGCGGCCCTCGGGCAGATGGAGCTCCCCCGCCAGCCAGCGGTACGCCCCCGTTCTGGTCATGCGCCCGCTTTTCCACAAGACGTCAAATACCCGGTGGGCCTCCATCCGCTTCAGCCGCAGCACTTCGTTGGCCACGTTGCCCAGGGCCCGTGTGGTGCCCTTGTGGCAGCCCACCCGTGCATTGCAGTTCTGGCACTGGTAGACGGACTCGCCCTCCATGCCCAGCCGCTGGGTAGACTCGCCGTAGACAGCGCTGGCGGGGATCAGCTTGATCACGCCGCCGCAGTAGCGGCAGATGTCATTCTCCTTCAAGTGCCGCACCCCCTACGCCGCCTTCTTGACGGTTTTCGGCTTGGCAGCCTTGGTTTTCTTCGCGGCCTTTTTCGGGGCGGCCTTGGGCGTTTCCTTCACTGGCACCGGCGCAACCGCAGGCTCCCGCATGGCGGTCTGCATATAGTAGGCGTGCTCCGTGGACAGGTCCAGCATCCCCGCCTGGGCGATGCCCAGGGTGGCAGTGCCGGACAGCGAGCGCAGGCAGGCCGTCAGATCCGGGATCAGGTACCAGTATTCGCCCCGGGGGATGCCCGTCAGTGGGGCCGTGTCCAGGCACTCGCTGGCCGAAGCCAGCTCCCCCTTGCAGGAGAAGGTGATCCGCCCGCCGTCAAAGGCCAGCTTCACCCGGCCCTTGGGATCTACCGCCGCCACGGTTTTCAGCGTCCGGCGCAGCTCGGCCACGTCGGTGAGCACCGTGAACTGGTTGCGGATGCTGCCCATCAGCCGGTCCGTGTCCATGTAGTCGCCCTCCATCAGACGGGCGCTGAGGTTAAAGCCCTGCCGCATGAACACCAGGTTCTTTCCGGCAATGCCCACATAGAATTCGTCCTCATCCTTGCACAGCGCCGCCAGCTTCTCCAGCGAGTTGGCTGGCAGGAGCAGGTTGATATTGCCGGTGGATTTGTCGTCGCCCTGGGCGGTGACCATGCACCGGCCGTTGTAGCCCGCGCCCTTCAGACCCTTCTGGGTAAACATCAGGTTCACACAGCGCATCAGGGGCTTGTCCTTGTCCTCCGCCGTGGCAAACATGGTATGCCGGGCCATGGACGGGATACCGGACAGCTTCACCGTGTCCTCCGGGAAGGGGATCTCCAGCTTGGGGAAGCTGCCCCGCTCCCAGATGGCAACGTCATACCCGGCCTGCCCGCCCCGCAGGGAGAGCACCGGGACACCGGGTGTCCGTTTCAGCTCCACCGTATCGCCGGGGAGCCGTTCCAGCATCCCGGCCAGCAGCTTGGCGTCTACCACAAGGGCGTCGTCCTCCGCCGTGGGGCACGACAGAGACTGCTCCAGTGCCGTTTCCAGGTTGGTGGCGGTGAGGGTGAGGGTGCCTGTGGCGGTGTTGGTTTCCAAAAGCGTCCCCCGCAGCGCCTCCACGGGGCTGTCCTCCGGGGCGATGGCCGCGGCCCGCTGGGCGGCGCTCAGCAGCTCCGCCCGGTTCATCATAATGTTCAAAAGTACCTCCTTCCAGGACTGCTGACAAAACCGGCTGCCAGCGACTGACTTGGTTATTTCCCGCCATTTCGGCTCAAAATCCTCGGGAATACACAAAGTATTCCCTGCGGTTTTTCACCAAACTGGCGAAAAATCCCCTGCGTCATTCATCTGGCGCGGTCTTGCCAACAGCCCTCTATGCGGCAAAGCCGTCGAGGGTGAATTGATCTTCGTCCACGGCAGGCTTTTTCGGTTTCTCTTTCTTCTTTTGTTCCGTCAGCGTCCGCTCCAGCAGGCCGTCGAACTCTTTTCGCCGGGTGCGGGTGCTGGTGTCCTGGATGGTGGGCGCTTCCTGCGCCGGAAGCTCCGCCGCAGGCTGTGCCACAGTCCGATTGCGCCGATCCGGGTTGATGACCGCCATCTTTTTGAAGGCGGCGGCAATGTCCTCCACATTGTCCTTGATACCCAGGGCCAGCTCCTTCGCCATCTGGGAGGTCAGGTCCCGCACGTCGCTCATGGCGGCCAGCCCCTCCTCGGACAGGGTGCCCTCGATGATGCCCGCCACCGCCAGCTTGGAGGCCATCAGCTTCATGGCCTTGGCCTGCACGGTGTCGGCATAGTACAGCATATAGACCTCCACCCGGGGCGCGGTCTGGTTGATACGCCAGGAACGGCGGGACGCCTGCCGCAGGGTGAACAGGTTGAAGCCCATGCTGTAGAAAATGAGGGTGGTGAAGGCGTTCAAATCGAGTCCGGTTTCCACGCACCTTTGATTGGTGATGAGCACCTGGAGCCCTGTGCGCACCCGTTTTTCTACCCATGCCTCCCGTTTGTCCGGGGATACGGTGGGCGGTAGGATCTCCGTGCGGCAGCCCTCCTGGGCCAGCAGCTTCATCAGCTTCTGCTGGGAATCGGTGCGGGTCCAGCTGGTGTAGATCAGCACCCGCCCGCCAGCAGCGACCTTCTCCCGGACGATTTCCAGCGCCTTCTCCTCTTTGGGGAGGATATCCTCAAAGCTGGCCGCGTTGGCCGGCTTCACGATCACTTCGCCGTTGATGGGGTGAACGATCTCAGGCTGGCCATAGGGCTGGTCCGGGTAGACGGTGAGCAGGTTCAGATAGGCGGACATCAGCTTATTGGCCACCTTTTGGTCCGTTTTTAGCACCTTTTGCAGGATGTGCTCGGCCTGTTTGTAGCCCTTCCGTACCTTCTCCGGCATTTCCAGCGGCACCGGGATCTCCTCGTAGTCCGGCAGATCTTTGCCCATATCGGACAGGGACAGGAAGCAGGTATACTCCAGCAGGAACCGGGAATACACCAGCGGCGACACACCGGGCAGTTTCTTGCTCCGGACCTTTCGCTTGGTGGTGCGGCGGTTGGAGTTGTAGTCCCCCTCCAGCAGCTCATAGGTGTTTTCCACCACGCCGTACTCCTCATCGAACCAGGCGGGCTTACGGTAGGGCTTGTCGTCCTTCCGCATCAGGCCGGGGGTCAGGCGGTAGAGCAGGTGGAAAATGCCCGAGCTGTACCCATTGATAAGGGTGGCCGTCATGCCCACAAACAGCCTGGACACGCCGAACAGCTCGCCCATGGCGTCCCCCTGGCCGCTGGCGTTGTTGTACTCGTGGAGCTCATCGCACAGAAAACCGTCAATCCGGCCCCGGTACTTTTTTTTGACGTAGGTGCTCAGGGCATACCGGCGGCAGGCCCCCCGCACCGGCTCGTAGCCGTCCGGGTTGGCCTCGATCTCCTCCAGGCGGGCCAGGACGCGCTCATTCTTTGTATTTTGGCGGTGCTGCGCCGCCTTTGGGCGGTACACCCAGCCGTAATCGGCGATTTTCGCCCAGGGGATGTTCCGACCGGGGTTGATGGCGGACCAAAGGGGTGTGCCGCAGTTCGCGCAGTAACGGTTGCCCCGGTGCTCCTTCATAAAATAGAACTGGTCCGCATTGACCTCGTACTTTATGCCGTCCTCGCTGATGACCATCCGCACCGCTTTCCCGCAGTCGGGACAGCGGAAGGTGCGCGTCCGGCGGTGGTAGGTGACGGCGGGGCAGCGCATATAGCCGTCCCGGGCCTTCTCCTTGCTGAACACGGCGTACACGCTCTTGTCCCCGGCCTGATATGCGGCGTACAGCCGGTCCAGGTCGGTGATGCTCTTGACCACCATCGCGAAGGTGTCGGGCAAGGTCTCGCCGATCTCCCGCACCCACTTTTTTGTGACGTGGGAGGGTGCCATGATGAGGTTGAAGGTCTTGCCCCGCCCCGCCAGGGCGGAGTGCATCCCCTGGAGCGCGCCCAGGGCTGTAGCGCCGATCTTTGTTTTTCCCGAGCCGCACTCCGCCACAATGAGGGCGATTTTCTTGCGCTGAAGCTGCCGCTTGGTGGCCTCAGCCACCGCCAGCTGGGCGTCGTACAGCGAGTACCCCGCCTGGGCCACGATGGTATCATTGACGGCCAGCACCTCCTCGCTCAACGGCTCCGCCGCCGGGTCGAACAGGGGCTGGAACTGGCTGCGGATGCGCTGGGCCACGGTGGCGCCGAAGGTGTTCAGGTAGCCGGTGACGTTCTCCACGCCGTCGAAGCCGTCCGGCTGGCCGGGAACTGCGCCGGGGATAGAAATGGCTCCACGCTTCAGGCCGTTTTCCAGAAGCTCCACCACGTTGGTGTCCTCCGGCTTCAGCTTCAGTACAAAGGCGTCCAGCTTTTCCCGCAGGGAGACCACTTCCAGCTGCCGCAGGTCGCCCCGGGCGGTGAGCCCGTCCAGCACGTAGTCCCGGAACTCCGGGATGAGCGGCGCGGCGGTTTTGCGGTCCACCTCCTCAAACAGGCGGTCCCGGTCCCCGGCGGGGCAAAAGATGTAGCACTTCCGGGGCTGGTGTTCCTGCTGCTGGCCCTGATCCCCGCCATCGTCTCCACCGTCGTCTGCGGGTTCGGCGGTGATCTTGTCATCGTTGGCCATCAGCGTGGCGGTGGCGTAAACGCCGTCATGGGCCAGCTGCCGTCGGTAGCCCTTGGGCTTGCTCTTGAGCGTCCGCTTCACGTTGTTTCGCACCGCCTCAACGGTGCCGCCGCCGTAGATGGCGTCCGACATGGCCCGCACCATCTCCGGGTAGCCGCCGAAACGGATGGCAGTGATGGTGCTGTTGTCCCCATCGTTCTCCAGGATGACGGTGTCCGCATAGGCGGTGAGCCGTATCTTGGAGCCGGAGTCGAAATAAGACAGCTCAATCAGCTTGCTTGACATTCATTCGCGTTCTCCTTTCTGTTCTGGACACAAAAAAAGACTGTGACCGCCCTCACGGGGCAATTCACAGTCTTCAATGGTCCGTATTTTGTTCTTCCAGGCCGCATCAGTCCGGCGGAGGGCATACTTCGCCCCCTTTCCACGCCGTTCCTCCCTAACTTACTCCGCCCTAACTTACTCCGCCCTGAAATACAAGCCCATTGTAGCATGCCCAAGTCTGGGTGGATAGGTGGAGGGGTTCCACCTGTTTATTTTCTATCAAGGTTGTGGTACACTGTGGACGAGGTGGATGGATATGAAAATCGATCGCTTGATGGGGATCGTCACACTCCTGCTCCAGCAGGACAAAATCACCGCGCCCGAGCTGGCCCGGCGCTTTGAGGTGTCCCGGCGCACCATCAACCGGGATATCGAGGACATCTGCCGCGCGGGCATCCCCATCGTCACCACCCAGGGCTATGGGGGCGGTGTGTCCATTGCGGAGGGGTTCAAGTTGGACAGATCGCTGCTTACCGGGGACGAACTCCAGGCGATCCTCTCCGGGGTAAAGGGCCTGGACAGCGTATCAGACACGCCCCACTTCCCCGCACTGGCGGAAAAGCTGGCCGATGGCAATTCGGACGATATCCTGATCGACCTGGCCTCCCACTATCAGGGGCCGTTGACAGAAAAAATCGCCGTCATTCGAGGGGCCATCCGGGACAGGCTGCCCCTCTCCTTTGACTACTACTATGAAAAGGGCCGGTGCCGCCGAATATTGGAACCCTACAAGCTGGTGTTTCGGTGGTCGGCGTGGTATGTGTGGGGCTGGTGTCCGGAACGGGAAGCATTCCGCCTCTTTAAGCTGAACCGGCTGTGGAATTTGGAGCAGGGGGCGGAGCCATTTGAAAAGAGGGGGTTCCCGCCGGAGGAATTGGACTTTGACCGCCATTTTTCCGCCGGAACCTATCACCTCAAGGCGCTGTTTGCGGAAAGCGAGCGATACCGGCTTGTAGAGGAATATGGCCCGGACTGTTACCGGGAGACTCCGAATGGCCTGCTGTTGGAGCGGGACTTTTCCAGCTATTCCAATGTGCGGGAATGGGTGCTGAGCTTTGGCGGGCAAGCGGAGGTGCTGGAGCCGGAGGAGCTGCGGGCCGACCTGCTTCGGCAGGCGCAGGCCATGGCGAAAAAATACCGAGGGACATGACATACCGCTGTCATGTCCCTTTTGGTATGATGGGCTCAGAAAGGAGAGATCACCATGGTTGAATCAAGGTGCGGCCTGCTGTGCGCCCAGTGCGCCTACCGGGAGCAGATGAACTGCCCCGGCTGCGTACATATGAACAAGCCCTTCTGGGGGGATGCTTGCCCGGTGAAATCCTGCTGCGAGGGCAAAGGCCACGACCACTGCGGCCAGTGTGGGGAGTTTCCCTGCGAATTGCTCCACCAGTTTGCCTACGACGAAAAGCAGGGGGACGGCGGCAAGCGCATTGAGCAGTGCAGGTGCTGGAGCGGGGAGACATCTCCCGTCTAAAAAGGAAAGGGCCCGGACCGCCAAAGCTGACGGTCCGGGCCCTTTTATCACCGCTTGCTCAGAATTTTGCCGTACATCTGCCGCTTGTCCCGCTCAAACCGCTGCACCACCAGTGTGACGTGATCCCCGGACTGAAAATCGGAATCCTCATGCTGGTAGGAGTAGTTGCACATACACACCGTGCCGTCCGGCAGGTTGCAGAACACCCCGCCGCCGTACTTCCCGGCAATCACAGCGTACCGGCGGCTGCCCACGGGATGGCGCTGCTCCGCGCCCTCAAAGGGGTTGGTCTCCGTCTCTTTCACCGAGATCAGCAGCTCCCGCTGGCGGGCTCGGTATCCCTTCACGATGCAGTCCAGCTCATCGCCGGGATGGTACTGCTCCCGCAGGTCGGCGATGGCGGTATAGCTCAGCTCCCGCTGGGTGAGGTCGATGTCGTGGCCGTAGCACTCCGCCAGACAGCGGCGGGGCCCCACCGCCAGCAGGCGGCACTTCACCCTGGCCCCCTCGGCGCACAGGTCGGGCCGGTGGGCAAAGAAATACCGCTGGGCTCGGGCGGCCTGCCGCCGGGAGGCGATGGCGTAGCCCCCCTCCCGGTCCACCTTGGTGATGATGAAGTCGATGCTGGCCCCCATCATGTTCTGGAGCACGTAGTCCGGGCGGGCCTCGCCCATCCACATCTCGGTGGCGGGGATGTAGACGGGCACCCGGTAGACCAGCACCACCACGCAGTACATGGTGCGCCGCTCCACCCGGCCCGTCTCCCGGCTGCGCACGTTCATGGAGTGGGGGTCGGCGCCGATGACGGTGCCGGACAGGGCGCTGTGGCCCCGGAAGGAGGCGTAGATGGAGTTCCACGCCTGCCGCTCCTCGGGGGAGAGCCCCCGGTCCAGCTCCCGGAAGTCCAGGGCGAAGAAGCTCTGGCGGTCGGTCAGGGGCGGCTCAGGAGGCATCTCCTCCTCGGATTTCAGGGACAGCGGATCGACCTCCACCATGGCGGGCGGCACTTCATCAGCGGGTGGCGCATCCTCTGTGGGCGCGTCCCCGGCGGGGTCGGTTTCCTGCACGAACACAGGCGGCTCCCCCTCCGGGACGGCGTAGGGCGGCTCCAGGGGCGGCCAGTCCTCCGAACCATCATCCAGCGGGGCCGGGGGCGCGGATATGTCCACTTCCATCACCTCCGGGGCGTCCCCCGCGTCCTCCTCCGGCAAACCGGGGCCATCCTCCGGCGTGGACAGGCCATCGCCCGGTTCCCCCAGCTCCGGGGGCGAATCAGCTCCGGGGCCGTCCGTGTCCTGGGGCAGCTCTCCCAGCAGAGCCGGGTTCTCCAGTTCAGCCTGTTCCGCCACCTCAACGGCAGCCTGTTGGGGCTCCTCCGCAGGGTTGATTTTCTTCCTTGGCATGATATGATCCTCCTTGTGGTGTGATATATCTTCATGGCCTGTTAGAGCCATAGAAGCGATGGGAACCGTCCGGCTGGCGGGCGGCAAAGAAGTGCTTGGGCGGCAGGGCCAGCCCCTGGGGCGGTGTTCCGCTGTCCGCGATCCAGACGATCCGCTCGGCCTTGCCCCGCTCCAGCAGTTCGGTGGGCGTGGCGTCCAGGGATGCCACGGTGAAGGGCCGCAAATCGTCCCCGTAGGCAAAGCACAGCAGCCGGGGCGGTTCCCGGCTGGCGCTGAACTCCTGGGGCTTGCCCCCGGTGAGCCCGATCATCACGTCAATGGCTTCCAGGCGGCGGGTGTCCGGCTGGGCGTTGGACAGCCAGACCAGCTCCCCGTCCATCCGCACATCGGTCATGCCTGTGCGCAGCTGCCGCAGCATAGCGTCCATGCGGGCCTGGGTGATGGCAAAGCTGTCTTGCTGGAATCGTCCCCGCACCAGGGTGTGGAGCTGCCGCCGCCGGACGCAGTTCAGCTTTTTCAGCGCGTCCAGGATGAATTTCTGCTGTGTGGACAAAAACACGGCCGTCACCTCCCGTCTGGCGGACGCCGCAACCCGTTCAAGTAGGGATCCACCATCAGGTCGCTCTCGCTCTCCGCGATACAGTTGAAGATCGTGGCCATGGCGTAGGCGGTGGAGTTCTTCACTGGCCTGTCCAGATTGGCGTGGAGCTTGGCCTCGGCGGCTTGCAGGATCGTGTAGTCCAGCAGCTTCAGCTTGGCCCGCACCCGGCTCTGGGGGAGGGTGGCGTTGCCCACCCGGAAGCTGTCCGCGAAAAAAAGCCGTTCAATGGCGTTCTCAAACACCAGGGCAGTTTCTCGGGGGAAACACTGGAGCTCACAGGCGTCCAAAATGCCCGTGAGCTCCTCCTCCCCGTCCGCCCGTCCGTCCACGTGCGCGCGGGGAACAGATGGACTGACATCAGGTTGACTGGGGTAAGTATGACTAAGATCTTTATAACTTGGCCGCAGATCCTGCGGTTCTGGAACCTCAGAAATTGCGGTTCTTGAAGCACAGGTTTCGCGGTTCTTAACATTCAAATCTTGCGATTCTTGGGCGGGCGCGGAAAAATCTGGGCCGTCAAGAACCTCAGAATCGGCGGTTCTTACCGTTTCATCCTCCGAAGGGACGAAGGGGGCACTGGTGTACTCCGGGTCGTCCTGGGGCGTCACGGTGGCCAGGTAGATCTGGTTGGCGTCTCCCCGGCCGCACCGCTTTTCCCAGATCAGGTCCAGCTCCTTCAGTGTGCGGAAGGCCGCCGTCACCTTCTGCTCGCAGATCCGCAGCTCACGGGCCAGCTCCTTCCGGGGGAAGATGACAAACACCTCGCCGAAGTCGTTCACCCAGCCGTTGCGGCGGGAGAGCTGGAAGCGGTTCAATAGGAAGGTGTAGGCCACCTTGGCCTCCAGGCCCATGCCGGCGTAGCGGGGATCGGAAAACAGCCAGCGGGGCATCTGCATATGGTAAATACTCTGCACGTCCGTCTGCCGCATCAGCGGGAAGGACGGGCGCTCTTTCATGGTTGCGGCCCTCATAGGGGCACCTCCTTTGAAAATAAACGCTGTACGCTTGTTTATTCCTTTTTTGTGTGGTATACTGATGACAATAAGGGGGCCGAAAAATGGATCTATATGTTTGGAACAGCGATCTTTCAGAAACAGTCCCTGTTGAAGTAACCCCGGCAACCCCAGAGGATTTGAAAAATACATCAGATTGGCAGACACAGTGGACAACAAAGGCCGCGCGGGCGATGCCGAACAAGGTTGCGCTGCACCGAAAAGATACGGATGAGCTTCTGGGGCTGATGTCTTATCGCATAGATGAAAAGGGTTATGCGGTGAAAATCGTTTATCTTGAAAGCGCTGGACACAGCAACGCAAATCTCTTGAAACAGAGTTCCCAATCGAAAAAATATGTGGGCATCGCAAAGGCTTTGTTTGCCTATGCCATACAGGTTTCAAAAAGCTGGGGTTTTGACGGCGTTATTTACTTTAAGGCAAAAACATCCGAGCTGAGGGAATACTATGGTCGTATGTTCGGCGCGGTTCCCCTGGGGCAGTATGACCCGTTCCGCATGATTATCTGGGAGGATGCCGCAGAAGCAATCCTCTCAAGTTATGAAAACGAGGTGACTTGAATGGACAGGAAGGAAAAACAGTATTTGATCGACATGGAGGCCCATGGCGCAGAACATGGCTGGGTAGCTCCTTTGACCCAGGATGACAGCGATTATCTGATCCATTTCCGCGCCGTGTGCAAACGGTACAATATCGTGCCGTCAAAAGCCACCCCCATGGAGTACGATTTTGTCACCCGTGTGACGGACAGCGAATTTTATCAGGAACAGCGTGCCAACGCCTAATCAAATACTCCCGCCGGGATCACCTCCCCGGCGGGAGTTCTTCATCTTCATCGGCCCCGCCCACCACACTAGCAGGACCCAGCTCCACCATGCCCAACCCCTGGTCCTGGTCATTGAACTGGTAGTCCAAATCTTTCGCTGGGTTAGGCTCATCCTCCGGGTCGGGTTGTTTTGGAGGCCCAGGTGGCTCCTGTTCGGATGCAGGCGGCATGGGCGGCTCCTTTTTCGCCGCCTGCGCTTTTTTCTGCTCCTCCCTCAGTCTCCACTCCGGCGTGTAGTCCGCCACCCGGCAGGATTTCAGCGTGTCATATCCGGGAAGTTCTTCCGGCGTCAGCTTGTAGAGCAGGGCGGGCTTGCGGCCTTGGAACAGGGCGATGCACTGGCGGCGGTCCAGGCGCGTGATCTCATCCGGCTGCATCAGATCACGCTGGCTGTTGCTGCGGGTCTGGGAGTAGGGCCGGGTGTTGCCGTAGACGAAGCCGTACAGCGGCGGCTGGGGCTTGGATTGGCTGGTGGTGGCGATGGTCACCTTGCCGCACTTCTTGGAGATATAGTCCGCCGAAGTCCAGTCGTTGCAGCCCATATATAGTGTTTGATCAAAGGTGGCCAGTTGGTTCTCCCACTCCTTGCCGGGGTACTTTTCCTGCCACTGGGACAGGGACTGCACCACCACCTGGCAGCTCATGTTGAAGCCCCGGATGCTGTTGAGCGCGTCCGCGATACCGTCCATGTAGCCGATGTTGCAGTATTCGTCCAGGCAGAAGTTCACCAGCACCGGCAGGCGGCCGCCCGGCCCCTCCAGCCGGGCGTAGTCGGACAGTCGCGGCAGGGCCAGGGAGAAGAACAGCGAGCTGAGGAAGCGGTAGGCGCTGTCCTGGGCGGAGATGATGACAAAGTAGGCGCAGGGTTTCTGTCCCGGCAGCAGCAGATCCACGTCGTGGTTCCGGGTGATGGCGTCCACCAGCTTGTTCTGGAAGATGGCGAGACGGTTGCCCAGGCCGATGGCGATGCTGCCCCACAGGTTTTCCTTGGCCTTGAGGAACAGGCCATGGTGCCCCTTGGCCGGATGGTCCGGCGGCAGCTGAGCCAGGGTGCGGTTGATGTCTTGGATACTCTGATGGGCCAGCAGCTGATATACATCTCCCAGCCCTCGCTTTTCAATAGGCAGCAGGTTCCCATGGGCGTCCTTCAGATTCACCACATAGTGGATCAGCGCCATGAGCAGGTTCAGCTCCGCGCGGCTCCAGAAGTCGTCCGATTCCCGGGCCCCGGAGGTGTTCTGGATGATGGTGTTGGCCACGGTCTGGGCCAGCTGGGGCTCCTTGTCCAGCCCATACAGGCAGTTCCAGCCGTCGGAGTGGGCCATGTCCAGAAAGTTCACCGCCTTGACGTAGTGGCCGTGCTCTTTGAAATAGGGGGACAGCTTTTCAAAGAGCTCCCCCTTCGGATCGGTCACAAAAACGGACTCGCCGCGCTGGGCGCAGCCCATCAAAAACGGGATGATGAAGCCCCGGGATTTGCCGCTGCCCGGCGCGCCGATGCACAGCAGATTGTTGTTGTTCCCCGGCACCATGCGGTGGGCGGCGTACAGGGCGTACTTGTCCGGGTCTTTGTCCCGCCGTTTGTACTTGCCCAGCATCATGCCCTTTACCTCGGTCACACTGCCTACCTCCAGAAACTCCCCCATCTCTTTCCGGGTGAGGAAGCCGGAGGAACCGTGGGTGCCGTCGGGGAGGATGTCAAAACCCCGGCTGTCCCGGGTAGCTTTATAGCCGGAGAACCACTTGTACCCCGTCCCGGTGAACAGGCAGACCAGCAGGGCGATGACAGCAGTGGCCCCCAGGCCAAAGGGAGTGAACAGCACGAACCAGTTGCGGAAGGGATTGAACACCCAGATGCTTTCCACAACAGCGTCCCCCGCCTTGTGGAAGGTGGCGGCGGTGCCCAGCCGGATGGAGTTGAGCAACATCCCGTAGAAATACCAGCCCAACAGCACCATGGCGGCGTAAAGGGGCAGCTTCTTTTTGTGGCGCTCATACCAGGGACCGATTTTTGGCTCCAGGTAATCCTCAAGTTTTTCGATTAACTTGGATAAGCGGGGCATCTGCCACCTCTCCTTTCGCGGTGAGAAATTGGGTGCGCGGGGGCACATAGGGGACAGGCTTCCTTCCAGTGACCGCCGAGATGGCCTCCGGCGTTAGTACAAAAACCCGCGCCAGATTTTTGTCCCGGCAGCGGGGGAACAGCACCTGTTCCGCCTGCCCCTCCAGGGCGGCCATGGCGATCTGGGGGATGCCCCGGGCCCTGGCCGCTTTGATGGCGGCGTTGATCCGGTGGAGATCCATGTCCGCCGCCAGCACGAAGGGTACGCCCTGGAACATGGCATCCCACTCGGGCACATCGTCCGGGGGCGGCCGGTACTGGTTTTTCAGCGCCGCCTTGGTCAGCCGTGCCCGGTAGTCCGGCGTCGCCATGATCTGGAGCTGCACCGCGCCGGTGGCGTCGCAGGACAGCAGATGGACGGGGAGCTGGAGGCAGCGGTACGCGCCGCCATAGGTGAGCAGCTTGGCGTCGTTCTTGTCCGGGGGGCGCTCCAGCTCGGACAGCACGCTCTTATAGCTGTTCCCGGCAAAAAGGAAGGCCCGGCCCATGTCCCGGAACCGGGCGGTCTGGTTGGAGAAGGCAGCCAGCTCATCCATCAGCGCCACCTTGCCGATGCCGGGGCAGACGTAGTGCATGGCGTACAGGCTGTCCCCCAAGTGGGCGATGGCCGCCACCCGGGTGCTGCCCCAGGGGTTGGCCCCCTTCCGCCGGGTGATGGCCGGGAGAAACAGGGACGCGGGGCCGTCCAGCCCCTCTGGCCCGAAGGTGAAGGGGTCAACGCCGCCGTGGTAGGCGGTCACCACCAGGCGGGACACCCGGATGCGGCGCTCGATCAGCGGCGGGTGGTAGGCCCGGGTGGTCTGGGGCACCGCCCCGTCCAGCAGGTGTTCCAGCAGGAGCTGCCCCTTGCTGGTCAGCAGCAGCGCCCCGCTCTTTTCATGCCGCCGGACAAGGCCCAGGCCCATGAGGTTTTTCCGCTCGGCCTCCGTGGCGAGGCCCCGCAGATCCTTTGGCTGGATGAACTGGCACCAGCACAGCAGCTTCAAAATGTCAACGTCCCTCTGGCTGAGGATCACGCATATCGCGCCCCCTTTCCATATTCCTGCCTGCGCCGAAAACGCCCTTGCGCCGGTGCCGGCGCAAAAACTTTTTCGGCGCTTTTCCAAGCCCCCTATGGGGAGCCAATCTGATGGCTCCCCATAGAAGTCAGATTTTTGCCGCGCTTGAAGTGACCGCGTCCGCTGGAAAGCCTTGCCCCGCAGCGGTTTCGCGGGCTGGACACCCATCAGGTCAGGTGAAAACCCTCCACCTGGCCAAAATTGCCTCAAATCTGACGGGTATCTGATGGGTGTCCCGGTCACTTTTTGGGGCAATTCAAGCCCACCCGCCATCATAAAAATGCTTCACCTCATAGTCCCCGGAGTGGAAGGCGAAGAAGTCCGCTGCGTCGGACAGGTCCAGCAGGGTAATGTGGCACACGTCCACCTCGCTCCGCCCGGACAGCAGCGCCACCGCCAGGGTGTGCTGGTCGTCGTCGGGGATGAGCCTGCCCTTGATGGCGTTGGACACCGCCTTCCACCCCTTGTTGTCCTGGTCGAAGATGTGGCGGCCCTGGATGCCGGTGAACTCGTCGATCACCAGCAGCGCCCGGTCAAAAAAGGGCAGCTTGCAGCCCTGGGCCTCGTAGTCGTCCAACAGGCGGCGGATGGTGTCGCTGAGCCATTCCGGGGGCTGGAACCGGCAGTGGGGCAACAGGGTGTTCAGGGTGATATGGAGCCAGTGGTAGCCCAGCATATCCACCGAGCCCGCGATCTCCATGGGCGGGAGGACGGGCCGGGAGCCGTAGCCCCCGGTGCCTGTGCTGTACCGCTCACACAGCTTCCGCACCTCAAGAGCAGCGCTCTCAAATTGCGCCGCCGTCTGCTCCAGCGCCCGTTGCAGCTTGTCCGGGTCGGGCTGGCCGCCGTCCGCCAGTGCCGCAAGCGTGCCCGTCTGGCAGAAGGCGTTGTTGGCCAGCTTTTGGAGATGGGCAGCGTCCTGACGGAAGCTCATCTGCCGCCCTCCTTCCGCTTTGTCCGCAGGTCGGTGGCGGAGGTGGTGATGGCGTCGTACTCTTTTTCCGTGGCGTGGAACTGCACCGGCACATGGTTGTAGCCGATGCAAAGCAGCCCCTCCCCCCGGCGGAACCGGGTGATCTGCCTGACTTCATCCTCGGACAGGTTGAGCACGTTTTGGATCAACCGGGCCTCCTGCTCCTCCATCTGCATCACCAGCTTGATGCGGCTGGAATCCAAAATGCCCTTGCCGTATTTGCCGCCGTCCAGCCCAAACAGGTCCTGCATCCCCTGGGTGGAGGTGATGGCGATGCCGCCCAGGCCGCGGATGGTCTTCACCATCTCCTGGACGAAGCCCGCCGCCAGAGGATTGGAGTTGGCCCCCACCAGGGACCACAGCTCATCGGCGATCAGGGCGGACAGGTCGCTGCCTGCGTCCATGATGAGGTCGTTGGCAATATCGGTGGCCCAGAAGATACCGGGCAGAAGCAGGTCGTCCGGCATCCCGGAGGTGTCCAGCACGATGTACTTGTTGTCCAGGTCGATGTCGTTGCGCTGGCCCATGGCGGAGGCCGAGCCAGTGACGTACCGGGCCAGCACCACCGCCAGATGCTTGGTGTCCGGGTTCTTCATCAGCACGTCGTACCAGTCCGGCAAAATGGGCATCTCCACGAATTCATTATTCTCATCGGTGATGGTGGTGTTGTCGAAGGTGATCCCGTACCGCCGGTAGCACTCCACCAGGGAGGAATCCAGCAGGTTTTTGTCCTCATCGGAGAGATCCCGTTTTTGCAGGGAGTACCAGATGATGAGCCGGGAAATCTTGTCCGCCAGCACCGAATCGTCCCGGGCGGCCATGTCCCGCAGGCCGGCGTAGCTGTCCAGGGACCGGCGGCGAATGGCCATGATGTTGGGACAGTCCCTGGAGGATGGGGACAGACGCAGGTACAGCCCGCCCAGCAGCTCGCACAGGGGCCGGAACTCGTGGCCCTTCTTGGGCACGATGAAGATGACCCGCCGCCCCTGCTGCCGCAGCCGCCCGCCCAGGCATTGCAGGGTGAAGGTCTTGCCCGCGCCGGAGGAGCCGCCGATCCAGCAGTTGCCGTTGGTATACTTGTAGTCGTCGTAGGGGTCCAGGAACACCGGGGAGCGGTTGTACAGGTTCAGTCCCAGGAAAATGCCGTTGCGGTCGCTGAGCTCATAGGAGGCAAAGGGAAAGGCAGCGGCCACGCCGGAGGTCAGAGCATTGCGCCGGGATTTGCGCTCCACGTCCGCGTCCAGGGACAGCAGGGGGAGCGCCGAAAGGAACGCCTGCTCGTTTTTGTAGTCGCAGCGGCGGGCGATCATGTCGATGGAGACGCACAGTTTTTCCACCGCCGTCACCCGCTGCTCCAGGGTCTCCGGGTCGTCAGCCGTCACCTCCACCAGGGTGTGCATATAGTAGAAGTCCTCGCCCTAGCGGTTCATCACGTCCTTCAGGTACAGCCCAGAGCTGATGGCGCTGTCCAGCTCCTCAAAGTCCTGGCGGGTATCACCTACGTCCCTCATCCGGGAGCGGTTCACCATGGTGGTCTGGGAGATTTTTGAGAGAATCTTTTCCTTGGGTTGACGTTTCACCATGAAGCTCAGACTCACGCCCTCCCCGGCCTCCACCAGCGGGGCCAACCAGCAGGAACCCACGGTGGTGGAGTAGCCATAGCCTGCCACATAGAGGTAAGCGTGGTACACCCCGTCTACCAGGATGCAGTCCCGGCTCTTGGTGTCGATGGCGGTGGGCGACAGGATATCCAGTATGGTGGTGGAGCCCGCCTCCAGTTCGGAGAGGTCGGGCTTTTCCTCGCCGAACAGCAGGCGTTTCAACGAAAACTTTTCCGATCCATCTTCTTTTTTCAGCAGAGGCTTCTTCTTGGCGGCGGTTTTGGCCCCACCTTTGGCCGGTTTCTTCTTCTGCATATCCATCACTCCTCGAAAACGCCGTGGACGGCGGTGGTCATGTCGAACACGCCTTCCGGGAGTTGCACCCGGCGGCTGGTTCGTTTATTGATAATCTCGTACAGCAGCTTCAAAATGAAGTCGTCGGCAAAGCTGGGCTCCAGCACCTCCAGCTCGCAGCCGTCCAGATACCGCCGGGCGGTATCCGCCTCCTCATTGAGCCGCTGGACGATGGCGGCGGTGGTGCGGCCCTTGGCGTGCATCCGGCTCTCGTATTGAAATGTGAGAAAGAAGCGGTGCCGAAGGGCGTCGCTGGCCACTCCCTGGCCAATCTCCTTGATGTTGTCCTCGATCATCTCCCGGCAGGACTGGTTGGATTCATGGGCGGCAAACTCCTTCATCCGCTCCACGTAGTCCGCCGTATCGGCGGGGAGAGTGCGGGCCTCGATCTGCAAATCGTCCGGCGCGATCTTCAACCATGCGGCGTAGGAAGATATGATGTTCTCCCGGTCGTTGGGGGACTTCAGGTAGATGTTCACCGGCAGCACCTCCAGGATCTTGATGAATCGGCCGTCCTTGGTGACGACCACACCACCCACGATGTTTTGGATGGGGAGCCATGCCTGGATACTGTCCCGGAAGGGTTCGGTGGCGGGAGCTTTTGCCCCGCTGCCGAACAGCAGTTGTTTTAAATTCATGTTTTAACTTTTTCCTCCTCGATAAGTCATAAGCCTCCGCGCCCGCCTCCAGCGCAGCCACGCACCGAGCCAGCGGGTGAGGCTGTCGTCCCGCACGCCGATGAGCCCGAAGCCGCCCAGCGGAACCACGATGATGAGCGTCACCGTGATTTTCGCAGTTAGCTCCAGGGGCAGCAGCACCAGGCAGAAGTACAGCACCGGCAGCACCAGGATCACCGCTTCCACCAGGTTGCGCAGCTCGAATAGCCCCATCACCCGGCCCGCATCGGTGAAGTTGGCGGGGATGTAGTAGGTCTCGTTATTCATGCCGGGCCACCTCCACAGGCTGGAGCAGACGGCCTTTCAAGGGCTGAAGCTCTTTCGCCAGGGCCTGGGACGTGCTGGCCCGGTGGGCAATGACCGTCTCTACCGCCGACATCAGTTGCTTTTCCAGCCGGGGGGTGGGAGGGATCAGCCCCAGCTCCGCACGGCTGAGGTACTGGTTGGACAGCCCGCAGGCATCGGCCAGCTCCGTCAGGCAGACCCCATGCCGGTGCCGCAGGGCGCGTAAATTGGTTTCCTTCTCCATAGTGTTCACTCCAAATAGTTGATGTAGGGGATTTTGCACCATTCCCGCCAACCCCGGCCCACCAACTGGGTTTTGATGACTCCGGTGGAGGTATTGGCGGCCTCGATCACATAGCCGCCCCCGATATATACCCCGATGTGGCCGTCCATATGGACGGCCAGCCCCACGATGTCCGGCATGGTGCTGATGGGCCCGTAGTCCTGGCCGGACACGCCCGCATTGACGGCGGCGCGGTACATGGTGTTGGCTCCGTAGTCCGGCATACCGTTGGTGCCGTAGCGGATGGCCCCGGTGGAGGCCTCCAGCCAGCCGTAACCCTTGATGAGCCCTACGCAGTCCGTACAGCGGCGGTTCAGCCAGTGAGAGCGGATAAAGGCCGCATTCTGTCCCACCCAATCCGGATACTGCTGGATTTTGTAGCTGAGCAGGGATTCTGTCAGCACATTGCCATAGGTGCCCCAGACATAGCCCCAGTTGTTCTCCCACGCCTGGATGGCGTAGGCGGCCAGGTCCTTGTTATTTTTCGTGTCGGGGCTAACGAACCAGGATATGTCAATGCCGTTGCCGTAGCTTGGGCCATGTTCTCCCCCTGGGCCAGAGGGGTCGCCGCCGTAGCTTGGACGGTACTGCTCAAAATAGGGTGCGTATTCCTCAATGGCGTTGCTTTCGGACAGCACCTCGTAGATGGCCCCGGCCCAGGTGCGGCCCTCCTCGTCAAAGCCCAGGTTTTCCATGAGTTTGTCCGGCTCCAGGTGCTTCACCGTCACCTTCAGCACTTTTTTCTCGCCCTCCAGCAAGGAGAACTCATGGGTGAGGCGGGAGGTGCAGAAGGAGCGGATGTCCTGGGCGCTCATGGCGTCCAGATCCTGTTGGTAGGCCGCGGAATTGATGGCGATAAGCCAGGCCAGGTCGTCTTCATCGAAAACGCTGTCGATCTTCACCTCGTCGATGGTGACGCCGTCCTCCTCGTATTCGTCGATAATGCTGGTGACAAGGGCGTCCACCTGGGTATTCTCAAAGTCCTCCAGGCTGATATACACGCCGCCCAGGGCCAGGGCCTGCTGGGTCATGTGGGTGACGTCCTGGTTTTCCGCCCCTTCATAGCCGAAGAACATATTGGGCAGGGCAGTAAACACCAGCATGGGGATGAGGAGCAGCAGCGCCAGCAGCCCAGTCGCCAGCTTGACCAGGAAGGGCGCGGCCTCCTGCGCGGCGGCCAGGGCCGCGCCTTTGGCCCCGGTGGAGGCCAGGGCGGTGAGGATATGCGCCGCCGCCCTGGCCGTGCCGCCGTCCCGGCGTCCGTTTTCATCCATGGTTGTTTCCTCCCCTCCTGTTGGGCGGGGGCCGGTGGACGGGTTTCGCCCGCGTCGTCCGGGCGCTGGCCGTCCGAGGCTGTCCCGCCGCCTGTTTGCCGGTGGGCGCGGTTCCTGCGCCGCCGGGGCGGACATTGGGAGTACCGCCTTTCACCGGGGGCGGTGTGGATGCGGAGGGTCTGCGCCCTTCCTGCCGTGCCGGGCTGGGCGGTGTGCGCCCTGCCGGGGGCGTGGCCGCTGCCGGGGCGGTATTCCTGCCGGGCCGGGGTGCGGAGCCGTCAGGCCGCTGGGTGCTGCGGGAGGGCTTTCCTGCGCCGCCGGGCTGGGACGTGCCGCCCTGTTTGACCCCGGATGTTGGGATCGATGGCCCTCCAGGCCGGGGTGCGCGGGAAGCCGCCGGCGGGGCCTTGGGCGCGAACCCGGATGCACCCTTGCCCGTGGTCACTGTGGTCTGGCTGGTGTTGTTCACCGTGCTGCCGCCCGTGGACTGCGTGGTGCTGTGGGTGGAGCGGGACACCCCGGTTCCTGCCGCGCCGGGCTGCGGGCCGTTGGGCGGCTTGGACGCGGAGCCCCTCGGGGTCGTTCCTGCCGTGCCGGAACGGGACGCGCCGCCGCTGGGCGGCGTCCCTGCGGGGCCGGGCCGGGGGCTGCCGGACTGACGGGATGTCCCTGTCCTTGCCGCGCCCGGTGTAGGCGCATTGGCCGCGCCGGAGGGCGGCACATAGCTGCGGGGCCGCTGGCCCCCGGGCGGCACAGAGCTTCTCCGGCCCTGCTGGGGCCGTCCGCCGCCGCGGGCGGTATTGGACGAAGCGGTGCTGGTATTGCCGGTATGGGCGGAGGTCTGGGACGAGTTTTCCTGCCGGGTATCCGTCTGCTGGGCGGCGCTGTGGTAGGTGTACCTGCCGCCGCCGTGGGTTCCGCCGAAGTTCTGGGAACCGCCCCCGGAAGTTTGACTTCCGCTGGGACGGCCCCCACCCCGTCCGCCGCCAAAGGAACCGCCGGGCCGTCTGCCGCCCTGCGCCCCATTCCCGGAGGCCTGGCCGCCGCTGGAACGGCCTCCGCCCCGGGCGCCGCCGAACCGTCCCCCGCCGCCGGCGGAGAAGCGGGAACCAAACCGGAAGGCATTGGGCCCTGTGCCGCCGGACCGTGCGCCGGAAGCGGACGCGCCGTTCCCAAAGCCAAGGCGGCCCATCACGCTCTTGGTGGCCTGGCTTGTCACCGTGCGCACCGCCGTATTTACCACCGTGCCCAACAGGGTTCGCCCGCCCCCGCCGGTGAGGGCCGGGTTCAGGCCGATGCGGGTGATGATCTCGTCCGATTTGTGGGCCACCTTCACGATGGCGAAGATCAGCACCATCCAGGGCAGCACGTCCAGCCCCGAGGGCACCGTGGACACCACCGAGAACAGCATTTTGAAGCAGACTAAGTTTGTCACCATCAGCAGGCACATGGAGCCGAACATCCGGCACCAGCCCGTGAAAATCCCTGCGGTATTTTTGCTGCCGCCCATGGCGAAGGCCAGGGGCGCGGTGAGGGCGAGCATGGCCAGGATGACGTACCGCTCCGCCAGCTCAATGGTCAGCTTCAGCACCTTGAACATGACAATGACGCTGCAAATGATAGCCATGAGCCAGGAGGCGGTGAGGGTGCCGAAAATGCTCTCATCCACCAGGGACACGTTGGTGGCGTCCGGGATTTGGAGCAGATCCATCATTTTGGACGTGATATCCAGGCCAATCCGGCAGATCTGGGGGCTGGCCAGCAGCAGAAAGGCGAACACAAAGGTCCGGGCGAACAGCAGCCTGGGGTCCTCCCCCTCGAAGCCCAGCCCCGCCGCCATGCTTTTCAGCGCCTGGAACACCAGGTTTCCCAGCAGCAGGGCCCAGCCCACCGCCAGCAGCACCTGGGCCATGTCGTCCATAATCGGGATATGGACCTGAAGATAGGCGAAGTCCAGCCCCATGATGTCCAGCAGCCCCCCGGCGATGAACGACCAAATATCCACGATCAGGCCGTAGATCCACTCGAAGAAGCCGCGAAATATAAGCTCCAGCATGGCGTCACGGCGTCAGGGTGTTGAAGCCGGAGAACTGCGGGGTGATGTAGGCGATGAAGGCCCCGATGCCGTTGATGATGGCCCAGGCCACCCAGATGCGCTTCAGCCAGTCCCAGGCCTGGTCCGCCTTGTGCTGGTTGCCGGTGAGCTTCACGCCGATGACCGCCACGGCGGACATGAGGCCCGCCAGCACGGTGCTGATACCGGCGATGTGGTTATACACGTCCACGATGATGTTCTGGGCCACCGTCCACATATCGTTGCCGGAGGCATTGGTGGCCATGGCGGGGAGGGCGAGGGCGGCGCACAGCAGCACAGCCGTCATAGTGCGGATGTAAATGCGGGGGAGCTTGGGGCACAGCCGGCCCCAGAAGGTTTCTTTGGTTTGCATGGAATTCTCCTTTATGGCCGTCCTTGAAGGGCGGCGGATGATTTGATATAATGGGGTTCAAGAGAAAAGCGGGGGTGTCCACATGACACAGCGGGAGCGAATAGCGCAATACATCCAGGACAGGTACGCGGTGGAGCCGGAATATTTATGGGCGCGGTATCCCAATTACGCCGTGTTCCGCCAGCCCGCCAGCCGGAAGTGGTTTGCCGTTATCATGGACGTGGCCCGGAAAAGTCTGGATCTCCCAGGTGACGGCACCGCCGATGTGATGGATTTGAAATGCGGCCCGGTACTGGTGGGCTCCCTGCTGGCCCAGGAGGGGTTCCGTCCGGCGTACCACATGAGCAAAAGCTCCTGGATCTCTGTGCTGATGGATGAAACCGTGCCGGACGAGGATATCTACCCGCTACTGGAATTGAGCTACGACAGCGTGGCTCCGAAACGGAAAAGGGGTTAGTGTCCGCTCTGTTCCTGCGGGGTGCTTTGCCGCTGCGCTGCCTCCAGCATGGCCAGCAGCTGGGCGGCCTCGGCGCAGTAGGTGGGGGGATAATACCTGGGTACGCAGGTGTGTTCGATGAGGAACGCGGCGCGATCCAGGATGGGGTATGTGGGCTCTATGGAAATCATCTCCTTGTCAAAGCGCACCGCCCCTGTTATAATGAGGGGCGGTGATGTAACATGATTTACACTTGCGATAACTGCGGCTTTATCTTCAGCCGGAGCGAGGAAACCGAGCAATGCCCCGACTGCGGGAAATATGAGGTGCGGCCCGCCAATGAAGAAGAACAGAAAGAATTTGCCCAGCGCATGGCGGAGCTGAGCGAAAGCGAGCATTTGGAGAGGCCCCGCATCCCCAATTTGGAGGATGCCGAGATCTCCATGTTCAGTTCGTTTTCCTTCCGGGTGCCCGCCACGGCGCTGCAAATCCACAGCCAGATGATCGTGGACATCGCGGTGGAATACGGTGAGAATCCCGCGAACCACAGCGAGCTGGTTGGGAATGTGTGGGTACGGCAGGAGGGTGGGCGCTCCGCCGCCTTCCTTATGTCCGTCCACCTGCCCGCCAAAGAGGGCGAAACACCCAAAGAACAGGCGAGCCGGGTGTTTGAGGCGTTAAGTGATAATGGGGAGTTCAACGGGAAGCTGGCTGATTTCATTACAGAGCAAATTACGCATGTGATTTGAGATTGGAGCGGGTTTCATGGACATTCGCCAAGAGCAGCCATCCGACTATAAAGCAGTCTATGAGGTTGTAGAAGCGGCATTTGCCACGGCGGAGCACAGTGATGGTCATGAGCAGGATTTGGTGATGGCCCTGCGACATAGCCCGTCTTTTGTTCCAGAGTTATCCCTTGTCGCGGAGATTGCCGGGGAAATCGTGGGACACATCCTGTTTACAAAGGTCACTGTGGGGGGCCGCACCGAGCTTGCGCTGGCACCGCTGTCCGTTCTGTCTGACTATCAGCGTCAGGGGATCGGCAGAGCGCTGATGGTGGAGGGCCACCGCATTGCAAAGGAATTGGGTTTTGACTACTCCATCGTTTTGGGGCATCCCCAATATTATCCGAAAGCCGGTTACCTGCCTGCCAGTCTCTATGGGATTAAAGCGCCCTTTGAAGTGCCTGACGAGAATTTTATGGCGTTGAAGCTAAATCCGTCCGCTGAAACACTGAACGGGATCGTAGAATATGACGCGGCGTTTGGCATTTAACAGCAGCGGGGCGGCTTCCTTTGGAAGCCGCCCCGCTGTTTGCATCAATACCCTGTCTGGGGCAGGGTGGGCACAGGCCCCAGCCTGCGCACGATGGTGAGCCAGGTGGCCTGGGCGGTCTGCCAGGTGCCCTGGTACTTGCCGCCCACGTCGGCCCGATTGATGATCTGATAGTCGTTGGCCACCGTGCCCAGCACCTGCACCGTCAGGGTGGGGCTGGTGGTGGACTGGAAGCCCACGGGCACCTTGCCGAAGTCAAAGTAGACATCGGTGACATACTCCCCGGCCTGCATGGGGATAGCGTTCAAGTTAAAGGAATAGTTGCTGCTGGTGAGCAGGTTGGACGCCAGCACCTGATATCCGTTCCGGTAGTTGGTCTTATACAGCACCCGGTAATTGAGGCGGGTGCTATAGGTGCCGGTGGTCAGCACCGTGCCGCGTACCGCGTCGGTGGGGATGCGGTCATGCCAGTAGAACTCGGAGAGCGCCACGTTGCTGGTGTTGGCCACCGTGAAATCGTACCGCATCTGGCTGCCCGCCAGCGCCTGGGTGTTGCCCCGCTTGGTGATGGTGACCCCCAAGTTGGAGGGCTTGTCGTAGTCGCTCAGCTTGATGATCTGGCCGGACGGCCCGACCGGGCCTCGCTGATCTCATAGACCGCGCCCTTCAAGGGAGCACCCGCCGGGGTACCGGTGACCTCGTTGTACTCGGCGGCGTACTTGCGGATCTGGAACTGCCCGGTGATGGGGGTGTTCTCCCATTCGATTTCCACCGTTTTGCCGGGCTGGACGTAGACGGTCTTGTACTCCTTATCCAGCTCATAGCCCTGGGCGGCCTCCAACTCGCGGATATACAGCCGGCCCTTGCCCTGTACCGTGAGGTCGTCTATGTAGATGTAGCCCTGATCGTCGGTGGTATACTCGCCGATGGGGTTCTTATTCTGGGCATAGACCAGGAATTTCACCCCGTAAATGCCCTCTTTAGTGACGGAATTGATCTTGTGGAGGATGATGCCGCTGAACGCCTCGTTGGTGATGGTCACGCTGGCGGTCTTGCCGTCCTGCACCGTGAAATAGTGGGGCGTGGCATCCAGCTTGTACCCCGACTTGGCCTCGGTTTCCAGGGCGTAGTAGTCCCCGGCGTCCAGCTTGATGTGCACCCGGCCATCGCTTCCGGTGGTCACGGTCTGCACCAGCCCGCCGTCCATCTTCCGAATCTCGAAGGTGACGCCGCCCAGGCGCTTGGTTTTGTCGGCGGCGTCCACCTTGATGAGCTCGGCGCCGCCGATGGGGGTGTTATACACCGTGATGTACTGGGTGTCCGAGGCGTTCACCTGCACCGTTTGATTCTGGGTGGACGGGTCCACCACGTACCCGTCCAAGGGCTTGGTTTCCGAAATGATGATGGTGCCCACGATGCCCGTCAGGCGGATCTCGCCGTTGGCGTCGGTGGTGTAGAGACCCTTGGAGGACAGATGGCCGTTGTCCGCGTCCACGTAGGAGCCGTCCGCGTAGGTCAACTGGAATTGAACCCCACTGATCGGCTTTTTCGTGACGGAATCCAGCTTTTTGATGACGAGGCCGCCCTGCCTCTGGTTGTAGAAGCGGAGCGTCTGCACCTCGCCGGCCTTGATCTTGATGGACTTGGGCGTGCCGTCCAGCACGAACCCTTCCACTGTCTTGATCTCCTTCGCGGTGACGGTGGTTCCAGGCTCCAGCCCCTCCAGCACGATCCGGCCATTCTCATCGGTGATGAACTCGCCGTTGGAATTACCCACGACGGCCCCGCTGGAATCGGTGACAAGGAAGGTCACGCCCTTGATGGGGGTGGTGGTGCCCTCGATGTACTTCTCAATCACGAGGGTCGTCGAGGGGGTGTTATAAAACCTCAGTGTCTGCGTGTCGTTGGGGTTCACCACCACAGTCTGCGTCTTGGTGTTGGGGTCGATGGAGTAGCCGGGGATGCTGCGGGTTTCGGTTACCACCAGCGTGCCCACCACCCCGTTGATGGTGATTTTCCCGTCCTTGTTCGTGTAGTACAGGCCGTTGGAGCTGATCTGGCCGTTGGCATCGGGGACGAACTCGCCGGTGGAGGTGGTCACCTTGAACTCCACCCCTTCCAGGGGCTTGCCGTCCAGAGAACTCTGCTTCAGGATGACCAGCGAACCGGCCTTGCTGTTTTTCACCACAACGGTCTGGGTGTCGCCGCCCTGGCCGATGACCACATTGGTGGAGGGCGTGTCGATGACGTATCCGCCGTCCGGCGCTTTGATTTCGGTCAGTACATAGGCGCCGGGCGCGAGATTGGTGATCCTGATCTCGCCCTGGGCATCGGTACGGAAGTAGGGTAGGGCAAAGGCGCCTTGCCGCCCCCGGGCGGCAGGTTTCCTACAC
>CAJTTS010000003.1:106386-109174 GCA_910579155.1 uncultured Oscillospiraceae bacterium | reverse complement strand
TGTCCTTTTTCCGGAACACCAGAAAGCCCACCACGGCGGTGATGGAGTAGCCCAGGCCGGTGGCGATAGCCGCCCCCTGAATGCCCAGATCAAACAGGGCAATCAGGACGTAATCCAGAATGATATTGGTCACGCCCCCCGCCACAGTGCAGGTCAGGGACAGGGTGGACTTGTCGGCGGCAATGAGGTAGAGAGAGAAGTTATACATGAGCAGGATGGGGATAGTAAACAGCAGATAGTTGCTCAGGTAGGTGTGGCAGTAGCCGAACACCGCCGGGGACAGGCCCATGGCCCCCAACAGGGTATCCATCAGAGTGTAGCCCAGCGCCATCATCACCCCCCCCACCACGGCGTTGGTGAGGATCAGCAGGGTGAAGTCCTGCCGGGCCTCCTGTTCCTCATGCTCTCCCATTTTTTTCATCACCACGGCGCTGCCGCCGGTAGCCAGCATCCCGGAGATGGCCGTAATCAAGGCGATAGCCGGGGCGGTGAGGTTGATGGCAGACAGGGCCTCCATCCCGATCAGGTTGGAGACGAACAGCCCGTCCACCATGGTGTAGAAGGTGTTGAACACCGTCATGACAATGGTGGGGAAGGCGAAGCGCAGGATATTTTTGCCGGTGACCGGCAGGTGGTAAGAATCTAATTTTTGTTCCATGATTTTCTCCTTTTGCGTTCTTGACAGAAAATGTTTGTGCTATGTAAAACCGGCTTGCGCCGGCTCAAAGCCAGTGATATAATTGGAGCAATAAATCGGAATTTGCAGGAGGGCCAAAGATGATTATCTATTCCATAATAATGTTTGTAACGGCGGACTGTTTTAACAATAAGTTAATTCCAGTTTATCGGGGAACTGCCTGAAACGGCGGTTCCCCGATTTTTGATCGTTGACACGTTTCCAGACGAGAGGTATCATAAACCGTGTGGCCGCCACGCAGTCAAGCGGTATTCTGCATTTTTGGGGAGAAATTTTTATGAAGCTGAAAAAAGGCTGGCTGACCTCCGGCGCCTTTGCCGCCCTGTGCGGCACCACAAAGGAGACCCTGCGCCACTACAAGGACGTGGGACTGCTCCTCCCCGCTCACCAGGGGGACAACAGCTATTTTTACTACGATGTGGAGCAGTTTTACGATTTTTACGCCATCTCCATCTTCCGTCAAACCGGAACATCTTTGGATGAGATCCGCCGCTGTCTCCGGGGGCAAGATACTGCTAAAACGCTGGAGCTGCTACGGGAGCAGCGTACCCGCTTGGACGCGGAGCGGAAGAAGCTGGAGCATATGGACTTTGTGCTGTCCAGCGCCCTGCACAATCTGGAGTTCGGGCCGGGGCCAGACATGGTTCCCCAAACCGGCCGGTTTGAGAGAGAGCATCTGCTGGCCCTCCCGGTGGAGGAACTGGAAGGGCTGATGACTCCGGTAGCCAGTGAGGACGAGATGCTGATTACCGTGCTGGAGCGATGCCGGGCTCTGTGTGGTCAATATAGAATACAGACAGACTTTCAGTTGGGCGCCATCCACCAGCCGGGCGAGCAGGGCGGGCCAGAGGAGATCAGCCACCTGTATACCAGGATCAGAGAAAAAGCGGACTTCCCCTACTACATGGAGAAGCCCGCCGGAAACTATTTATATGTCTGCTGCCGAGGTCGCTGGGATATTTCGGCGGCCTATACCACACTGGACGCATATATTCGGGAGCGGGGGCTGAGAACTGCAGGGCCGTTCTACGCCTGTGATCTGGCCGGGTTCATCCTCAACTCTGTCGAGAAAAACGCCGCGTCTATGATTTCGGTACGGTTGTCAGATAAGACTCAAACATCATAAAACGCATCCATGTCTCATGGAATTACTGTAAAGCGAAGCCGGACAAATAGCTCAATCACGCGTTGAAGCTCTCGGTCTATTCTGGCGGCTTACCTCGGACCAAATACAATATCCGCCATAAAACAGCTTCCTTCATGTGTACCTTACAATATTCCCCTGATAAGGTCTCCGCTTTCTTTCAACACAGCCAGATTTCCTATGTTCTGATTCGGGAGTAATATCTTGCAAGCATTTTGCAGATGAGAAATTCTATTCTATCGTCGATGCTGCCGTAATGATAGGGGTTGCAAAGACGGGCTTCCCTTTTTTTCTTCTGTGTGCTATAATAAAGTTTAAAGTAGCATTAGCCTGCTATCCCATATTCCATCCGAACCCAAGACGACAGTATGAAAACCACCACATTAAAGATAATTTATTTGGGAGGTACCACATGTCAAAGAAAAAAATTGTAAACTCCAGCAGTAAAAGAAAGCCTTCCTCAAAAGCCGCTGCAGCAAAGCGCAAGGTCGAGATTGTCGAAAATTACACTGCAAAAGATGTGATTACGGAGATCGACCCAAAAGAAGCCAGCGCAGTGGAAACCACCGCAAAGGCCTTCCCCAAGGCGGAGACTGCCGCAGCGGCCACAGCAGAATCCCCGTCGGCAAAGCCTACGAAAGCATCCGGGCAAAGCGCACCAAAGGAAGAGCCTGTGGAAACAGCCGGGCAAAGCGCGCCGAAGGAAGAGCCTGAGGAAACAGCCGGGCAAAGCGCGCCGAAGGAAGAGCCTGAGGAAACAGCCGGGCAAAGCGCGCCGAAGGAAGAGCCTGAGGAAACAGCCGGGCAAAGCGCGCCGAAGGAAGAGCCTGCGGAAACAGCCGGGCAAAGCGCGCCGAAGGAAGAGCCTGTGAAAACAGCCGGGCAAAGCGCGCCGAAGGAAGAGCCTGAGGAAACAGCCGGGCAAAGCGCGCCGAAGGAAGAGCCTG
>CAJTTS010000003.1:0-106286 GCA_910579155.1 uncultured Oscillospiraceae bacterium | reverse complement strand
CAGCCGGGCAAAGCGCGCCGAAGGAAGAGCCTGCGGAAACAGCCGGGCAAAGCGCACCAAAGGAAGAACCTGCGGAAACAGTCACGCCGGAAGAACGCTATATATCCCCCAGAAGAAGTGTCGCCTTTATCGGGTCGGAATGCTATCCTTTCGTCAAAACCGGCGGTCTGGGCGATGTGATGTACGCGCTACCCAAGGCGCTGGTAAAACAGAACTGCGATGTAAAGGTCATCCTCCCGCGCTACAAGTGCATCCCGTGGGAATACCAGCAGAAAATGGTCTACCGCGGCTCTTTTCATATGGACCTCTGCGTAGACGGCAGGAACTTCTATGTGGGCATTATGGAGTATGTCTGGGACGGCGTGGTCTATGATTTCATTGACAACGAGGAATTTTTCAGCAGCGGAAATCCATATACCAATCTCATTGACGATATCCCAAAGTACTGCTACTTTGCGAAAGCTGCCTTGGCGGCACTAAACTACATGGATTGGATTCCCGATATTATCCATTGCCACGACTGGCAGGCCGCTTTGGTTCCCGTCTATCTGAGGACTCAGTTTGTCGACACCAAACTGACTACCGCAAAGACCATCCTGACCATTCACAACCTGCGGTTCCAAGGAATTTACAACATCCCAACCATCCGCTACTGGTCTGGACTGCCGGATTATGTCTTCAATAAGGATGCCTTAAAAGTAAAATACGAAGACGCTAATATGCTGAAGGGCGGGCTGACCTACTCGAATATCATCACCACCGTGAGCCAGACCTATGCCGGCGAAATTCAAGGCGCGTACTACGGCGAGACGCTGGACGCCCACCTGCGGTATCACTCCGGCAAATTGCGCGGCATTGTAAACGGGATCGATTATGACATTTGGAACCCGGATACCGATGGCAGGTTGTATGTAAATTACAACATCACCAACGTGCTGGACAAGAAGAAGGAAAACAAGCGCAGGTTGCAGGAGGAATTGGGACTGGTTCAGGATGACCACAAATTTGTGATCGGACTGATCTCCCGGTTGACGAACCAGAAGGGTTTGGATCTGGTCGCCTCCATCCTCCCGCAGGTCATGGACGGACATACACAGGTCGTAGTGCTTGGCACCGGGGACCGCTGCTATGAGGATGCGTTCCGGTATTTTGAGAATACCTACAAGGGGGACGTGTGCTCCAACATCATGTATGACGAGACGCGGGCACACCGGATTTATGCAGGCGCGGATGCCCTGCTGGTTCCCTCCCGGTTTGAACCCTGCGGCCTGACGCAGCTCATTGCCATGCACTACGGGACGGTGCCGATTGTCCGGGAAACCGGCGGTTTGAAGGATACGGTAGAGCCGTACAATATGTACTGCAATACAGGAAACGGATTTACCTTTAACCACTACGATGCCGGACTGCTGTTGGATGCCATAAACAGAGCCAAAACATTTTATTTTGAAAACCGTTGGTGCTGGGATGAGATGGTACAGCGGGATATGGATAAGAACCTGTCTTGGGAAAACTCCGCAAAACAGTATAAAGACTTGTATCTGGATTTGACCAAGTAAAAACTTGGGGCATTTTGAACGATCCTACCCGATCTGAACAAATTGTTGTCAATTGTTCGAACGAGGTAGGGTCGTTCTTTGCCTGTATTCTTTGCTTTTCAAGCACTACGGGCTTTCTAACTTCGTATGCCTATGTTATTCGCCAAGAGCAAACAGTTCCAAAATCAGAGCGTAAAACGTGTAGCCGAAGAGATTCGAACCCAGTTGTGCCGGTTCATCTGCCACCCTATCTTCCAAGCCCAAACAGTCCCTTTTTCTCGTAAGGCTCTTTCAATACTCCCCTGACCGCAGCAGATTCTGATTTCCACTGCCCACTGTTCTGGGCAGCAGATCAGCAGCTCCTCATGCCGCATCTCATAGCGGCGGATGTCCGGGTCTTTAAAATGCTTATCGTACCTCTTTGACCGGGATCGTCCTGACCCCAAGACAGAAGTACATGATATGGAACACCCAGACGCAACCCAGCACAATCCGTCCAACCGGCACCGCGTGCATCATGACAAAGCCAATAGACATGAGAAGGGTGACGGTGACCATGATCTTTATCTTGGTTTTCCGGGTCATGCCCTTACCCTGGACGTAACTTTCCAGATTGTTTTTGTACAGCTTCGTGTTGATGAACCAGTGATTGAGTTTCTCTGAGCTTCGGGCAAAACAGAACGCCGCCAGCAGCAAAAACGGGAAGGACGGCAGCAGCGGCAGCACTGCGCCCACTGCGCCCAGACCTACGCCAATGCAGCCCAAAATGATGTACAATACTTTTTTAATGGTCATACCTGACACTCCAATCTTTTCTTCTCCTTTTTTGTCTCAACGAGGTGCCGCACTGCCGCCACCGGGTGATGGAACATCATCCTTGGCCCGGAAAAGCGCATGACGGCCCGGATTTTCTCCCGCATTTCCGGCTGGTAGCAGTGTACCGCACAGTTGGAACAGAAGGTCTTGGACTCCATAAACGGGCACCTGTCGCTGCGCCGGCGGGCATAATCCGCCAAGGCGGCGCAGTCAGGGCACAGCTCCTTTGTGCGGTGGTTTTTCCGGCAGTAGAGGGCAATCATCTCCGATACCATGGTCTTTTCCCGTTCTCGTTTGGTGGCAGTATCCTGTTTCATCAGCTCATTCTCCCGTTCTCTACCGGGTAGACCTTGTCGGCAATGCGCATCGTGGACTGACGGTGGGACACCAGGATCACCGTTTTGTCCTCCCGTTCCTCGCCCAAGGCACGGAGGATCGCGGCCTCGTTCAGACTGTCCAGATTGCTGGTGGGTTCGTCCAGCAGCATCAGCGGCGCGCCGTGGAGGAAGGCACGGGCCAGCCCCAGCCGCTGGCGTTCGCCGCCGGACAGGGTGTCGCCCAGTTCACCCACCGGGGTGTCGTAGCCCTGGGGCAGAGTCATGATGAAGTCGTGGACAGACGCCTTTTTGCAGGCGGCAACGATTTCCCCATCGGTGGCGTCCAATTTGGAGATACGCAGGTTGTTTTTAATGCTGTCGTGGAACAGATGGGTGTCTTGCGTGACAAAGCTCTCCATGTCCCGGAGGTTGACGGTGTTGATCCGGTTCACATCCGTGCCGGACAGCTTTACAGACCCATGCCGCGCCTCCCAGAACCGCATGAACAGCTTCAGCAGGGTGGATTTGCCGCTGCCGCTGCGGCCCACAATGCCCACCACAGAGTGCTCCGGAACGTCCAGAGAAATGCCGTCCAAAATCGTCTCGCCGCCGTAGGAAAAGGTAACATCCTCCGCTTCAGCGCCGGAAAATGCAACCGTCTCCAGTCCGGTAATCTCGTCCACCACCGGGGTCTCGTCCAGAATGTCCAACACCCGATTCCCGGCGGCAAAGGTGTTTTGCAGGGTGCTGCCCAGATTAGCCAGGGCAATGCAGGGACCGAAGGAGCTCATCAGGGCGATGGTGGGGATCAACACCCCGTCAAATCCCACCGCACCCGCTTGGCACAGTCCGGCGGAGGCAAACAGCATCCCCAGGTCAAACGCCAGGATCACCGTGTTGGCGGACGCAAGGCTCACACCCGCAGTGCGCTTCATCCGGGCCTCGTCAACGGACAGCGCGTCCGTCCGAGCGTTCATCTCAGCCAGCCGCGCCGTCCCCTGTCCGTACTGGATGGTTTCGGGCAGACCCCGAAGGCTATCCAGCACAAAGGCGCTGAGCTCGCCGGATTTGGTGCGGAATTTCAGCCCATCGTCTCCACTGAGTCTGGATGTGGCCAGAGGGACGATGACACCCACTGTGGCGTAAGCCGCCAGAGCCAGCAGGCCCAGCGCCCAATGGAAGGAACCGATGAACAGGCACAAAATGACAGTGAACAACGCCGCAATGGCGATGGGAGAAATGGTGTGGGCATAGAACACCTCCAGCAGCTCGATGTCGGAGGTAATGATGGAGATGAGATCGCCCCGATCCCGGCCCTCCAGTTTGGCGGGACACAGCCGCCGCAGGGCCCGGAACACCCTGTCCCGGATGAGGGCCAGCAACTTGAAGGCGATAAAATGGTTACAGGCCTGCTCGGCATACCGCAAAACGCCCCGCGCCAGAGCGAACGCGCCCACGCATACAAACAGCGCCGCCAGTCCCAGCGGTGCGCCGAAGTCCAGCACGGACAGCGCCGCGTACCCGCCAAAAATGGTGATGCAGGCGGCGCACAGATGGCCAATTAGGCCCATCAAAACAGCGAGGATCATAAATCCCGCCAACGGCTTCACCAGGCCGACCAACTGCGTCATCACGCGAAATCCGCTTCTGTGCTTCATGCGGTTTCACCATCCTTTCCGTAATTCTCCAAGCTCTGCTGGGCGTTCCATAGCTCGGCATAGCGTCCGCCGCGTTCCAACAACCCTTTGTGGGCGCCGTGTTCCACCACCGAACCGCGTTCCATGACGTAGATACGGTCTGCCGTAACCACGTTTGCCAGCCGGTGGGAAATTAGAATCACTGTTTTCGTTTTGGACAGCTCATGGATTTGCGCTATGATATCATTCTCACTCTCCACGTCGATGTTGGAGGTGGCCTCGTCAAAGATATACACCGGACTGTCATGAAGCAGCGCCCGGGCCAGGGCCAGCCGCTGACACTGGCCGCCGGATAGGTTCCCGCCCCGCTCGGCCAGCGGGGTGTCCAGCCCCTTTTCCCCACGCAAAAAGTCCGCCGGATTCACCTGCTCCAGCGCCGTCCACAGTTCATCGTCCGATGCGGAGGGCTTGCCCATCAGCAGATTGCCCCGCACCGTCCCTTTGAAGATGTAACTCTGGTGACTGATGTAGGTGACGTGTTCCGTCAGGCTGGTCTCGGAAATGTCGGACAGCTCCACGCCGCCAATCTTCACCGATCCGCCATAGCCCTTGTTACGCCCCATGAGAATACTTGCCACAGTGCTTTTCCCGCAGCCCGACTCGCCCACGATGGCGGTGAAACCGCCCATGGGGAAATCCAGGCCGAAGCCATGGAGCACCTCCCGCTCCGACTCGTAGGAGAAGCGCAGGCCACAACACACGATGGAGCAATCTGCTGGGACCGCCCGCGTCCCCTGCTCCGGTTCGGGCAGGTCCAATAGCCGGAAAATCTTGTCGCTGGCCGCCATGCCGTTCATGGCGATATGGAAGAAGGAGCCCAACTGCCGCATGGGAATGAAGAAGTCCGCCGACAGCAGGATGATAAGCAGGCAACCTGCCAGAGAGACCTTTCCCGCCTGAAACTGGGTGGCGGCCATCACCACGCCCAGAGCCGCGCCGCCATAAGCAATCAGATCCATGATCGTGATGGAATTGAGCTGCATGGTGAGCACCTTCATGGTGATCTTGCGGAACTTCTCTGCCTCTTCATTCATCTCTTTCTGCTTGAATTCATCTGATTGGTATATCTTCAGCGTGGTCAAGCCCTGCAAATTCTCCAAAAAGGTGTCTCCCAGCGCCGTATATTGCCCCCAGTATTTGGAAAGCAGCTTCTTCGCCCAAGTCTGCACCGCCGCGATCGCCACTGGGATCAGCGGCACGCACACCAACAGCACAATAGCGGCGGGCAGGCTGACAAAGCTGAGGAAAACGAAGAGCGTCAACGGAGCCAGCATCGCGTAGAAGAACTGAGGCAGGTACGCACCGAAGTACGTCTCAAGCTGATCTACGCCTTCCACCGCCACCTGGACCACCTCGGAAGTAGCGGCCTGCTCCTTATAAGAGGCGCCCAGACGCAGAAGCTTGCGGTAAATCTGTTCCCGCAGGGTCTTTTTCACCGCCTTTGATGACAGATACCCCATCCGGGACGCGCCGACGGTACAGGCAAAGCGGAGCACCACAGCGGCAAACGCCATAGCCGCCGTCCCCCACAGCCGTTCAGAGCCTGCCGAACTCTCGTACAGCGCCGCCAGCAGACCGGTCACCGCTGTCATCATGGCAATGTTGGCCGCCAGGGAGCACCACTGAAGGGCCACATTCCCCACCACGTATTTTTTGCTCCCGCTGACCGTGCCGATCAGCCGTTTGTTCATCATCATAGGCTATACCCTTTCTCCTGTCCGGTTTATTAGCGATAGCTAACCCCTCCCGCAAAAAAAGCACCCTTCGGCGGGGCAGGGCTTTTGATTAACTATCGCTAACCGTAATTAGAGTATACTAACTCAAACACATTCTGTCAAGAACATAGTTCGAAGGAAGGAAAAATTCAGCAAACACTGCGGCAAGTCAGCGCGGCGCAGTCCTCCTTCTTCTCCATTTACTGCTTTGCTAACCCCAGGGCCTCCATTGGAAATCCCGCAAAGCTCAACACATTTTCAAAATAAAATTTGTCAACTTATACTATCTTGTCCTGAGAAAAACGATACGGCTTTGCAACCATTCATAAAGAATAGCATCCATTTTATTCTCATCAATTCACTTATCAAACAGAGAAAAATTTCCGATATAATTTTTTGAATAGCGCTTGCTGCATATAATTTTTTGCAGCCGACAATTGCAGAAAATGAAACATAAAAAGGAGATTGAAACTATGATTCACTACATAAAAAATTTAAAAATCAGACTAAAGCTCTATATCCTCATAGGGGTTGCACTGCTTGGAATGTTTATTATCAGCGGAATGTCATTCTTTCTCATGGGCCGGATGAACGAAATGACAAGCGACATTACGACAAGCTGGCTTCCCAGTGTTGATGTAGCAAGGGAATTGAGCACCACCATATCTAATGTTCGCCTAAATGAATTGGGGTATCTCACCGCAATTTCTGATGATGTAGAGGAATCCAGTCTTCGGTACCTCCAAAGCGAAAAAGCAGATATGGACGATCTCTTAGCCACATACGGCGAATTAATTGATGAAGAAGAAAGCGGCTTCTATAATAATGCGATGAATCTCTGGACTCAGTACAATGAGGCAGATGAAAAAATGATGACATTGGCCAAACAGGGCCGCGTTGAGGATGCCCGCGCGATCCTGGAAGGTGAATGTGTAGATCTTTACAATTCTTTAAACAGCGCCTTCAATGATATTATCGCCTACAACTCAAAAGGCAGTGATGATGCAGCGGCGGAAAGCTCTTCTCTTTACAGAACCGCCACCTTGACCATGGTGGCAGTCGTCATTGCCATCATCCTCGTGGGAGTCTTTTTCTCATTTGTGATTATACGCCTGATCAAAACCCCCATTTCCGAAATCGAGAATGCCGCCAAAAAAATGGCGGAGGGAGATTTGAATGTAGAGATTTCCTATACCTCTGAGGACGAACTGGGTGTTCTCGCCGCTCAAGTAGGCAAATTGATCCATAAGCTTCAGGTTATTATTGATGATGAGAATCAGTTCCTTGCTAAAATGGCCGACGGAGATTTTACGGTGGATTCCGCCTGCGAGGAAGAGTATACAGGCGGCTTCTATCCTCTGCTTGTTTCGTTCCGGGGCATTGCGGAGAAGCTCAATGACACAATGTTGCAGATCAGTCAAAGCTCCTCTCAGGTCGCGGGCGGTGCGGAACAGGTATCAAATGGCGCCCAGGCGCTTGCTCAAGGAGCAACTGAGCAGGCCAGCTCCGTGCAAGAACTCGCCGCCACCGTTGCTGAAATCTCCAACAAGGTGAATCAAAACGCAACCAATGCGCAGCAGGCCAGTAAAGCGGCAAGCGGTGTCAGCGCAAAAATGAATGTGAGCAAAGAAAAAATGCAGCAAATGACACAGGCAATGGAGGATATCAGCAACTGCTCCAGTGAAATCGGCAAAATCATGAAGATCATTGGAGACATTGCATTCCAGACCAACATCCTTGCTCTGAACGCCGCCGTGGAAGCCGCCCGCGCAGGCGCCGCCGGAAAAGGGTTTGCCGTAGTAGCCGATGAAGTCCGCAATCTGGCAAATAAGAGTACAGAGGCCTCTGAAAACATCTCTGTTTTGATTGAAAATTCCTTAAAAGCAATCGAAAACGGAACGCAGATTGCGGACGATACGGCGCAGTCTTTGATTCAGGCAGTCAATGACGTAAACGAAATGACCGGCATCATCGGACAGATCTCAGAGGCCAGCAGCGATCAGGCGGATTCCATTTCTCAGATCACTACAGGAATTGACCAGATTTCCAGTGTTGTACAGACAAACTCGGCAACTGCAGAGGAAAGCGCGGCGGCTAGCGAAGAACTGTCCAGTCAGTCACAGCTCATGAAGAGTCTGGTAGAGAGGTTTAAGTTAAAAAAGCCGTCCTTTAAAGCGATCTCCGTGCGCTGACGCATAAAATAGATTTCCAGCAGTATTAACTGACCAGAAGTTGGCAACGGAGTAGGCATACATCGGGCAGAAGCTATTGCTGACTCTGGACCGGACGTAACGCCGGAAAGTCGTTTGGACTATTTAGGCCAAAATATGCTAGAGATCGAGGACGGCGGCCCCGGCCATGCAATCAACCAACCTACTCAGGTGCAAACCATTGGCGCTGTGGCGGCTTTCAACAAGTAAGTCACGCAGTTTATGCCGTCGGACACGATCCGGCTCCCCTATGGCATGATGAAGAGGATGGGCCCCTGAAACAGTCCAACAATCAGACAGGCCAGCACCAGCAGCAGCAACGCCCATTTCAGCACGGCCTCCAGCAGCCTACTATCCTGGCCCGTAAGCCCCACAGCCGCGGCAGCGGTGGCGATGCACTGGGGCGAGAGGATTTTGCCGATGCCCGCACCGGTGGAGTTGGCCGCCGCCAGCCAGAACTGAGACGCGCCGATAGCGCCGGCAGCCTCGGTCTGGAGGCGGCCCAGCAACACCTCGGTGTTGGTCCCGCTGCCGGTGACAAACGCGCCAATGGCCGCGATTACAGGGGCAAAGAAGGGATAGAACGCCCCGGTGATGGAGACAAACAGGTCCGCCATGTCGGAGATCATTCCGGAATAGGTCATGATCTTGGCCACGGCCAGCACACACATGATGGTAATGATGGTCTTGCTCATCTGCTTGACGGTGGCCACCAGCGTGTCCCACATGAGCCGCGCCCCCGCCTTCTGGGCACAGCCCCCAACGACCGCCGCCAGAAAAATCAGCACACCGGGGGTATTGATCCAACTGAAGGAGGTCAAGCCCGCACTCTCCGCCGTGGAAATTTTGAAGGAACTGGAAAAGGCGGACAGAAAGCCGTTCACCGGAGGCGCCAGCTTGGAGGTAAGCAGGAGCAACACAAAAATCAGGATAAACGGCAGGCAGGCGGTAAGAGGAGGCATATTCTTACCCGCAGACTTTGCGGGCTGGGATGGTTCACCCATGTCATACTCTGCCGGGACCGGCCTGCCGGCACGCATACGCGCCAGCGCCAGGGTAACCGCCAGAGAGACCACGCTGCCCACGATGACCGCCAGCTCGGGTCCCAGAAAACCGGTCACCAGAAGCTGGGGCAGCACAAACGACACCCCCGCCGCCAGCGTCAGGCCGGTGACGCCGCTGAGCGCCTTCACGCCGCCCCCCGCGATCACCATCAGGAAGGGAATCAGGAGCATAAAGGGTAACATCTGCACCACTGTGATAAAGGCCAGCGGCATGGGGTCCAACCCGGTGACGCTGGCCAAAGTCACGGTAGGGATACCCACCGAGCCAAAGGCTGTGGGGAAGGCGTTTGCCAGCATGCACACCAGGCAGGCGGTCACCGGCTCCATGCCCATGACCACCAGCATGCTGGCCGGGATGGCGATGGCCGTTCCGAAACCCGCCATGCCCTCCAGGAAGCCGCCGAAACACCAGCCGATGAGCAGGATGATAACTCGCTTGTCCCGGGACACCCCCGCCAGCATCCGCTTGATTACGTCCATGGCCCCGGTGCGCAGGGACAGGTTGTAGGTGTAAATCGCCGCAATGATGACCAGGATAATCGGCCACAGGGCGGCGGCAAAGCCCTCCAGAGCCGAGGTGGCACAGTCTGCAACGGGCATCCTCCACAAGGTGAGCGCCAGCACGGCGGCAATGGCCAGCGCGGCCAGACAGGCTTTGTGCCCGGGCAGCTTCAGCACAGCCAGAGCCACGATGAGCCACACGATGGGCAGCAGGGTGAGAACGGATTTCAGCAACATGGAAACCAGACCTCCTTTTGACTTTCCCCACCCTCGGTACGGACTTTCTCAAAATTGGTTCTACCATATTTTGTCCAGAATATTCCCTGTGGCAGAACACAAAACTCCGCTTGAAAAGTCAGCCTCAATCCTGGATGGGATTTTCTGATTTTAATTATAGCTTTGTTCGTCAAAATGTCCATGGTTATTTGAGCAAAAAAAGTTTTTTAGTTAAAATACCATAAAATCAATCTGGGTTTTTGTGGAAATAGGAGAAATCCAAAAAGGGGGTTGCATTTCCTCCCAAATATGTTAAGCTGAAAGCACAGTATAAATTGGTCGAACCAAAATCTATCCGTTCGCAGCCTTTCTGAGATTGGTTCGCCCAATCCAGCAATCAATAGATTTCCTTGCGCCCACGCAATATTATCGGGAGGTGTTTG
Organism: uncultured Oscillospiraceae bacterium; assembly: GCA_910579155.1. Next base: position 95,769 of record CAJTTS010000003.1, on the reverse strand, counting down.
ACAATGGCCCTTATTATTCCCTTCGGGAAAGCCGGTATGGAGTTCCATGACCGTCTCACAGGCGCCGAGGTCCTGGAATCCCGCATCGGCCGGCTGACCGCATCCGGCTCTGAGGACGATCTGGTCCGCACAGCCATGGCCGCGCCCATCGGCTCCGCCCCTCTGCATGAATTAGCCCGGGACAAAAAGACTTGCACCATCATCATCAGCGATCACACCCGGCCCGTCCCCAGCAAGCACATCATCCCCTTCATGCTGGAGGAGCTGCGCCGGGGCAGTCCCGGCATCCAGGTAACCCTCCTGGTGGCCACCGGCTTCCACCGTCCCACCAGCACCGAGGAGCTGGTGGATAAGCTGGGACGGGACATCGTGGACCAAGAGCGCATCGTCATCCATGACAGCCGGGATCCGGAGTCCAACGTGAAAATCGGCGTGCTGCCCTCCGGCGCGGACTGCGTCATTGACCGTCTGGCGGTGGAAACCGACCTGCTCATCGCCGAAGGCTTCATCGAGCCCCACTTCTTCGCGGGTTTCTCCGGCGGGCGTAAAAGCGTACTGCCCGGCGTGTGCGATCAGGTGACGGTGCTGGGCAACCACTGTTCCAAGTTCATCGCCTCCCCCTTTGCCCGCACCGGCGTGCTGGACGGCAATCCCCTTCACGAGGACATGGTGGCAGCGGCGAAAATGGCCAATCTCGCTTATATTGTCAATGTGGTGATTGACGAGGAGAAGAAAGTGGCGGCGGCCTTCGCGGGCGACCCCTTTGAGGCTCATCGCCGGGGTTGCAACCTGCTGCTGGACTACTGCCGGGTAAAGCCGGAGCGGCGCGGGGATATCGTAATCTCCAGCAACGGCGGCTATCCCCTGGATCAGAACATCTACCAGAGCGTCAAGGGCCTTACCGCCGCCGAGGCCGCTGCGGAAGAGGGCGCGGTACTCATCATGGTCAGTTCCTGCTCCGACGGCCACGGCGGAGAGAGCTTCTACAAGGCGCTTCACGAGTGCGAGTCTCCGGAGGCTCTGACCCGGCAGATTCTGGACACCCCCCAGGACAAGACCCTCCCCGACCAGTGGGAGTTTCAAATTCTGGCGCGGGTGCTGTGCAAGCACCATGTGATCTACGTCACCGACCCCGCCCAGCGCGCCACCATTGAGGACATGAAGATGGAGTGGGCCCCCGACGTGGACGAGGCTCTGAGCCGGGCACGTCAAATCAAGGGCGCGGACGCCCACCTGGTGGTCATTCCCAACGGCATCTCTGTGATGGTCACAGAGTGAGCGGTTGTCTTTCAGAAAAACAATGAATATTCTGCAATTATAAAAGGAGGCGCCCCCATGTCACAGTATAATCAGGTTACCCCCGAGATCATCGCCCTGCTCCAAGCCGCAGCCCCCGGCCACGTCGTGGTCGGCGAGGACGTCAACCCCGACTACGCCCGGGACGAGATGCCCATCTACGGCGTGAAGATGCCCGAGGTGTCCATCGACGCCACCAGCACCGAAGAGATCGCCGCCGTGGTAAAAATCTGCTACGACAACAACATCCCCGTCACCACCCGGGGCGCGGGCACGGGCCTGGTAGGCGGCTGTACCCCCATCTGCGGCGGCGTGGTCATCTGCACCATGAAAATGAATAAAATCCTCGGCTACGACCTGGAAAACTTCGCCGTCACCGTTCAGCCCGGCGTGCTGCTCCAGCAGCTTGCGGATGATGCGCTCACCCACGGCTGCATGTATCCCCCCGATCCCGGCGAGAAGATGGCTACCCTGGGCGGCAATGTGGCCACCAACGCGGGCGGAATGCGGGCAGTCAAATACGGCGCTACCCGCGACTATGTGAAGGCTATGACCGTGGTACTCCCCACCGGCGAGATCACCCGGTTCGGCGCCACCGTGTCCAAGACCTCCTCCGGCTACAGCATGACCAACCTGATCTGTGGCTCCGAGGGCACCCTGGCTATCATCACCGAGCTGACCCTGAAGCTCATCCCCGCCCCCAAGGCCACCGTCAGCCTGATGGCCCCCTTCGAGGATCTGAACGCCTGTATCTCCACGGTGCCCAAGGTGTTCATGAACCACCTCAAGCCCCAGGCCCTGGAATTCTTCGAAAAGGAGATTCTCATCTCCTCCGAGGAATACCTGGGCAAGCAGGTGTTCCCCCGGAAGATCGACGGCGTGGAGGCCGGCGCTTACCTGCTGATGACCTTCGACGGCGACACCACGGAAGAGCTGGACCCGCTGGTGGAGCGGGCCGCCGAGATGCTGGTGGAAGAGGGTGCGCTGGACGTGCTGGTAGCGGACACCGCCCCCAAGTTGAAGGACACCTGGGCCGCCCGCTCCTCCTTCCTGGAGGGCATTGAGGAGCAGACCAAGCTGCTGGACGAGTGCGACGTGGTGGTGCCCGTGAACAAGATCGCCGAGTATGTGGCCTATGTGGCTGCGGAGGGCGACAAGTACGACTTCCAGGTGAAGTACTTCGGCCATGCCGGTGACGGCAACCTGCACATCTACACCTGCTCCAACGACATGGAGAAGGATGAGTTTGAGAAGCAGGTGGAGCAGTTCTTCACCAGCATCTACGGCAAGACCGTGGAGCTGGGCGGCCAGATCTCCGGCGAGCACGGCATCGGCCTGGGCAAGGTCAAGTTCCTGGCCCAGGCGGTGGGTCCGGTGAACATGGCGCTGATGGAGGGCATCAAAAAGGTCTTTGACCCCAAGATGATCCTCAACCCCGGCAAGGTCTGCATGACCCTTTGACAGACGTTCCCCGTTCATGTTTGGTCCCAAAACAGACCGGCGGCAGGTTTTGTCCTGCCGCCGGTCTGCTTTGGAGGAATCAAGCTTATTTTTTCATTTGTGTGAAAACCGCTTGTGGAAAACCGCAAAAAATGTTATGATATTAACAATCGGGCAAAAGGAGAATTTTTCCATGGCGGAGCGAAACGAACGGGCTTACGAAAAGGTCATTGAACATATCAAAAACGAGATTTGGCAGGGTACGCTGAAGCGGGGCGAGCGCCTGCCCCCGGAGCGGGAGCTGGCGGAATCCCTGGGCGTCAGCCGCAATTCCGTGCGGGAGGCCATCCGCACTCTGGGATTGATGGGGTTTGTGTCCAGCACCCAGGGCGCGGGTAATTTTGTCACCTGCGACATTGAGCAGAACCTGCGGGAGAGCCTGCGGATGATGATACTGCTGGGCGAGACCAATTATCTCCAGCTCAGCCAGCTACGCTGTGGGCTGGAGAGCGAGAACGCCCGGCTGGCGGCGGAGCGCATTCAGCCCAGGCAGGCGGCGCGGCTCAAGGAGCTGGCCCGGCTGATGCGGGAGGAGGCGGACCCACAGAAAGCGTCCCGCTATGACCAGGAATTCCACAGCCTGCTGTGCGAGGCATCGGGAAACCGCCTCATCAAATCGCTGTTCAGCGCCATGCTCTCCACCATCAACGACTTCATCAGCACAATGTACGTGCGTATCGTGGAGGCCCCCGCCCAGGCCGAAGCCCTGCATACCGCCCACCAGCGATTGGCGGACGCCTTGGCCGCGCACAACGCCGACGCTGCCGATCAAGCGATGAGGGCCCATTTTGAGGTGGTCGATTCCTCCATCCGGCGAGAAAAGCTGCTGTAAACGGCGGATGGACAGAGCCCTGCCAGCAGCAGGATGGGGAACACAATCCCTGCCAAAACACCCTGTTCAGATTATCTCCCAGGGCGCTGGGGCACCATACCCATCAGGATGAGGCCGCCGGAGCATCCCATATCTCCCGCCAGGGCCATCAGCGCGGACATGGCCGTACCGCCCCGTGCAGACCAGACCGACGCTTTGCTGAACGTCCCCGGCCACATAATGCCCGCCGACAGGCCGGACACCGCGTTCTTTACCTGCATATGATGTTATGTAGAACATTGATTTTGAGGAGCATCCCATATGAACCGATCATCATCTTGCAGCCATTCCCGGTCTCAACTTTTTTCGATCCTGCACGGCCGGCCGCAGGCGGTGGCCAGCGTCGCAGGTAATATAAATTACCCTGACATAACAGGCGCCGTGCGATTTTACCAATCCAATGAAGGAGTACTCATCCTCGCTGAAATCAGCGGTCTGCCCCAATCAAATGCTCCTTGTGAAGAACGTGTCTTCGGATTCCATATCCACGAGGGGACCGATTGCAGCGGCAATATGGACGATCCATTTGCGGATGTTATGTCCCATTATGATCCGGGCAATTGTGGGCACCCATACCATGCCGGGGACCTGCCGCCGTTGTTCGGAAACAACGGACGTGCGCTCTCCCTGTTTTTGACCAATCGTTTTTCCATAGATGAGATAATTGAAAGAACCGTTATCATCCATGATCTTCCCGATAACTTCAAAACCCAGCCGTCCGGCAATTCCGGCACAAAAATTGCCTGTGGCGTGATTCGGCGGATCACAGGATCTTGTTTGTGAACTATTTGCCCACAACCGGAAATCAAGTGCCTTTTACCTGTTGCGTCGCGCCGCTTTTCACCAAAAGCGGCGCGGCCTGCTTTTAACTCCAATTTATTTCTTTCACATTTATACGTTTCGTTTCGACGCTCATGCCGGAAATTTCAAGAGCGCACCGGGCTGTTTTGACCCGGTGCGCTCTCTCTTTTTCTATCTGAATTTTACACCGCCTTATCATTATGAGCTTATGAGAAGTTCATCAGCTCAGTCCAGTGCTTTCTTCAGTGCGTCCAGCAACGCCTCTCGCGTGAGCGGCTTGAAAAGCACCGCTTGGGCGCCGATACTATAGAGTTCCTGAATCATATCGTCACAGCCCAGGGAAGAAACCATGACGATCCGGGCCTCGTCGTGCTCATACATGAGAACCTGGGCGGCTTCCAGCCCGTCGATTCCCGGCATGATGATGTCCATGGTCACCACATCCGGCCGGACCTCCTCATAGCGGGCAATGGCCTCCTCGCCGTTCTCGCAGTAGGCGGCCACCTCAAAATCAGTGCCTTCCAACAACTTTCGGATTTGAAGCTCTATAACTCTGGAGTCATCCACTACCATGACTTTTTTCTTCATACCATCAGTTCCTTCTTTCCAGTCCACTTCTAAAACATGGCTACATCACGATGATCTCGCCACAGACCATTTTGGCGATACATTGCCGTTCCTCCCGCTGAAGGCGAATTGCTTCTTCTCCAAACCGGATTTCCGTTCCCGCATAGGCTATCCCGCATTCCAACCGCCCGTCGTCCTCCTTGCTGCCCAGAGTCTCCTTGATATTCTGGAGGTCCTCCTCCAATTGCTGGAGCCGAAGCTCCGTGGTGGACAGTTTCACTCGAACCTTACTGAGCAGGCTGTCCTTTACCGGGCTGTCCATCTGGCACTCCAGCCGCTCATGCTCGATCTCCAGCTCCTTCAATTCCCGCCGCACCTGCTCTCGCTCGAAGCTGGTGCAGGGCATTCCCCCCAGGACAATGGACGTCCGGCGCTCCGATTTGGACCCCACAGTGGAGGCGCTCACCTTCTTCGCCGCCCAGACCCGGCCACCCATGATGACGCCCCGCCCGGACCGAACCAGCACCTCCCCGTCACAGTAAACACCGCCGTTGATGATGGCATCGGTCTGGAGGTTCTCCCGCACGTAAATGGTGGCGTTCTCAATATATTTGGAAAACACGCACCGCTGGGCCCGGACGGTGGTGGTACCGTCCCCCAAAATGCCCTTGACCACAGTGAGGTCGCCCCCGGCCTCCACGGTGCTGCCCGCCTCGATGACGCCGCCCACCCAGATACTGCCCATAGCACGAACGGTAAAGCCGGTGAGCACGTCGCCCTTAATATTCACATCCCCCAGGAATTTGATATTTCCGGTGGAAAAATCCACGTTCCCTGGGACATCCAGTACAGGTTTGACCTGGAAGCTGCGCCCGGTGAACTCCACGTGGCCGTCAGCCAGGGCCACCAGCGCGTCCCCGTCCTCGCTGATCTCAGTATTGCGCCCCTTAGGCAGGGAGACGGACTTGCCGCTCTTGGCCGGGATTTCCTGGTCCAGCACCGTCCGGCCCGGCTCGCCCTCGGTGGGCCGGATCAGGCGGCAAATCTCCTGGCCCTCCTTTACGTTGTGGATCAGATTTAACGCGGTATAGTCCACCTGGTCGTACTCGTCCACCGTCAGCACCCGTTCCAGCACACGGGGAAAGTAATCCACGATGTTGCCGTTTTTTCCGTCAAAGGCGGGCTTGCCCTGGGCGATCAGAAACAGGTTGAAATACCGCTGGTCGCCATGGGCCAGCCGGTCCGCCAAACGCTCGTTCACACCGAAGGCAATCCCCTGGTCCTTTATGGCGTCATAGAGCATTTCCCGGGTCAGTTCCCGGCCCTTCCCCATGGGCGGGAACACCATCACCCAGGCATAGAGCTTATCACCGGAGATGAAGAACCAGGGCAGGGCGTCCAACCCTTGAGGCTCACGCTCAGCCTCCTCTCCATCTTTTTTGCGTCGGTTTGCATTACTCTTCGTGGACTTCAACCGGAAGTTGCACACATTTTTCAGAGTGGTCTGAAGCCGGCCCTTTTCCCGGCGGATCAGCTCCTCCGGCAGCGTTCCTTCCTCATCCATGCAAAGACGCGGCGCGGGCAGGGGCCCCGCCTCCCTCCGGCGCAGACCGTAGAGCTGGAGCAGCGGGTGCTCCCCCGGAAGCTTAATCAATGCCGGGTCCTCTGCGGCTAAGGACGGGGCCTCCGGACTCTCATCTTCCAACTGCCTCCGTTCCGTGCCGGGTTCCTCCACAGTATCCTCGTCTTTCGCTTTTGCCCCGAACAAAATGGATGCGATTTTGTCCTTGATTGACATGCCCCAGCGCCTCCCTTCCACATAGTAGCATAGGCAAAACTATTATACCAAGGCTTCGGCCTGTTGGCAAGATGCAGATGAACCGCTCCCCTCCATGATTGCCGCCGGGCGGCGGCTCCTCATTTTAGTTGAAATCCACGATACAAAATGCTATAATATCTCAAAACCTGATGGAAGGAATGAGAATCATGGCAAAGCGGTTTTTTCTTCTGGCTTTATCCGCCTGTTTGTTCGTTCTGCTTGCCGCCTGTGACAGTCAGGCCCCGATTCCAGATGAGAGCCGGCCTGTAATAGAGACCGTCTCCCTGACTGTATGGGGCGCTGAGGAGGACGAGGCGCTGCTTCAGCAAATATTCGCCTCGTTCCGGGAGCATTACGCCGGACAGGCCGACTTCCGGATCACCTACCAGCCCCAGAGCGAATCCAACTGTAAGGACGTGCTGCTGGGTGATCTGGAGGGCGGCGCGGACGTATTCGCCTTTGCCGACGACCAGGTGTCCGCGCTGGCCGCTGCCGGCGGTCTGGACCCTATCGCCGACGAGGCCGCCGTCCGTAATGCGTCCCTCCCCGCCGCGGTGGAGGCGGCCAGTGTGGAAAATACCCTGTACGCCTACCCGCTGACGGCGGATAACGGCTATTTTCTGTACTATAACAGGGCCTATTTTACCGACGAGGACGTCCAAAGCCTGGAGCGGATACTGGAGGTTGCGGCCCAGGCCGAACGACTGGTAACCATGGACTGGTCCTCCGCGTGGTACGTCTACGCCTTTTTCGGCAACACCGGGCTGGAGGTGGGCCTCAACGAGGACGGTCTGACCAACTACTGCACCTGGAACAGCGCCGACGGCCCTGTCCGGGGGGTGGACGTGGCCCAGGCCATGCTGGACATCGCGGCCAGCCCCGCCTTTTCCAACCGGACAGACCCGGAATTCCTCGCCGGCGTGCAGGACGGCACTGTGATCGCCGGTATCAGCGGCGTGTGGAACGCCGTGGCTGTGCGGGAGGCCTGGGGCGATGACATGGGCGCGGCCAAGCTGCCCACATACACCTGCGCGGGGCGGCAGGTCCAAATGGCATCCTTCTCCGGCTGCAAACTCATCGGGGTAAACGCCTACTCCCAGCACCCGGATTGGGCGGCGCGGCTGGCACAGTGGATCACCAGCGAGGAGAACCAGCGCCTTCGCTTCGAGGCGCGGGGGCAGGGCCCGGCCAACGTCAGCGCGGCCAACTCCCCCGAGGTCCAGTCGTCCTTGGCCATCGCGGCTCTGCTGGAGCAGTCCAACTTTTCCCAGCCCCAGCGGATAGGCGGGAAGTTCTGGGACCCTGTGGCGGAGTTTTCCACCAGCATGGCACAAGGGAATCCCTCCGGCGCATCCCTTCAGGACCAGTTGGACCGGATGGCCGAGGGCGTAACCGAACGCTAATACATTTATAAATCGGGAGGGAGCCGCATGAAAGGCAGATTGACACTTCAGCAGCGCTTGATCCTGCCCATTGTTCTGCTGGGCCTGATTACCCTGCTGTCCAATATCCTGGCGGTATTCGGCATCAACAACGTCCACGCCAACGCGGGGAGCATCGTGGACAAGAGCATGGTCAGTGAAGAACGTTTAGAGGACATCCGGCGGTCCGTCATGGACATCCACCGCCTGGCCCTGTCCCACATCGTGGCGGAGGATCACGCCACCATGATCCGGCTGGTGCAGGAGATCAAGGCGGAGGAGGCGGCTCTGGATGAAAAGCTGAGCGCTTACGAGGGCTTTGTCTCCGGGGAAGACGAGGAGGCCTACCAGTCCCTTCTCAGCAGCTACGCCGGATTCAAGCACGCCCTGATCGATCTGGTCAGCGCCAGCGCCGACAGCAAGACCCAGGAGGCTTACGCCACGGCCAATGGCGACGTAGCCCGCTGGGGCGAGGCGGCCGAGGCAAATATCGACGCGCTCTCCGCCTCTGTCAGCGCTCAGGTGGGGGTGGCCCGGGGGCGGCTCACGCTGGTCTATATCATCTCTCTGGCCGCCAGCGCCGTCACCCTGACCGTGGGCGTTTTTCTGGTGGCGGCGGCGTTCCGGATCATCCGGAAATATGTCCTCACCCCCATACGGGACACAATGGTCACGCTTCAGGACAGCTCTGAGCGGATCGGCGACGTGGTGGGAGAGGTGCGGCGGCGGACAAAAAACTCCAACGACAGCGTCCGGAGCCTCTCCGATCTGACGCAGCGGCTTTCCGCCGCCCTGGAGGAGATCGCGGGCAGCGCCGCATCCATTACGGCCAGCGCCGACGGCACCCGGGGAGACACCCAAAGCATGGCGGAGGAGTGTTCCGCCATCACAGCCTACTCAGCCGGGATGCGGGAGCGCGCCGAGGAGATGGAACGCACCGCCCGCACGGAGACGGAGGAGGTCCGGAAAAAGACAGCGGATATTATGGCCATGTTGGATCAGGCCATTGAAAAAAGCCGCAGCGTAGAGCAGATCAGTATCCTGACCGAGGACATCCTCAATATATCCTCCTCCACCAACCTCATTGCCGTCAACGCCTCTATCGAGGCCGCCCGGGCGGGTGCGGCGGGGTCCGGGTTCTCCGTCGTGGCCCAGGAGGTCCACAAACTGGCCGACTCTTGCGCCGAGACCGCCGGCCATATTCAGAAGGTCAGCGGAGTGGTTACGGGAGCGGTGGACTATCTGGCCGGCAGCGCCCGCGAGCTGGCCGATTATCTGAGCCGGATCATCACGGACCAGTTGGAGCGGTCCGTCCAGGCTGGGCAGCAGTATCGGGAGGATTCAGACTACATCGGGCACGCTATGGAGGAATTCAACGGCCAGGCAGAGCGGCTGAAAAACGCCATCAGTCAAATCGCCGTCTCGATTTCCAGCATCTCCGCTTCCATTGACGGAGCGGCCTCCGGTATTAGCGGCGCCGCCGGCAGCACCCGCATCCTGGTGGATGACATGGAGGGAATCACCGGGCGGATGGACGCCAATCAGGAAATCGTCGGGGAGCTTCAAAAGCAGATGGATATGTTCGCAAACTTGTAAGCATGAGGCCGCGCTTCACCTTTCCGAAACTTTTCAGAAAGGCCGGTTTTGGGTGGAGGACTCTCTTTTCATATGATATTTAATCCGAAAAAGTCTGCCGGTAGCAGATTCTTTCAACAGATGAAAGGCCGCTGATTTCAGCGGCCTTTTGTTGTCCCTCTCCCCACCCTCCCCGGCCCCGCCTTATGGTCACATTGCACAAAATCCAGCCCGTGGAAGTTCCATTTCCACCAAAAAAACAAACACCAATTGACAGCGGTAAATCTATGGTGTATAGTTAAATTGTCGATGCGGTAATGATAACGCAAAAACATTTTATGTGTATTATGCCGTCAGAGGAGCGATAATGCGTGTCTTCCCACAACCCGCCCCCACACGACATACTGAGCTTTTGCAGCGACCAGCACAGCGCCGGCATTCCGGGCGCCATGGGTGACCCCATCGTCCGAACCCCAAACCTGGACCAGATCGCGGCCTCCGGGATGCTGTTCGGCAACGGCGACACCCCCGTGCGGGAATATGACCGGCAGGTCGTATCCACAGCGCTGGAATACCTCTCCCAGAATCATGACCGGCCCCAAATGATGGCGGTGGGCAGGATGATCCACCGCCATGGTAAAAACTGATCTGCTACAGCGGCCCCAGGGAACACGCCCTGCTGTTTGACACCAGGGCGGACCCGAACGAGAAGCACGATCTATCCGCCCGGCAGCCCCGGCTCTTCCGCTATCTCCGGCAGACGCTGGAGCGCTCCCCCGCCGGAGCGGACCGGAGCGCGGAATACCTGGACTGCCTGGAGCGTTGCAGGGTACTGGCTCCTCTGGGCGCAGAGCACCCCGAGTGGAACCCCTACACCTACCTCGCTTCGGAGCGGGTCAGGCGGATACAGCCGGACTGGAAACAGCCCGCATCCCAGGCGGAGAGAGGAGGATTCCCCAATGGCTAAGCTTACAATCAAACAGATTGCGGCCCAGGCGGGTGTCTCCATCGGCACAGTGGACCGGGTGCTCCATAAGCGGGGCCGCGTGTCCAAGGAGACGGAGGCCCTGGTCCTGGAGATATGCCGGCAGAATGATTACGCGCAAAACATCGTCGGAAAAGCCATGGCCATGCAGCGAAAGACCAGCACCGTGGCCGTTGTGGTCCGCTCCCGGGATATGAACAGCTTCTCCGCCCAAATCTACGACGGCCTGCGCGCCATCGAGAGCCAGATCCGGGATTACAATATTATTTTTGAATACAGGGATATCGCCGCTGGCACTGCGGAAGAACAGTTGGATATTCTGGACTCGCTGCGGGAGATGGACCTGTCCGGCCTCATCATTTACCCCATGGACACTCCGGAGGTCCGGACCGCGCTGGACGGATTCTCCCAACGCGGCATCCCCGTGGTCCTGTGTACCGCAGACGTGCCCTCCGCCAAAAAGTTGTGCTTTGTGGGGCAGGACCACCATCAGGACGGAAGGCTCATGGCCAACGTCTTGACCAAATTCACCCGGAGCGAGCCGCTGAAAATCCTTATGCTCACCGGCTCCCTCCAGATCAGCAGCCACCGGGAGCGCATCAACGGCTTCCTGTCCTATCTCCAGGATTGGAACGGGAATTACCAGATCTCCGGCCTGCGGGAGACTACCAGGGACCGCGGCGAGATCTACCACACGGCGCTGGACGCCCTGAACAGTTGCCCGGATATAAACGCCCTCTATCTCAACACAGCGGAGCCGGAGCCTTGCCTGGAGGCGCTGGCGGAATACGGTCGCTTCAGCGGTATCCGTTTCTGCTTCGGCCACCGGCTGAAAACCGGGCCGCTGATCCGCTCGGGACAGTTGGACTTCGCCATCGCCGAGTCGCCCTTCGCCCACGGCTACCGGTCGGGCGAGGCCCTGTTCCACTATCTGCTCAGCCAGGAGGTCCCGGCGGCAGACCGATTTGTGTTCCATGGGGAGATCCTGCTGGAGGAAAACAGCCAGCGGCCCCCCTTGAATGAACAAAATTTTTTGAGAGGTGGATCCAAATGAAAAAGAAGCTCATGTCATTGGCGCTGACCGCCGCGTTGCTGTTCTCCCTGGCCGCCTGCGGGAACAGTGCCGACACCCCTCCTGAGAGCACCGCTCCCACGCAAAGCGCCGCGCCTGCGGAAAGCCAAACCCCCGCCGAGAGCACCGCGCCGGGGCAGATCACTGCGGACTCCTTCTCCCCCAGCAAAGATTTCAACGTGCGCGTCCCCTTCGCCGCGGGCGGCTCTGCGGACACCATCGCCCGCATCATCGCCCAGGGCCTCCAGACGACCTATGGAAAGAGCGCCGTGGTCAACAACCTGACCGGCGCCAACGGAGCGGTGGCCGCCGCCGACCTGAACGGGACCGTGCCGGACGCCACTGAGCTGATGGTGGGCGGCATCGCCATGTTCACCCTGGCCCCCCTGTTCAATCCGGACGTGACCATGAAGCTGGAGGACTACCAGTTCGTGTGTAACCTGGTATCCGACTGCCAGATTCTGTACGTGGCGCCGGGCAACAGCGGCCTGGAGAGCTGGGAGGACCTGAAGGCCTACGCTGAGAGCAACCGCCTGCTCTTCGCTTCCCAGGCGCCGGGCGACGCCAGCCACATGCTGCTGACCATGCTGTTCGGCCAGGCCGGTATCGACGCCGAGGCCGTTACCACCGATGGCGGCGCCAAGAGTCTGCTGTCCCTGGCCGGAGGCAACGTGTCCTGCGCCATCGCCGTCTCCACCGTGGGCGCGCAGTACGTGGAGGAGGGCACCCTGGTCCCCATCATGGTGTTCTCCGACGAGCCCTACCGCGGGTATGACGGCTTTGAGGTTCCCACCGCCAAGTCCCTTGGTTACGACATCGTGTTCCAGACCTGCAACTTCCTCATGACCCGGAAGGACGCCAATCCCGACGACGTGGCCGCCATCTACCAGGCCATCCTGGATTACAGCGAGACCGACGAGTTCAAGGAGCTGGCCACCAACGCCAACTATGTTCCCGACCTGGCCGACGGCGAGACCATCCAGAAGATCATCGCGGACACCGTCTCCATGTGCCAGAGCGCCTACGATACCTATTACGCCAAGTAAGCTCCCGTCCCAACGGGGACAAAAAGGGAACGGCCTCAGCTTTGGACTGTCCGACGCTGAGGCCGTTCTCTGACCAAAACGGCTGCCCTGCGGCAGCGGGAAAGGAAGGACGTCATGAAGATTCGTTATCGTTCCAACGCGGCGGCGGGCGCGGTGAGCATCGTCCTGGGCGTGATCTGCCTGATCCTCATTCCCCGGCAGATCGGCGAGGACTACGCCGTGACCTATGGGATCACCTCCCGGACGGTCCCCTATGCCGTCACGGTCCTTTGGATCGTATGCGGCCTGGCCCTGCTGGTTCAGAGCCTGCTGCTGAAAAAGGATGAGGTCAAGGAGCTGGACCTGAAAAAAGAGGGCAAGGCCCTGGCGTATATGGGCATCCTGCTGGTGTACGCCATTTTGTTCAATAAAAGTTTCCTGCTGTCCACGGCGTTTCTGGGGGCCGTCACCCTGGTGTTCGTGGGCTGCCGGAAAAAGCTCTTTTATGCAATTGTGCTGGCCCTGGTGACGGCGCTGTATCTGTTGTTCTCTCAGGTACTGCATATCCAGATGCCTTAACTGAGACGGGAGGGATATTTTATGGGAGAGGTCATCCTCGCCGCACTGGGCAATCTTCTGACCATCGAGAACTTTATTTTCGTCAACATCGGGCTGTTTACCGGCATCATCTTCGGCGCCATTCCCGGGCTGAACGGGAACCTGGCCATCACCGTGTTGCTTCCCTTCACCTTCCAAATGGGCACCGTGCCCGCCCTGCTCCTGCTCGCCGCCATTTTCTTCGGCTCCAATTTCGGCGGCTCCATCAGCGCCATCCTAATCAACACCCCGGGCACCAACGCGGCGGCGGCCACCCTGATCGACGGCTACCCCCTGTGCCAGCACGGCCAGCCGAGGCGGGCGTTGGATATGGCCCTGGTAGCCTCCACCATAGGCGGCCTGGTCAGCGCCCTGTGCCTGCTGTTTTTCGCACCTCAGATCAGCAAGGTGGCCATCACCTTCGGCGCCCCTGAGTATTTCGCCCTGGCTATCTTTGGGCTGTCCGTCATCGCCTCGGTCAGCGGAAAGAGCATCATCAAGGGCCTCATCAGCGGCGGCCTGGGCATCCTGCTGGCCACCGTGGGCATCGACAGCGTCAGCGGCCTGTCCCGGTTCACCTTTGGCAATTTCCGGCTCTACAACGGGGTGAAGATGCTGGCCGTGCTGCTGGGCGTGTACGCCATCGCCCAGATGATCGGGCGGATCAACCAGACGGAGCCTGTGACGGTATCCGAGCTGAAAGACGCGGAGGCGGGCGACCACATCACGGCGGCGGACGTGAAAAAGACGCTGCCCACCATGCTGAAGTCCGCCGGCATCGGGGCCTTCATCGGGGCCATCCCCGGCACCGGCGGCGCTATCGCCTCTTTCCTGGCCTACAACGAGGCCAAGCGCTGCGCCAAGCCGGACGAAAAATTCGGGCAGGGCGAAATCAAAGGCATTGCCGCGCCAGAGGCGGCTAACAACGGCGCCACCGCGGCCACCCTCATCCCGCTGCTCACCCTGGGCATTCCGGGAGACGTGGTGTCCGCCACCCTGCTGGGCGCTTTCACCATGCACGGCCTGGTGGTGGGTCCCAAGCTGTTCTCCACCTCCGGCCCCACGGTATACGCGGTGCTCATCGGCTGCGTCATCGCCCAGGTCCTTATGTTCGCCCAAGGCAAATATCTGCTCAAGCTGTTTGTCAAAATAACCCATATCCCTCAGGACCTGCTCACCGCCGCCCTGGTGGTGATCTGCTGCACCGGCGCCTTCGCCATCTCCCGCTCGGAGATGGACGTATACGTCATGCTCCTGTTCGGCGCAGTAGCCTACGTGATGCAGAAAATGGACTTCCCCCCGGTGCCCATCGTACTTGGTATGGTGTTGGGTCCCACGGCAGAGTCCAACCTGCGCAATTCCCTGGTCATGTCGGGCGGTTCCTGGAGCATCTTCCTGACGCGGCCCATCTGCCTGGCGTTCATCATCCTCACCGTTGTGCTGGTCATCCTGCTGAAGCGCGGCGACGCCAAGCAGCGCAGCGCCACCAAGCAGTTCATGAATGACGAAGAGTAAAGGAGCCCGCCTATGAAAAAATTATGGACAGACCTGCACAGTAACATCCACCACGGTCAGATCGGCGAACTGGACCGGTGGGTGGAGCACGCCAGACAGGTCCTGGACTTCTGGCCCATCGCCTACTACCCCTTCCAGATGGTGCGCACGGAGACGGGGGCCAGCCTGGAAGACCTCTGCCCCGCTCCGGATATCGCGGCGGACTGGGAACTCGTCCGGGAGAAAACCCGCCAGGTCAACCGGGAAGGGTATCCCATGTTCATGGGTTATGAGTGGCAGGGCAGCGGCCAGGACGGCGACCACAATGTGTTCTTCCGGGACAACGACGCAAGTATGGAGCACCCCATGCGGTATGAAGAGCTCCGGCATATCTACGAGGGGGTGGAGACCATCGCTATCCCCCATCATGTGGCCTATCAGCTTGGGAGCCGGGGCAAGAATTGGAGCACCCACGACGAATCCTTTTCCCCCTTTGCGGAGATCTACTCCAGCCATGGCTGTAGCGAGCGCGACACCGGCCCCATGGATATGGAACGCCACCTGCATATGGGCCCCCGCACCGGGGAGACCTGTTATGAGCGCGGATTGAACCTGGGACTGCGGGTTGGATGCATCGCCTCCGGCGACAACCACAGCGTCCCGGCGGTGTATGACCATGGCAGCATGTGCGTGCTGTCGGAGGACTCCACCAAAGAGGCCATTTGGGCCGGGATGCGTGCCCGAAGGGTATACGGCGTCAGCCGGAGCCGCATGGATATCGACTTCTCCATTGGAGATGCCCTGATGGGCGGTGTGGTCCCGGCGGGAGAGCACCGGCTGCGCTTCGCGGTAAAGGCCGCGGACGCCATCGACCGGGTAGAAATCCTGAAGGATAACATCCTGGACGAGATGGCGGTCCATTCCGGCACCTGGGAGCGGGCGCCCATTGGAGAGGACGAAATCATCCGGGTGAAATTCGCCGTGGAATTCGGCTGGGGCCCCAATCCGCGCACCTACCAGGACATGCTGGCGCGGGAGTGGGACGGCAGCCTGGAGGCCCCCCGGCTGGTGAGCGTGGAGCGGGCCTGGAACAGCTTTGGTCAGAGGCTCTTCGACGTGACGGACCGGGGCTGCCGCTTCCATATGACCACCTACATGTCCACCACCACGGGGCACTGGATGGGTCCCAGCACGGTGGTGAAGGAGGGCTTCGTTTTCGAGGTCGAGGGGAAGAAGCGGGACAGCGTGCTCCTCACCGTCGATGGCCACGAATACCGGTTCACCATCGCAGAGCTGATGGAGACCTCCCGTATTATGGCCCAATACCAGGAGAGCGTGGAGTTGGCCCGGAAAACTTTTGGGAACGTCGCCCACTACCGGGACGACCTCTACTGGCATAACGCCTACAAAACCAGAATCCGCCAGGCCGTACCGGAGCGGGCCTATACGATGGAGTTCGAGAAGACCGTCGTCATGGAACCCGGCTGCCAGTACCGGCTGCGGGTCTGGCTGAAAAACGGCGACACCGCCTGGGTCTCCCCTATTTTCGCACAACGATAACAGCACCCTGCACCTGGGCTCGCTTCCATTCAGAAGCGTGCCCAGGTGCGTACACACAGGAAAAATATTACGGCGGCTTCCAAAAAGCTTGGAAGCCGCCGTTACATAAGCAGGGTGAAAATATGATCCCGAAAATCCCGCTCCTCAAATCGCTCAGGATCCGGCCTCCAGTTCGCTGACAAGGGGCGGGATCTGAGAAATCATATTGTCAATATCCTCAAACATCGCGCTTTTTGTAGTGCCCAGATGGCTCGCGGATTCAATGTGCTTGACGACCTCCTGATACTGCCCATTGATCTTCTCGAAAAACAGGCGCAGGGCCTGTAATTCCTGCTGGGATACCTGGATGACGCCGGATATGTCAGCCTGCACGGTCACCGCACCCTCCGCCGCCGTCGTGATCTTCTCAAAGCTCCCCTCCGTCTGGGCCAAAATACCGGCGTTTTGGCCCAAGGTCTGCTTGGAGACGGAAATACTTTCGCTGAGCTCATTGGCGCGGCCCTCCACCTCGTTCACACCGCTGTCCACCTCGCCTGCCAGCGACTTGATCTCCTCCGCCAACTGTTTGACTTGGGCGGCTACCACCGCAAAGCTCTTGCCCTCGGTTCCCGCCCTGGCCGCCTCAATGGATGCGTTGATGGCCAGGAGGTTGGTCTGCTCCGCGATGGATACGATCTTGCCCATAGACTGCTGGATTCCCCGGATCGCCGCCTCCAAGTAGGAAAATATCTCCGCCATAGTATTATAGGACTGCTGCACCTGCGTAGAGGTCTGCTCCAGAGCCGCCATCTGCCCCCTGGCCTCGGACACCGCTTGTCCGATTTCCCCCCGCACATGGCTGAATTGCTCCGCCGTCTCATTGATGTTGGAAAAGGACTCCCCCAGGTTCTGAAGCTTTGTCTGGAACATCTCCCCTTCCCGCAGCACACCGGTAAAGGAGTCGCCGATCAGGTTCAATTCCCAAAGGGAGGCGACCTCCTTCTTGACCAGCTCCTTTTGGTATTCCTTCAGGCTGTCCGTCATATGCAGCACTGGGTAGAGGCTCTTTTTCTCCTGGACCTGGTCGGGCTTCCGGCTCTTTTTTCCCAAAAACATAACTGCCCCTCCTCTATTCAAATACCACGCAGGTCATGGACTGGTTGACAAAACGGTTGTTATAGTGCTCCCCGTACCCCACAAAACCGGCGTGATTACCCAGCGCCGCCATATCGCGCAAATAGTCCTGCATATAGCCCTGCTCAGAGAACAGCTTGTACCGGAACAGGCAATTCACCGAGAAAATGGCCGACCGGCGGGGGAAGTCCCGGCAAATCTGCCGGATGGTATCCTGCACAATGGCCCGGTAGTCCCCCAACTCCAGCAGGATGAGCACGTCGGAGTCGTTTACCTGGCGGAAGCAGGCCAAGGAACTGCCCTGGACCTCCTTGATGGAGATGATGCAGGTGTCGTTCCCATTCAGCTTCCCGAAGGGGTTTTGGAACGTCCGGGTAAGGATCTCCTCGTCGGTCACATGGAGGATATCCTTGTAGACCTGCTTGGCGCTCTTACCGTTCAGCGTCCCCAGGATATAATTGGCCCGGTCCGTGTTGGCGGCCACAAAGCGGTAATCCCCCATCTGGTGGTAGATGTTCTCCTTATACGTCTTGATCCGGCCATTCTGGTTCCGCACCAGGGCGTAAGCCACCGCGTCCTCATAAATCCGCCCGTTCGCAGACACTTTTCCCTGGTCCCCGGTGCCCCCCACCAGGGAAATGCCCCGCTTGTTCAGGGCGGTATTGATGGTGGTAAGCACGCAGGCGTCGTTGCCGGAGCAAAAGTCGATGCAGACGGTGTCCCGGTGGTCGCCGCCCAACGCCTGCATATCCCGCTCCAAACGCTGTATGTATTTGATCGGCATGATGGACGCCTGCTCCAGCACATTGGAAACAGCGGCCACCCCGTCAGAAAAGGCGATGATTCCCACGCCGTGCTCTACCACGCTGATTTGATAACTCATCCCAATACACCCGATACTGGGCACCCCGGGAAAACGCCGCTCCAGCGCCGCCACATGCTCCTCAAACTGGTCGCCGTTGGACAGTAGCATAATAAACTGCGGACGGTATAGGCCCTGTAACGCCTCATCCAGATTCCCCCGCTGGCTCATGCCGAAAAACTGCTTCATTCTGCCGCCTCCTTGATATAACCTATCGAGTTATTATACGGTAAAGCCGTCCATGTGTCAATATGAATGCGCCAAGCCGGCAGTATTGCCGGCGCAGTTAAAAACACGGCCGGGGCATTGGGACCATTCAAAACGGATTGCCCAAAATACCCCTGCAAGTGAAAAAGCCGCCCCGTTTAAGGTTGATTCAGCGCCGTATCCTGTAGCTCGTCAAAGGCCGCCATACACTCCTCCACCGACGCGCCACCCAGCAGCAGCCGCACGATCTGGCAGGTATTCCCCCATTGTTCCACGTTCATCCCCGCGTTGGAACCCAATACATAGACCCCCTCCTCTATCCTGTCATTGAGGGGTTTTAAGGCGGGAACACACTCCACTTTTACATTCTCGGAAGGGGAAATCACCCGGTTGGCCTCCGAATAGAGCTGGAGCGCCTCGTCGGAGATGATGACATCGAGCATCTTCATCGCGTCCTGCGCGTGCTCTGCGCCGGAGCACACGGCCCATCCGGTCATGGGCATCACCGGCATCTGCCCCTGGCTGCTGGGAAACCCGATGACCTCCATGGTAAAGTCCGTCTTGCCATAGGCGGTCTCCGTATTCGCCGCGCCCCAGTAGGCCATGACGATGGGGGTTTTCCCCGCCAGAAAATCGGGCCCCTCCGCCTCGATGGCCTCGCTGACCAGGGCCTTCTCCGCATCGATATAACCCCGGTCGATCAGCGTCTGGAGGAACTCAAAGCCGGGGCGCATATAGTCGCTGTACCTGGCCTCCCCGCTGTTGAGGGCCTCAATCTCCGCCTGGGTATTTCCGCCGTTGTACAGATCGGCGTAGGCCTGGGCTAAGACGAAGGTCTCAAGCCACCAGCGGTTGGCGCCGACGGGCGTCTCGATCCCGTTCTCCTGAAACACCCGGCAGCACTCCAGAAATTCCTCCGGCGTTTCCGGCAGGTCCAGGCCATACCGGTCGAACAGGTCCTTATTGACGAACAGGCCGTAGGCCACCACCTCCTGGGGAATAGCCACCAGCTTCCCGTCCACCGTGTTGGCGGTACGGATGATCTCCCGCAGGTTTTTCGCGCTGTCCAGCCCCGACAGGTCCTCCAGCTTTCCCTCCGCGCCCAACGCCATGATCGCATCGGGGTTAAGCAGGTAGAGGTCGTCCATGTCATTCCGGGCCCGGTCCAGGCAGACCTCGTCGTAGGTCTTGTCCTGATAGTCCTCCGCCGTATAGGTCCGGTATACCATGGTCATGCCCAGCGCCTCCTCCGCCATGGCCACTGTTAAGTCCGACGCAGTCCGCGCCACGTTCTCCGCATCCGGGTCAATTTTTTCCATGGGGCTGAACAGGTTGACCGCCCGTTTTTCCCCATCCTCCCGTGAAATCAAGTTTTTGGGGTCCTCCTGGGCGCAGGACGCCAGCGACACAACCGCCAGCGCCGCCAGGCAGATGGAAAGCCATTTGTGCTTTTTTGCCGTATTCATCCCGTTTCCTCCCGTTTGCTACATTGTTCGATTGCCTTTTTCAAGAGCTCCATGCTCAGGGGCTTGGGCACATGGGCGTCCATACCGGCGCTCAGCGCGGCCTTTTCATCCTCGGCAAAGGCGTTGGCCGTCATGGCGATGATGGGGATGCGCCCCGCGTCCTCCCGGTCCAGGGCCCGGATAGCCTTTGCCGCCTCGTGGCCGCCCATCACCGGCATCTGCACGTCCATCAGAATCGCGTCAAACTCGCCCGGCTCCGAGCGCTGAAAGCTCTCCACCGCCAGGCGCCCGTTGGCGGCGATCTCGCAGGAGGCTCCCTCGATTTCCAAAAGCTCCGTCAAAATTTCCGCATTGATCTCGTTGTCCTCCGCCGCAAGAAAATGCATCCCCGCCAAGCTGCCGGCCTCTTCCGCCTCCGGCACGCCGGTCCCGTCCGTTTCATTCCACAGCTCCCCGGCCTTTGCCCGGAGGGCGGAGACAAAGAAGGGCTTGGCAAGTAAGTCCGTGTGGTTGAGCCTGAGCGCCTCCTCCCTGCCCTCCGCGTCGAATTCCGCCAAGATCAGCATGGGCACGGATTCCGGAAGCGCCTCCCGCAGCGACTGGGCCCCTTGGAGGCCAAAGTCCTCCCAGTCCAACAGGGCCATCTGGCAGTCCCCGCCGCCGCGCAGCCGTTCTACCGCCTCCTCCACCGTGGCGCAGGCGTCCAGCCGGACGCCCGTGTCCTGCATCAGGGCCGTCATGTTCTCCCGGCTTTCCCGGCTCCCTGTCACCGCCAGGATGCGGGACACGCCCCGCTGCTCCCAGAACCTCCGGTCGGCCTCCTCCTCAAGGATACGCAGCTCCAGGTCCACCCGGAAGAGCGAACCCCGGTCCACCTCGCTGAACACTTCGATGGTCCCGCCCATCAGCTCCACGATGCTCTTGGTGATGGCCATACCCAGGCCCGTGCCCTGCACCTTGTTGGTGGTGCTGTTCTCCGCCCTGGTGAAGGCATCGAAGATGGTTTTCAAATACTCCGGGGTCATGCCGTAGCCGTTGTCCTCCACCTCAATGCGGATATGCTCATACTGGCTGGAGCGCTGCTTGAGGCCAATGATGCGCAGCCGGATTTGCCCGCCCTCCGGCGTGTATTTCACAGCGGTGGAGAGCAGGTTAATCAGAATCTGGTTGATCCGGGTCGCGTCCCCCACCAGATATTCATGCCGGACTCCCGTCACCTCCAGGTGGAAGTCCTGCCCCTTCGCCTTGACCATGGGCTGGATGATGGCGTCTATGGAGGAGATCACATCGTTGAGGGCAAACTTCTCCAGGCTGAGCACCACCTTCCCGCTCTCGATCTTGGATACGTCCAAAATATCGTTGATGAGGCTGAGCAGGTGCTGCCCGGAGGCCGTAATCTTTTGGGTGTATTCCCGCACCTTGGCCGGATTTTCCGCGTCCTTGGCCAGGAGGGTCGTAAAACCCAGCACAGCGTTCATGGGGGTGCGGATGTCGTGGGACATATTGGACAGGAACGTCGTCTTTGATTCGCTGGCGATCTGCGCAGCCCGCAGGGCCTCCGCCAGTTGCTGGCTGTGGAGCCTCCGCTCCTCCTCCTGCTCCCTTCGCAGCTTCTCCTGCTGCCTCCAGTTCAGGTAGTACAAGATGATACACAGGAAAAATGCCGCCAGCAAGGAGGCCACGACGATCATAATGCTCTGGTTGACGGTCCGGCCCTCCTTCTGAATGGCCTCCACCGGCACATAGCCCACCAGGAAAACAGTCCCTCCATTGACCGCCCACATATAATTGAGGGCGTTGACCTCCCGGATTTCGTGGTAAAACAGGAGGTTCCGCCCGGCGCTCAGGCACCCCTCCACCTCCGCCCGGATCTCCGGGTCCTGAATATTGTTCGCCCGGTAAAAATCCGCCAGATTCAAATGGCCCGCGCTGCGCTGCCCCATCCCTTTGGGCTTCAGAACGAACCGCTGGCTCTCCGCGTCCATGATGTACAGCGACGCCTCTTGGTTATAAAACCCGTCCGGAAGGGACCGGTCAATGGCATCATAGACATACTCGGCGTAAAGGGTCCCGATCTCCTGTCCGTCCCGCTCAACGGGGCATTTGATGGTGTAGGACCAGGTTCCCATATAATTCAGGTAGGATCGGGAGACCGGCAAGCCGAAAACCGTTTCTCCTGCGGAAAAATCCAGGCCCTCCTCGGTAAACCGTTCCCCGGTATTGGAAACCCCTTCCGTTTCCCCCAACAGGATCAGCGACAGCTTTGCCATCGTCTGGTTTTTCTCATAGGCGCGGATATACTCCTCCGGGTCTTCCGCCCGGGCAATCTCCTGGGCGATCAGCGTTTGGAATTCCGCCTCGCTGCGCAGGATCGCCTCAATGGTGCTCTGGATCAGGTCCAGGCTTTCACTCAGGCTCTGGATGGCGGCATCCGACATCTCCTCGGCGATCCTGCGGGACACCGCGAATACAATCGTCCCAAAAATGCCAAAAATGATAACAATGGAAAAGAGCAGGGAAAGCCCTTTCCGTTTTTTCTGCTTATTTGGCGTTCCTTTCATCGACGCTCTCCATTTCAACGTTTTGAGAGGACGTGTGGCCTCAACGAAAAAATACCTGTCCGTTCCGCGCCGGCCAATGCGCCGACCGTATTTACATTATACTATTCTCCTCCTTTTGGTGTCAATAGCTGTCAGACGGCGCGGCATCCGGCCATGCTGTGGCACACCCCCATTCCCCGAACCGAGCCAAAGCAACTTTTGGGGAAGAACGGGAATGCTCCGGGCAGACGCGGAGTCTTCCGGAACAACTCCTCATTGTTCCTAATTTTAGTAAAACAGATCATTTTATAAGTTTTTTCCATGCCGGTATAGTGGAAAAGAAATATTTCTTTTGGGTCGGACATATGATATCATTTTATGATCAAGTAACGGAAAGAGGAAATCCATATGGGCGGTCGGATCGACATGGCAAACGGCTCGTTAGGAGACAAGATCATCAAATACACCATACCGCTGGCCGCAACGGGAATTTTACAGCAGTTATTCAACGCGGCGGACCTGGCGGTGGTCGGACAGTTTTCCGGCAAAGCAGCCATGGCGGCGGTGGGAAGCAACTCGCCCATCATCGGGCTGCTGGTCAATCTTTTTGTCGGGATTTCCCTGGGGAGCAACGTCATCATCGCCAGATCCATCGGTCAAAGGGATACCAAGAAAATCGCCAAGGCCGTACATACGTCGGTGATCGTGTCCCTGCTGGGAGGACTGTTCCTCACCGTGCTGGGCGAGTTCGTGGCGCCTCGGGTCGTGGCGCTGCTGGACGTCCCGGACGACGTGTTCCCGCTGGCCGTAAAATATCTCCGGATTTACCTGGCCGGAATGCCGGTGATCCTGCTTTATAACTTTGAATCCGCCATTTTCCGGAGCTGCGGCAATACCAAAACGCCCCTGATCGCCCTGGTGATCTCCGGGGTGCTCAACGTCATCCTCAATCTTATCTTTGTCCTTGGCTTTGGTATGGATGTGGACGGCGTGGCCACCGCGACGGTGCTGGCCAACCTCATCAGCTCGGTGATTCTGTTCCTGTCCCTGATGAAAACAGACCTGGCTGTCCGGGTCGATCCCCGGAAGCTGCGCGTCCACGGCGACGTGCTGGGGGAAATCCTGAAGATCGGAGTCCCGGCGGGCGTGCAGGGCATGATTTTTTCGTTTGCCAATATTATCGTCCAGTCGGCGGTCAACAGCCTGGGAACGACGGTCATGGCGGCCTCCTCGGTGGCGTTTAACCTGGAGGTATTCTCCTTCTACATTATGAACTCCTTCGGTCAGGCGTGTACCACCTTTGTCGGCCAGAACTATGGCGCGGGGAAAAACGACCGCTGCCGGAAGACGCTGCGGCTGTGCCTGCTGCAAAGCGCGGTGAGCACCGCGGCGGTCAGCGGGCTGATCCTGCTGTTCAGCCGGCCCCTGCTCAGCATCTTTAACCAGGACCCGGAGGTCATCGCCGCAGGGCGGATACGGCTGGAATATATGTTCTTCGCATACGCGTTCAGCTTCGCTCAGGAGGCGCTGTCCGGCTACCTGAGGGGCTTCGGCGTTTCCTTCATCCCGGCGGCCTGCGCGGTCATCGGGATATGCGGAGTGCGCCTGACCTGGATCTTTACGGTGTTTCAGCGCGCCCCGTCCTTTGCCACGATCATGCAGGTATATCCGCTCAGCCTGGGGATTACGGCGGCAGTCATTCTGGCTGTGACGCTGCTGGTCAAGCCATCGCGTAGATATGTGCTCCAGCCGGGCGTTCAGGCGGAGCATTCATGAGCGTTTCTCCCCTCGCTCCGTACAATAAAGAGCTACGCGGGCCGGTATCTTACCTAAAAGATACCGGCCCGTTTTTTCTCAGGGACCCCGAGGACTACCAAAAGCGCCGTCACAAGCCGTCGGTCCAGGAAGGCCATCGTTCAGCCGCTTGCTTTTGTCACCTGGTCAGCTATCTTCCGGGCGCCACGGAAACCCGCCAGGACCTCACCGTCATGGACAACGAGTTCATCACCTTCGGTGCCAGCCGCATCATGGTGGTCAACATCGCCTTTGACCGGGCGGACGCCCTGGACCGCCTCATCGACCGGGCCATCAACAATGCCCCGCGCACGGGGGACGATGTGTCCGCCCTGCCGGAATCCATGGGCAGCTTCACCGACGACGCCCGGGATAACTCCCGGCAGATGCTGAAACGCCTCTCCGATTTTACGGACGACAATATCGGCTCGGTCAACACGCTGATGGCCGACCTCACCAACGCTTTACCCGCCCGCGCCGCTACCTTATTCCAACGCGCCGAAGTCAATTTTTCGATCCTTGAAATAATACTCCCGGTCATGCTCATTGACCTCCCGCATCACCCGGCAGGGATTGCCCACCGCCACCACGTTGGAGGGCAGGTCGTGGGTCACGATACTCCCGGCCCCCACCACCACATTGTCGCCGATGGTGACGCCCGGCAGCACGATCGCCCCCGCGCCCAGCCAGCAGTTTTTCCCGATCCGCACCGGCATGTTGTACTGATAGCCTTTTTCCCGCAGCTCCGGCAGGATGGGGTGTCCCGCAGTGGCAATCACCACGTTCGGGCCGAACATGGTGTAATCGCCCACGTAGATGTGGGTGTCGTCCACCAAAGTCAGGTTGAAGTTGGCGTAGATGTTTTTTCCGAAATGCACATGCTTGCCGCCAAAGTTGGAGTGGAACGGCGGTTCAATGTAGCACCCCTCCCCGATCTCGGCAAACATCTCCTTCAACATGGCCTGACGCGTTTCCTGCTGGGTGGGGCGGGTCTGGTTGAACTCATAAAGCCGATCCAGCCGTTTGAGCTGGTCCGCCATGATCTCCTCGTCTCCGGGAAAATAGATTTCTCCGGTATGCAGTCTGTCCTTCATCGCGCCCATGACGCATTCTCCTTTTCGTTCTGATTTTGACCTATTGGTACTTCTATCGCTCTGTGAAACAGCAACCGCAGCCGCAATCGGAACACCGGCAGCCACAGCTCCGATTCCCGTTTCGCCTGTTTTTCCGGAGGATCGCGACGGCCAGCAAAACCATCCCTCCTACCGCGACCACCACCACAAGATCGGCGAAGTTCATCCTAATCCCTCCCGGTTTCCACAGATTCTAAAGACCGGCGGCCAGACAGACACCCCGCACGAAAAACGCCACGATCCAGGCAACCACACATTGCCAAAGCACCACGCCGATCGCCCACTTTCCCCCCAGCTCCCGGCGGATCGCGGCGATGGAGGCCACGCAAGGGGTATACAAAAGGGAAAACACCAGCATTGTCGCGGCGTCAACCGGAGACAGCGCCGCTTGGATGCCGCCGCCGAACAACAGCTCCATGGTGGATACCACGCTCTCCTTGGCCAGGAAGCCGCTGACCAGCGAGGTGGCAATGCGCCAGTCGCCCAGGCCGAGGGGCGCCAAAATCGGGGCGAGCCAGCCCACCGCCACCGCCATCAGGCTGTTGGAGGCGTCGGACACCATGTCCAGGTGTAAATCAAAGCTCTGTAGGAACCATACCACAATGGTGGCCAGCAAAATGATGCTGAACGCCCGGTTCAAAAAGTCCTTGGCCTTTTCCCACAGGAGCTGGGCCACATTTTTCGCCCCCGGCATCCGGTAATTGGGGAGCTCCATGACAAAGGGCACCGCTTCGCCCTTGAACAGGGTTTCTTTAAAGAGCAGCGCCACCACGATGGCCACCACAATGCCCAGAAGGTACAGCCCGGTCATAATCAGCCCGCCCCGGCCGGGGAAAAACGCGCCCACAAAAAAGGCATAGATGGGCAGCTTCGCCGTACAGCTCATAAACGGCGTCAGCAAGATCGTCATCTTCCGGTCCCGCTTGCTGGGCAAGGTCCTGGTGGACATCACGGCGGGCACCGTACAGCCGAAGCCGATCAGCATGGGCACGATGCTGCGTCCCGAAAGCCCCAGCTTCCGCAGCAGCTTGTCCATAAAAAACGCCACCCGGGCCACATAGCCGCTGTCCTCCATGATGGAGAGGAAGAAAAACAGCGTGACCACGATGGGCAGGAAGCTCAGCACGCTCCCCACGCCGCCGAAGATCCCGTCGATCACCAGGCTGCGAAGCGCCTCATTGACGTGGGCGGCAGTCATCCAGGCCTCCGCCACGGAAGAGAGCGCGTCAATCCCCGCCGCCAAAAGCTCCTGAAGGAATGCGCCGATCACATGGAACGTCAGGTAAAAGACCAGCCCCATAATGGCAATGAAGCAGGGAATGGCCGTCCATTTCCCGGTGAGGACGCGGTCAATCTTTTCCGAGCGGAGGCGCTCCCGGCTCTCCCGTGGCTTTTGCACCGTGCGCTCGCAGACGTATTCGATAAAGTCGAAGCGCATATCGGCAATGGCGGCGCTGCGGTCCATCCCGCCCTCCCGCTCCATCTGCGTGACGATGTGCTCGATGGCCTCCGTTTCATTCCGCTCCAGCTTCAACTGCTCCAGGATCAGCCCATCCCCCTCGATCACCTTTGTGGCGGAAAACCGCAGGGGCAGGCCGGCCTGCTCCGCGTGGTCCTCCAGGATGGATTCCACCGCGTGGATGGCCCGGTGGATGGCGCCGCCGTGATCGTCCTTGCTGCAAAAATCCTGTTTCTTCGGCCGCTCTTGATACCGGGCAATGTGCAGGGCGTGGTCGATCAGCTCCCGAACCCCTTCGTTTTTAGCGGCGGAGATGGGCACCACCGGAACGCCCAGCATGGCTTCCATCCCGTTGATGTCGATGGAGCCGTTGTTGCTGGTCACCTCGTCCATCATATTGAGGGCCACCACCAGGGGAACATTCATTTCCAGAAGCTGCATGGTCAGGTACAGGTTGCGCTCAATGTTGGTGGCATCCACAATGTTGATGATGGCCCGGGGCCGCTCGCCCAAAACGAAGTTCCGTGAAACGATCTCCTCGCTGCTGTAGGGCGACATGGAGTAGATCCCCGGCAGGTCGGTGACCTGCGTGTCCGGGTGTCCCTTGATAGGGCCGTCCTTCCGGTCCACCGTAACGCCCGGAAAATTGCCCACGTGCTGGTTGGCGCCGGTCAGTTGGTTGAACAGGGTGGTCTTGCCGCAGTTCTGGTTTCCCACAAGGGCAAAGGTGAGCTGCGTCCCCTCCGGCAGCACCTCGCCGTCCCCCTTGGCGTGGTATTTCCCGTCCTCCCCCAGCCCCGGATGGGCCGTGGGGTCAAACCGGTCCACATGACTGTGCTGATTCGTCCTCTCCCGGATGGGTCTGACGGCGATCTGATCCGCGTCCGCCAGCCGGAGCGTCAGCTCATAGCCGTGGATTTGCAGCTCCATCGGGTCGCCCATGGGCGCGAACTTCACCACCGTGACCTCCGCGCCCGGGATCACGCCCATATCCAGAAAATGCTGCCGGAGCGCGCCCTCCCCGCCCACCGCCGTGATGGTGGCGCTCTCTCCAATCTTCAAATTCTTCAAAGTCATATCCATAAGCGCCTCTCTTCTGTCATTGGCTGAATTGTACCATAGCCCGCAGGGAAAATCCACTGTATTTTGAGCGACCGCTTTTTCCCAAAGTCCCGGACCGCGCGCGGTCCCCGACGCGGCAGGCATTTGAGCGGAGCAATTTCCCTCCATCCCTTGACATTTCATATCTTCTCCGCTATGATGTTTCATATGAAACAGTTGCAGATAAAACAAAGCAAACGGAGGATTTACACGTATGCCAAGCATGGAGAAAGAGAGACAGCAGCAGCGCGAAGATATGATGCTCAAGGGTTCCCTGCCCCGGATCATTGGAAAAATGGCCCTGCCGTCCATCATTTCCTTCCTCATCACATCCATCTACAATCTGGCCGACACCTATTTTGTCAGCAGTCTGGGCGAGAGCGCCCAGGCCGCCATCAGCGTCAACGCCTCTTTGGACCAGATCATCATGATGGCCGGGTCCATGCTGGCCGTGGGCGCGGCCAGCTACATCTCCCGCCTGCTGGGGGCCAGGGAGAACGAGAAGGCGGACCGCGTGCTGTCCACCGCCTTCTTTACGGCGGTCCTCTTCGGCGCGGTGGTCACTCTGCTGGGCGTTGCCTTTATGCACCCCATGGTCCGGCTGCTGGGCGCCACCGACACCTGCGAGCAATACGCCGTGGATTACGCCACCTATGTGCTGCTGGTTGCCCCCTTCATGGCGGCAAATTTCGTGATGAACCAGTGCCTCCGTGCGGAGGGCAACGCCGTGCTGTCCATGTTCGGCATGGGCTTCGGCGGCATCCTGAACTGCTTCCTGGACCCCATCTTCATCTTCAACCTTGACATGGGCGTGGCCGGGGCCTCGCTGGCCACCGCCATCTCCAAGCTGGTGAGCTTCGCCATTCTGGTGTTCCCCTATATCACCCGGCGCAGTGTGCTCCGCCTGTCCATCCGCCGGTTCCGTCCCGCCCGGGATATTGTCACGCAGGTGTTTACCGTGGGCTCCTCCTCCATGTTCCGCTCCGGGCTGGCGGTGGTGTCCGCCATCGTGCTCAACAACATCGCCGGCGGCATCTCCGACGCTGTGTTGGCCGGCATCGGCGTATCCACCAAGGTGATGATGTTCCCCTTCGGCGTAATTCTGGGCTTTGGCACCGGCTTCCAGCCGGTGGCGGGCTTCAACTGGGGCGCCAAGCGGTACAACCGGGTGAAGGAGAGCTACCGCTTCGCCTCCCGCGCCGCCATCGTAGGGGCGCTGGTCATGGGCGTCGCCCTGGCCCTGTCCGCCAATCAGCTCATCGGCGTGTTCGCCAAGTCGGACCAGTCCGCCGAGATGCTGGCGGTGGGAGCGCTGGCCATCCGCCTGCAATGCCTCGTGCTGCCCATACACGGCTGGGTGGCGGTGGTCAACATGTTCTGCGCGGGGCTGGGCGACGCCCGGGGCGCGCTGCTGCTGTCCACCGCCCGGCAGGGCACCTGCTTCCTGCCCATCGTCTACCCCATATCCCACTTGTGGGGAGCCAACGGCGTGGCCTCCGTCCAGGCGGTGGCGGACCTGCTCACCCTGCTTCTGGCGGTGCCGCTGATCCGCCGGGTACACCGGAGGATTGAGGCAATGGAGCAGGCCCAGGCCGCGCTGGGAGGGGACGAGTTATGACAGACCCGGTAATGTCCAGCCTGCTGCGGATCAACCGCCAGCGCCTCTACTTTCTCCAGCGCACCATTCTCAACTCCCATGGGTACGTGGGCGTCATGCACCTGATCGTACTCCGGGCCGGCCGCTGCCCCGGCGTCAGCCAGGACGGCATCGCAAATTTCTTCTGTCTGGACAAAACCAGCGTGGCCCGGGGAGCCCGGCGGCTGGAGGAAATGGGTCACCTCCGCCGGACACAGGACCCGGAAAACCGCAGGCAGTACCAGCTCTTTCTCACCCCGGAAGGAGAGGAAATGCTGGAGAAAATCGAGCACGCCTATGACCGCTTCCAGGAAAAGCTTGCCGACGGCATCTCCGTCGAGGATTGGACGCTGCTGTCTTCCCTGCTGCGCCGATTGGAGGACAACAGTTGCCGGGAACCGGACAGCGGTGAAATAAAACGGTGAAAACGCCCCGCGTTCCAGGCGCTTGGAACGCGGGGCGTTTGATCCATCGGGCCTGATTTGCGGGCCGTGACTGGAACGCCTCCGGTAAGGGTAAAATGCTTTTTGAGCATGAATATAAAATGCCTATAGAGTATTGGACATTGCCAACAAGATACGATAATCTGTTAACAGAAGAATTGTCTTATCAAAAACAAAATTTTCCAAAAACTGTCCATTTTTAGAAAGGGTTGATGAAAAACATGAAAATGAACAGCTCATTCCTATGGGGCGGGGCCACGGCCGCCAACCAGTGCGAAGGGGGGTATTTGGAAGGAGGCCGGGGACTGTCCAGCGTGGATGTGATTCCCTTCGGTCCCGACCGCATGAAGGTCGCCCGCGGGCTGATGAAAATGCTGGACTGCGACGATCAGCATGAGTATCCGGCCCATGAGGCCATCGATATGTACCACCACTACAAGGAGGACATCGCGCTGCTGGGCGAGATGGGGTTCAAATGCTACCGCCTGTCCGTCTCGTGGACCCGTATTTTGCCCAACGGCGACGACGAGGCGCCCAACGAGGAGGGCCTGGCGTTTTACGATTCCCTGTTTGACGAGTGCGCCCGCTACGGAATCGAGCCTCTGGTCACCATCTGCCATTTTGACGCGCCCATCGCCTTGATTAAGAAATACGGCGGCTGGAAGGACCGGCGCATGGTGGACGCCTACCTGCGCCTTTGCCGGGTTCTGTTTGAGCGGTACGGAAAAAAGGTAAAGTACTGGATCACTTTCAACGAGATCAATATGCTGCTCCATATGCCTTTTATGGGCGCGGGCATCTACTTTGAAGAGGGGGAAGACCCGGAGCAGGTCAAGTATCAGGCCGCCCATCACGAGCTGGTCGCCAGCGCCAAGGCGGTCCAGTTGGCCCATGAGATGATCCCGGGCTGCATGGTGGGTTGTATGCTGGCCGCCGGTAATTTCTACCCCTATACCAGCAATCCGGCGGACGTCTACAAGGCCATGGAGTGCGACCGGGACAACTACTTCTTTATCGACGTTCAAGCCCGGGGAAGCTACCCGGTCTGGGCAAAGAAGCGCATGGAGCGCGCGGGCGTCCGGCTGGAGCTGGCCGGCGACGACGAAAGTCAGCTCGCGGCAGGCACGGTGGATTTCATCTCGTTCAGCTATTATTGCAGCCGGTGTATGTCCGCGGACCCCGAGATCATCAAGAACCACAGCCGGGGCGGCAACGCCGTCATCAGCGCGGTGGTGAACCCCTACCTGCAAAGCTCCGAGTGGGGCTGGCAGATCGACCCGCTGGGGCTGCGCGTCACCTTAAACGTGCTGTATGACCGGTACGAAAAACCGCTGTTCATCGTAGAAAACGGCCTTGGCGCGGCGGATACTGTGGAAGCGGACGGCAGCATCCACGACCCCTACCGCATTGATTATATGCGCGAGCACATCAAGGCCATGCTGGCTGCGGTCAATGAGGACGGCATCCCCCTGCTGGGCTATACCTGCTGGGGCTGCATCGACCTGGTGTCCGCTTCCACCGGGGAAATGCGCAAGCGCTACGGCATGATCTACGTGGACAAGCAGAACGACGGCTCCGGAACGCTGAAGCGCATGAAAAAAGACAGCTTTGAGTGGTACAAAAAAGTGATCGCATCTAACGGCGAGGATCTGGGTTGAGCTTCCGGGGACCTGCCGAAGGAGAAATACTTGTGAGAGGAGAGTTCAAATGGATTACAAGAGCTTAGCCGGAAAATTTTGGAAAACGTCGGCGGAAAGGAAAACGTGAGCGGGGTCGTCCACTGTGCGACCCGCCTCCGCTTTACCTTGAAGGACGACGGAAAGGCAAACACGGACGTCTTGAAAAAGACCGCCGGCGTGCTGTCCGTGGTGAACGCGGGCGGCCAGTACCAGATCGTAATCGGGCCGGACGTTCCGGTGGTCTATCAGGAAGTGGTCGCCCTGGGCGGCTTTGAGGCCGCGGGCGCGATCCAGGACCCGGAGGCTGAGAAGGAAGACAACCGCTCGAAACTGAGCAAGGTGTTGGAGGGCATCGCCAGCATCTTCCAGCCCATCATTCCGGCCATTACCGGAGCCGGTCTGCTCAAGGCGTTCATGGCGCTGTTCTCCGCTATGGGCGTGCTCAAGAGCGGCACCCAAACCTATATCATCCTGAACGCGATGGCGGACGCGGCGTTCTATTTCATGCCCATCCTTCTGGCCGCGTCCTGCGCCAGGAAGTTCAAGTGCAACCAGGGCACCGCCATGGCCCTGGCCGGCATCCTGGTGTATCCGGCGTTTATCAGCCTGCTGGGCGGCGAGGAGGCGGTCACCTTCCTGGGCGTCCTGCCGGTCACCAAGGCAACCTATACCTCCTCGGTCATCCCCATCATCCTGGGCGTCTGGTTTATGTCGGTGGTGGAGCACTTCATGCAGAAGGTCTCCCCCAGGGCGGTCAAATTCTTCTCGGTGCCCCTGGTGAGCCTGCTGGTGGGCGGCACCGCCACCATCGTGGTACTGGGCCCCATCGGCGCGTGGGTGTCCAACCTCATCAACGTATTCTTCGTGTGGCTGAATAATTTCGCCCCCTGGATCGTGCCCACCATCGTCGGCATCTTCACCCCGCTGCTGGTCATGACGGGCACGCATTACGGCCTGATCCCCATCGGCACCAACAACCTGGCCACCGTCAAGTGGGATACGGTGGTGGGCCCCGGCATGCTGGTGTCCAACGTGGCCCAGGGCGCTGCGGGCCTGGCGGTGGCCATCCGCTCCAAGAACCCGGACACCAAGCAGCAGGCCTCCTCCGCCGGCCTGACCGGCGTGCTGGGCATCACCGAGCCGGTGCTGTACGGCGTCAACCTGAAATTCACCTTCCCGTTGTACGCCGCCATGCTGGGCGGCGGCGTCGGCGGCCTGTTCCTGGGCATCACCCGGGTCGCCCGTTTCGCGGGCGGCTCCCCGGGGCTGCTGGTCTTGCCCGCGTATATCCCCACCGAGGACGTCATCCCGCTGGGCTATACCATGAGCAATCTGATTTTCGCTGTCATCGGCGTCCTCATCGCCATGGGTGTCGCCTTCGCCGCCAGCTACGTCATGTTCGGCATCTGGGCGAAGAACGGCAAGCTGGACCCCGCCGAGACCGGTGTTGTGAAACCGGTTAAGGAAACCCCGATGGTTGCTACGGAACCCGGTGTTCTGTACGCCCCCATCGCCGGTGAGACCATCGCCCTGGACCAGGTGGAGGATGAGGTGTTCTCCTCCGGCGTTCTGGGCGGCGGCGTGGCGTTCATCCCTTCGGTGGGCGAGGTCTGTGCGCCCTGCGACGGCGTGATCTCCACCTACGCGGGCCACGCCATCGGCGTGACAGCCGCAGACGGCGCCGAGCTGCTCATCCACGTCGGCATGAACACCGTGGAGCTGAACGGAGAGGGATACACTCCCCTGGTCAAAGAGGGCGATCGGGTCAAGCGGGGCCAAATCCTGCTGAAGTTCGACATCGACTTTATCACCAAGAAGGGATATCAAGTGGTGACGCCCTTTGTCATCACCAACGGCGACGAGGTGGGCGAGCCCGTGCCCTCCGCTTTTGGAAAGGTAACAACAAGCGACGTTGTCATGACCTACAAGAAGTAATTGAAAATGATAGCATAACGTCTAAGGGGCGGCCCCCGTTCAGCGGGGAGCCGCCCCGTTCCTTTGAGGATTTCCGCTTTAAATTTCACCAATTCCGGTATATAATAGAAGAACAAAAGAGAAAATGCAGGTTTTTGTCACATTTTTCCACAAAAAATACGTCGGCGCAACAGCAGTCGCCTTTTGCTGAATCAGCGCATCATTGCGGAAAGCGGGATCACGTTATGATCGAGACAAGGCTGCTCCACTATTTCCTGACCGTGGCACGAGAACAAAATATCACCAACGCGGCCAAGGCGTTGAATATCACCCAGCCCACCCTGAGCCGCCAAATGACTTGTTTGGAGCGTCAGATCGGGGCTAAACTGTTTCAGCGCGACAGCCGTCCCCTTGTGCTGACGGACGAAGGTGTCCTGCTGCGCCGCAGAGCGGAGGAGATTCTGGAGCTGCTGGAAAAGACGGAGGCGGAGGTAACCATCCGCGAGGAACAGGTCGAGGGGACTGTTTACATCGGCTGCGGCGAATTGGGCGCTGTCCGCGTCCTGTCCGATTTAATGACAGGGTTTCGCCAGCGGCATCCCCGCGTGGTGTTCGACGTCTATACCACCGGGACGGATCGAATCAAGCGCCGCATGGATGAGGGGCTGACCGACATCGGCCTACTGCTGGAGCCGGCGGATATGGAGCGGTTTGAATATATCCGTATGCCCCACAAAGAACGCTGGGTTACCGTCATGCCCGCCGGTGCGCCGCTGGCAAAACAGAAAGCCGTCACAGCCAGGGAGCTGGCGGACGTCCCTATTATCGTACCAAGCCGGCAAAAGGTATTCGATGAAGTGGCAAACTGGTTCGGCGAGTATTACAATAAACTGGATATCGTGGCCGCCAACAATTTGGTGTCCAATTGTGTTCTGCTGGCGCAGTCCGGGATCGGCTACGCGCTGGCTGTGGAGGGCGGGCTTCCCTTTTTGGACTCGTCGGAGCTATGCGCCCTCCCATTATCGCCGGAACTGACCACAACCTCTGTTTTGGCGTGGAAACGCAACAAGCCCCTTTCCTCTGCCGCGCTGCAATTCAAAGAATACGCAAAACGTGCCTTGGACATGGACCGGAGTTGAATCGCCCTCCGGTAACGCCATCCGGACCGGGGAATGCTTCAACGGCATTTCCCGGTTTTCTGAAAGTCTGTTTTCTCTTGCGCCGAAGCCCGCAACGTGATAAAATTGTGTCAATATCAAAAAATGAGGAGAAGCTGCATATGAACAAACAGGAAAACAAGTGGGTGCTTCCGCTGGACCTAAACGAACAGACGCTCCCGGCCATCGAACAAATCACGGATGGAATGCCCGGCGGCTTCTTCATCTATCACGCGGACGGAAACGAGGAGCTCATCTACGCCAACCAGGCCATGGTCAACATACTCGGCTGCGACAGCCTGGAGGATTTCAGGGCTTACATCGGTAACAGCTTCCGGGGACTGGTCCATCCGGAGGAACTGGAGCAGGTGCAGAAAAGCATCCACAGCCAGATATCGAAAAGCAGCAAAGGGCTGGACTATGTGGAGTACCGCGTCACCCGCAAGGACGGCGTGATCCGCTGGATTCGGGACTATGGCCGCTTTGTCCACACCAGCCTCTACGGGGACGTGTTCTATGTCTTTGTGGAGGATGCCACCGAGCGCCACCTGCGGGAGATCAGCGACGCCCACGCCGTCCAGGCGGCCCGGGAACGGCTGGAGGTACTGAAGCAGTTGGAGCACGAGACCGCCGCACTGCGCATGGTAAACGAGCTGTTCAGTTCCAGCATGTGGTCGATGGAGTTCAACGAGCTGGGCGAGATGATTCGCGTGAACTGGAGCGACGAGTTCCGCGCCATGTTGGGCTATCAGAACGAGGCAGATTTCCCCAACACGCTGGAGTCCTGGTCGGATCTGCTCCACGAGGAGGACAAGGAGCATGTTTTACAGGAATTTTACGGCGCCATCGCCGATTACACAGGAAAAAAGACTTACTCCGTGCAGTACCGCCTGCTGACCCGCGACCGGGGATGGCGGTGGTTCCAGGCGGTAGGCAACCTGTCCCGCCGGACGGATGGAACGCCCATCACCTATGTGGGCATATTTGTGGACATCACCCACCAAAAGCTGACCGACGAGGCGTTGGAAACCCAGCGCAAGCTGCTGGAGGACGCCTTGAGGCAAACCCAGCGGGCCAAACGGGCCAGAAGTATCTTTTTCAGCAATATATCCCACGACCTGCGCACCCCCATGAACGCAATCACAGGCTTCACCGCCCTGGCCAAGCTGTCCGTCAATAACAAACAAGCGGTCATCAACTATCTGGACCAGATCATGTCGTCCGCCAACGATCTGCAAACCCTCATCGGCAACCTGCTGAACATCAGCCATCTTGAGAGCGGGGACATCAGCATCGACGAAGCCCCCTGTGTACTGCCGGATATCCTGTGGGCGCTGGAGGCCACCGTCCGCGCGGAGGTCCGGGCCAGGCAACTGAAGCTGTCCGTGGAAAGCGAGGGTTTGGTCCACAGCAATGTCGTCTGCGACCGGCGGCAGATGCATCAGGCATTGATGAACATCTTGAGCAACGCGCTGAAATTCACTTTGCCCGGAGGACAGATCAGCGTCCGCCTGACCGAGTCCCGGGACGCCCCCGCGGGATATGGCTTCTACGTATTCAAAATCAGGGATACGGGCATCGGCATGAGCCAAGACTTTTTGGAGCACATTTTCGATCCCTTCCAGCGTGAGCGCGAGATCACCTCCTCCGGGACTCAGGGCATAGGAATGGCGATCACCCAAAATATCGTGGAGGCAATGGGCGGCTCCATCAGCGTGGAGAGCGAGGAGGGCCAAGGCACCGAGGTCTCCATTTCCATCCAATTCCGCCTGGCCGACGGCGACGCGGACAAAACAGGCCACGCGCAAAGCACCTGAAACCGACCGGACAAAGCATAAAAACCGCCCCGGACCACACGGTGGTCCGGGGCGGTTTTGCCTTTGAAAACAGGATAAGACGCCGGGGGCCGGCGGGACATTCCAGGATTTACATATGAGTAATTTACTAAAAAAGGTAAAGCCGGGCCTCTTTGTGGACGAATGAGACAATTGCAGGGATTTGTCTGCGGCTTTTCTACCACGGCCGCGCACCCCTCCCCCGTTCATCCCGATCCACGCCGCGAACAGAAAGGAAGGTTTCCACCATGAAAAAACGATTTGCCGCCGCCACCCTGGCGCTGTGCCTGACGCTCTCCGCTCTCACCGCCACCGCCGGCGCGGCCTCCTACTTCCCTCGGTATACCGGCAACAGCGTATCCATCGCCGTTGCCCTGAACGCCCTGGGAGTCGATCCGTCCTACTCCAACCGGACCGGAATCGCCGCCGCCAACGGCATCAGCGGCTACCGCGGCACCGCCGCCCAGAATACCCGGATGCTACAGCTTCTGAAACAAGGCGTCCTCATCGACCCCTCCGCCACCGGCGGGCTCACCGCCGCCAACCTGAGCCGGGTGTCCTTCCTTCGACAGGACAAGAACACCTGCAAAGCCACCGCGGCGGCGATGGCGGTCAATCTCATCATGGGCGGCAACCGGTATTCCACCGCCGATATGATCTACAGCGGCGTCCTGTGCCGGAGCCTGAACGGGGAGCTGTACACCGGCTCCGACGGGAACACATACCGGGCCACCTACAAGACGGACAGCTACGTGGGCAGCAGGAACGAACTGAACGCCGCGGTGGACGCCGCCCTGTCCAACGGCCTCCCCATTGTGGCCGCCGTCCACTCCTCCACCACCCGCCACCACTGGATCGTGATCGTGGGGCGGGACGCTAACGGAAATTATCTGGCCGTGGATCCCGCCCGAAGCGGCTCCGGCGCCATGGCCTCTCAGGCAAAGACCATGGCCTCCATGGGCTATTCCTTCGGCCTCACCGATTATGCCACGCCCCACTACGGCTACATTAGCTTTCAGCAGCGCTGATTTGCGCCCTCACCCCTTCTCCACGTCCACCATCCGCACATAACGGCGCAGGGCGTACTCCCCGTCGTGGGCCTCCCCGGGAAAGGAGGCGGACATGCCTCCCGCCCGGGTAACCCGGGTGAGGCCCGCCCGGGCCAGCAGGTCGGTGAGGGCCTCACGCTTCTCCGGGGCGCAGACCAGCCCCGCCGTCTGGAGCCGTCCCTTCCGGCGGCGGAGAGCGGAAAGCAGCTCCTTTTGCGGGAGCAGCTTCACCAGCACATTGCCCTCCATGGGGGAAAGCTCCAGCTCCCGGTCGGGCCGGAGGATTACCGAACAGCCTTTACCCCGGAATATGGTTTCCCCCTCCGCCCTTCCGTCCACGATGCGCTCCAGCAGGGCGGTGTGGCCGCTGAGGGAAGCCGGGGCCCCAGCCCCCGGCCCAGGGCGTTGGGCCGCCGCTTTCTCCAGATAGGGCAGGAACTCCCGGCAAAAGGCAAGCCCCTCCTCACGATCGTCGGTGTCCAGAAAAATCACCTGGCAGGAGGAACACAGCCGCTGGCCCGTCTCCACGATGTGGGAAGCCAGAGCGGACAGCTCGGCCTCCCTGTCCTCGTAACCGGAGAGATAGGCGAAGCTGAGCCGGTGGCCCCACTCCATGAGCTTGCATCCGGGCCCGGCCAGGGTCCGGGCAGCTTCCACGGCCCCGTCGCCGCCCCAGACCACCAACCCGTCGGCCAGCGCAGCCAGGACTTTCATGTCCTCCCGCCGACCGGAGGGTAGGTCAAAGGCGTAGATATAAGGGGCCAGCCGGGGTTCCTGCTCCACCAGCAGGCCAAAGGCCGCCAGGGACAGGCCCTTATCCCCGTGGGGCAGCTTGACCAGATTGATGTTGCCGGTGAGCAGTCCCTCCAGCGCGGTGTAAACCGGCAGCCCCGGCATATTGCCCGGCGCGATGTGGAACAGCACGCCCAGGGGCAGGACCCGGGCGGTGGTTTTGGCGAAATCCTTGGATACGAAAGGCTCCGGCCCCAGCTCAGCGGTCAGCTTGCCCTCCAGGCTCTCCCGGCGCAGCAGGGGGAGCAGCTCGTCCAATCCCATCCCGGCGGGCAGGAACCGGGACAGCAGCGGGGCGAACTCCCCGTCCTCCAACCGCTTGCCCAAGGCGTCCACGGCGGAAATCACCGTCTCCGCCTCCAGAGGCGGGGCAGTGCGCACAGCGTCCAGTTGGGCCTCCAGGCCGTCCAGGACGGCCTTTCGCTCCGTATCAGGGAGCAATTTCCCATTGGCAAAAATCAAAACGCTTCCCCCTTTCCCAGCAGCTCCGATGCCCCGGCGGCGCAAGTCTGAATGTCGCTCATCCCCACCCGGCCCAAAATGGTCAGATATGGAGTTTGAATGCCGCAGCCGCACTTCTCCCCGGTTGTCAGATAACCCAGGTCGTCGGTCATGACGCTGAGGGTCGGCGTGGCGCACATCAGGGGCGAGATCAGGTTGATGAGGCCCACCCGGCCCATGGGCAAGGGTTCCAGGGTGTCCGGGTCCCGGATGATGATGCGGCCATAGGCGGGTATGTGGAAATGGTGGCGCTTGCAGGTGTTGTAAAACACCGGGTGCTCCACCGCGCCGAACAGCTCGTTGATGTTCTCCTCGGGGACACCCAACGTCTTTTCCACCAGGGCGTAGAGGGTGCCCTTGTCCACCTCCTGGTCGGAGTGCTGCTTCCAGCCTCCCGCCAGAATGATGCGGGATCCCTTTGGCAGCTTTACCCGCAGCCCCAGCTCCTCCATCCGTTTCAGGCCGAACCACAGGTAGGAGGGAAAACCGATGACACGGGTGGGAAAGTGGGAGCGCTCGAACTTTTTCAGGGCCCTGGCCACAGAATCCAGGTTGGGGACATAGCCCCCGTCCACCATATGCAGGGCGTAGGTACGGCTGAGGGGTGGGGAAAAGTGGGTCAGGCCGAACATGGTCCGGGTGACCCCGGTATGGTTGGACTTGTGGGGCTTGTAGCCCAGGATGACACAGTGGGCGGGCTTGGGGGACACCAGATGGTGGCGAAACCCCAGGTTGATGACCATAGGGGCCTCCGCCAGGATGGAGCCCCAGTCGAACCCGATGCGGCTGTACTTCCCGCTGGTGCCCGAGGAGGTCACCTTCATGGCCATACGCCACTGGGGCATGGAGAACAGGGCTTTCCGTTTGAAAAAGAGCGTGGGGATTACGGGAATCTTGGCCAAATCGTCGATGGTCCGGAGCTGCTCCGGGGAAAAGCCCAAGTGCCTGCAAATGGCGGCATAGCCGGGACAGTGGCAGATATGATAGGCGCAGTTGTCCCGGCAGGCCCGCAGGAAGGCCCGGTCGGAACCGGGCAGGTCGTAGGGCCGCAGCCGCCAGAACAGCCGTTGACGGGACAGCATAACCTCGCCTCCTTTGAAAAATGTGTTGAAAAGCGCTCCTTCACCTGTTAAAATGAAGAAATGCACAGTTGCGCCGTTGCACTGTAACGATACAGATAGATTGGAGCATAATATGATTGGCTACACAACAAAACTAGGCGCCTGCCTGCTGGGCGATTCTATACAGTTGCTGGCGGAGTTGGAGGACGACAGCGTCAATCTCGTCGTCACCTCTCCCCCCTTCGCGTTGCTGCGAAAAAAGAGCTACGGAAATAAGGAGCAGGACGAATATGTGTCATGGCTGTGCTCCTTCGGTGAAATCGTGTACCGGAAGCTCCGCCCCGACGGCAGCTTCGTCATCGACCTGGGCAGCGCGTACCACCGGGGAACCCCCACCTACAGCCTGTACCAATACCGGGTGCTCCTGCAAATGTGCGACGGGGTCGGCTTTCACCTGGCGCAGCCGTTTTACTGGCACAATCCGTCCTCTCTGCCCGCGCCCATCGAATGGGTTAACAAAAGAAAGCTCCGCGCAAAAAACAGCGTGGACACGGTATGGTGGCTGTCCAAAACCGAGTGGCCCAAAGCGGACGTGAGAAACGTGCTCACCCCCTACTCTTCCCGGATGCAGCACCTGATTTCCAAACCCGAGGACTTTGTGAAACAGCCGGGCATCCACAGGCCCTCCGGCCATGTGATGGGGAAAAGCTCCTGGGCCAAGGACAACGGCGGGGCAATTCCCTCCAACCTGCTGCAATATTCCAACAGCGACTCAAACAGCCAGTACCAGCGCTACTGCAAAGCCCTTTCGCTCAAGCGGCACCCCGCCCGTTTCCCCATATCGCTTCCGGAGTTTTTCATCAAATTCCTGACGGATCCAATGGATATGGTCGTCGATATCTTCGGCGGCTCCAACACCACCGGTCAGGCCGCCGAGGCCCTTAACCGGCAGTGGAAAACCTTTGAAATCAATCAGGAATATGTCGCTACCTCCACCCTGCGGTTCTCCGATTCGGTGGACCAGGCCCAGCAGCATTACGAGGCCATTATGAACGGCGAATTAATTGAAATTCTGCCGAGTCAAACCTCGTTAAACCTCAACAAGTAACCCCCCCTTTTACCAGTTGATGCTGTCCGGGTCAATGGGGTTGTCGGGATCAATAGGGAACACCTTCAGGCCGTTCGCTCTCACAAAGCTCACCGGAATTTTCGGGTTGTTGAGATGCGAGCGGCCGTCTCGCAGCCGCTCCTCCCAGTGCCGGTAGATCGGTTCGAGCTGCGAGGGCGTCATGACGTAGATTTCCTTTAGTGTGATACCCTCATAGATCGAAAACGTCCACGGCACCTTTCTGTACTTGGCGATGATGTCATGATTTGTGTGGTGGTTGGTGCTGAACCCGGAAGTCAAGAGGATGTTCACGGATTTCATCTCCCACTCCGTCCCGGATTCGGAGATGCTGTCATTCCCCTCCCTTCCCGGCAAAAAATCCATGTTCAGGTACACCAGCTGCTGCATGACCTTCAAACCGTTGTCCTGCAACATGTCCTCAATGCCGTACTCCTTGCACAGCTCGGCAAGGGCATGGAGATTTTCCCACAGCTCCTCCATCCTTTCGATTTTCGCCCTGTGTTTTTTTCCATAGAATTTTGACATAAGTACCCTCCTTTACAATAATTCTCACGATTTTACCGCCCGCTCATATGTGGAAACGCCGTCGGGCCTCCTTCCGAAGCTTCGGAACCCGGCGCACCACCATCAGCGGGATTTCCAGCGCTCCGGCGACGATCAGCACCACCAGCGACCAGGACGGCTCCCACCCCCCATGGAAATACAGGTCCCCCAGCAGCTCCAGCCCCGCCACAAACACCGCCACGGAGGCGATGACCACCGCCATGGTGGAGAGGATGCTCAGCCGCCGCTTCTGGAACAGCAGCACCTGGGCCAGCAGAATGGCCGCCAACAAAATCGTGGCGGGCAACGCCAGATGGAGATACCAGTCCAGCCCATCCAGCTCCCACGCAATCAGCAGCACATACAGCCCCACCGCCGCCCCGTCCAGCAAGGTCGCTGCGGGCAGGGGCAGCTTCCGCCACAGCAGGGGCGGCACGATAAAGACCCAGAGCATGGCCGCCGCCCCGATCACGTACAGGGACCAGGGCTGGCTGGTCAGCAGGAAAAACAGGTTCAGCAGCCCGCAGCATAGGGCCGCCGAGCCCAACATGGCGGAGATCAGGACAGCCACCTCCCACCTGGAGTCCAGGGCCACCTCGCCCCGCTCCGTGGGAAAGGGGGTGGAGCCGTCCCGGTCCACCGGCCGGGCGGGGTTATACACCGGCGTCCGGCACAGCGGGCACATCTCCGCCGTGCCGTCCAGCTCCACGCCGCAGTTGACACAGTATGACATCAGCGCACCTCCTGTTGGCTCCGGTTGGAAATGACCTTGACCGGGATTCCCTCCCGGACCAGATGGGTGAAAAAGCGCCGCTCCGTCTCGCTGGAGGTCCCCGTCCCGGCAAAGGTCACCTCCATCACGTCCCCGCAGCTTATGGCGGCACAATGGGGCGACGGCCGGGTAGCCTGCCCCAGGATCACTTCCATGCGCCGGATATGGGGCTGCATGGAGTCCGGCAGCCGGACGGCCCCCGGGTTGGTGAAGGTGGCGGTAAACGGGCGGACCGCCACCAGCCAGTAGGAAAAGGCCATAATGGGCTTTTTCAGAAATAGTGGGATGATTTTCAGCAGTTTGTTCCGGGTAAATTTCACATTTCCCGTGACGACGGCCCGCATCTCCGCCCGGTTCAGGGACAAGCCCATGAAATGGTGCACGTAACGGATCAGGTCCTCCAGCGTGTACTCCCCCAGGGTTGGGTCCACACAGGGGCGCAGCGTCAGCATAAAATTCCGCAGGGTCCCCGAGGGAAACCAGGCCCGGAGATTCACCGGGATGGCCAGCGCGATGGGCTTTTCCCGGAACGGGCGCTCCGCGCGCTGCTTTTCCAGCAGGGACAGCAGCAGCACCGCCGTCAGGTACTCCGTGATGGTGGCGCCGTACTCCTTTGCCTTGGCCTTGAGCGCCGCCACGGACATGAGCCCCATGGTCACGTTCAGGGTATAAAAGGGCTCCGGGGCGCTGGTATTGGCATAGGCGGTCTTTTGAAGCCTCTTCCGGAGCGCCCGCTTCCCGGCATACCTGCCGTAAGCGTCCTCCAGCTCTTCCGGGCCGGGCGGCTGCGCCACGTCCGGCAGTAGGGGGTCCGGCGGGATATCGATCCCCCGCTCCCGCAGGTATTCCGCCAGCACCGCCCGGAAAAAGGCCAACGCCCCACTCCCGTCGGACACGGCGTGGAACGCCTCAAAGGAGATGCGGCTCTCGTAGTAGTAAAACCGGATCAGCCAATCGTTGTCCGCCCTGTCCCGGATGGGCTGGCAGGGGTTGGAGATATCGGGCCGCACAAAGGGCCC
The DNA here is from genome assembly GCA_910579155.1 of uncultured Oscillospiraceae bacterium. The sequence goes on along the minus strand of CAJTTS010000003.1, from coordinate 51,981 downwards.
GGGCTTGGGGTTGGGCTCAAAATAGCACCAGAAGGCCCCCTTGCGGATGCGCACCCGGAAGCTGGGAAACCGGGGCATGGTCCGGTCCACCGCCTGCTGTAACGCCTCCGGGTCCACCGGCTCCATCATGACCGCGGAAAAACGGTAGACCGGGGCATATTTCTCTTTTTTCAAAGCAGAGTACAGCACGCCGGCATTGTCCAGCCGGTACCAGTCCTGTTCCCGCGGCATAGGCGTCCCTCCGTCCCGTCATGAGAACAGTGTACCACAGTCTTCCGGAAAGTACAAGGACGCATGGGGCGGCGGACCATTGAAAAAGGCGGAAGCCTGTGGTACAATGAATCGCCGATGATACAAAAGGGGGATTCCTATGGAGCGGAAAACCATGCGGCTGCGCGGCATCAGGTCCGCGGAAAAGAAAGCGCAGGCGGAAGAAAAGCAGCTCGCGCGGATGATGCGGGCCCTCAAGGCCATCCATTCTGTCAGCTCCGCCGAGTCCATGGCGCCGGAGGACCTGGCCCGGCAGCGGGCCGCCCAGGAAATCCTGGGGCGGCTGGCCTCGCCCATGATCGGGATGCGCTGGGAGCCCTTTGATCTGGACGGTATGAAGGCCGCATGGGTCCGGCCCGAGTGGGGACACGACCACGACCAGATTATCCTGTACTGCCACGGGGGCGGCTATACCAGCGGCAACCTGGGTTATTCCCGCCCTCTGGCCTCCAAGCTGTCCCACGCCTCCGGGCGGGAGACGCTGTGCTTCGAATACCGCCTGGCCCCGGAGCATCCCTACCCGGCGGCGGTGGACGACGTGGTCCGGGTTTGGGACTATCTGATGTACCAGGGCTATGGCGCGCGGGACATCACCGTAGCGGGTGATTCCGCCGGCGGCAACCTGGCCCTGGTGCTGCTCCACCGGCTGAAGGCGGAAGGCCGCCGGCTCCCCAGCCGCCTGGTGCTGTTCTCTCCCTGGACGGATATGACCGCCAGCGGGGAGTCCTATACCCAGCGGGCCCAGCTTGACCCCACCATCACCATGGAGTACATTCAGGCCGTGCGCAGCGCCTACGCCGCGGGCGCCGACCTGAGCGATCCCATGCTGTCGCCGCTGTTTGGGGACTTCACCGGATTTCCGCCCACGCTGATCCAAGTAGGGGGCAACGAGCTGCTGTACTCCGACGCCGAGCAGCTCCGGGACAGAATGCGGTCGGCGGGGGTGCTGTGCCGGATGGAGGAGTGGACGGAGATGTGGCATGTGTTTCAACTGATGCCCATCAAGCGGGCCGCCGAGGCCATGGAACACGTGGGGAAATTTCTACTGTGCTGACACGAACCGGTCCGCGTCTATCAAACAATCCGCGCCAGTTTGTCCGAAACGATTTCCAGCCCCGAAAAGTCGTCCAGCGCCACGGCCCCCATTGTCAATCCGGCCCCAAAAAAGCGTCCCCGCAGGGAAACCCTGCGAGGGCGCTTTTCCACGTCAGAGGCCCAGCGCCTCCAGGACGTTCTCCCTGCTGTACTCGTGCCACACCACATCGGGCTTGGCCCGCTGCCGCTGGTCGTAGTCCCGGTACTCCTCCTCGGTGACGTCCTCGCCGCCGATGGAGAATGCAGCGTCCGGTTCGCCCCAGGAGCTGTGCATCCGGGACAGCTCCTTCATCTCCCAGTCTCCGTAATACAGGTCCGGGTAAGCGCCCCAGCCGTTGTCCTGCCCCGTGGGGCTGGACCAAGATAATGTACCGTCGGTTTTCAACTTCCAGAAGCTCCGCCAGTCGCTCTTGAAGCCGGTGATCCAGTTTCCATTCTGGTAGAGCACCAGATAGCCCCCCATGTCGCCCGCCACGCCGCAGACGTAGAGCACCATCTCGTCTACGCCGTCCTGGTCCAGGTCCACCACGGCGAAGCGCTGGATGGCCATGTAGGGGTCGTCGCCTCCGAAAAGCTTTGGGATGTCCGCCGCATCTATGTGTTCCTGAAAGCGTCCGTCCTCCATATAGCTGAAGGGCACGCCCCACAGCAGCACGTCGGCGAAGGTGTCCTGGCTGTACTCCCCGCCATGCTCCTGGAACTCAAAGCCGGTACACACTAGCTTTCCCCCCTCCAGGTTCAGCAAAGCGTGGATATTGCCCGCTGGGATCTTGAGCGAGCAGACGATCCGCCCGTCGTCCAGATAGAGGGGGAAATAAGCGAAAGCAGGGATTTCCAGATCGTCCCGCAGCTTGTTCTCCACCGGCCCCATCCGTCCCCGGGGTATGGTGACGTCAAAGCCGAACTCCGGCGCGGAGAGGTAGAAACAGGAGGGGTCGGAGGTGGTGGTCAGATATCCCCGCACCATGTCCGCCACCCCGGTGGTGTCATACTGCTCCAACGTCTCCGCGTCGAAGAGGTACAGCTCCTCGGTGGGCACGTCCGGGTCCACCAGGGTGATGGCGATCTCGTCCCGGCCGTCCTTGTCCAGGTCCATCAGATAGGCGGTGGGCGGGCCGATACCGTTCCAGTTCTCGCCGCCGGAAAACCGGGTCTGCTTTCCCTGATAGGAGAGCTGCCAGTTTTCCACCCCGGCCATGGCGGTGACCTTGGGGGTCTCCACCGGCCCCAGCCATTCGGTGACGGCGGGGTCCAGCCACGCCTTGGCCTCTTCCGGGTAGCCCCGCGGGCCGGTCCAGGGCTGCCAGGGGGCGTCCTCCTTGGCATCTTGAACCGCCGTAGCGGCCTCGAACTCCCACCGGGTGGCGGGGACGCCGTCCACGAAGTACAGCTCCTCGTAGTTTTCACCGCTCTCGCACCAGGTGAAGGGCTCGTGGAGCATGCCCTCCACATTAAAGTCCGTGACCCTGCAAAAGCCCCAGTTCGCCGCGCCGCTGGAGATTCCGAACGTCCCGTCGGCCTTCAGGTCCATCATCCCCCGGGGCACCTCGTGGAAACCGTACAACCATTTATCCATCTTCCGGAAGACGTAGAACCCCCCCTGGCCCTCCATCTCCAAGACCAGCTCGGTCTGCCCGTCCCGGTCCAGGTCCAGAATGGCGTACTGCTCCACTTGGAAGGCGAACTCCGTGGTGCTGGCAATGACCCAGGTCAGATTGCTGAACCGCACGGCACATTTCGAGTACATATCGAAAAACTCGAAGTCCAGATCGTCCCCGAACACGGTGGGGTGGAAGTTGACCGCCGGGGGAATCCGGGGAGGGACCGTCTCCGCCGCCGGGGCGCTCTCCTCCGGCTCCGGGGAGGCCGAGGCGGAGGGCTCCGGGGACGGTTCCGCCGGGTCCTCCTCCGGCTCCGCCGCCGCGCCAAAGGCGCACACGCAGGCCAGCGCCGCCGCCAGCACCATGACCGCCGCCGCCCACAGCCAGCGCTTGGGCGCGCGGGCGATGCGGGTGATCCGCTCGAAAACGCTCCTCTGCCCGCCGGTCATGGTAGTGGCGCAGGTCAGCAGGTCGCCGGGCCGGGGCTTCCGCGTCAGCAGGAGCAGCAGCGTGCGGCCGTAGGCCACCCGCTCCCCGTCCCCCAGGCGCTTCAAGGCCCCCTCGTCACAGGCCAGCTCGCAGTCCCGGCGGCTGAACACCACCGCCAGCCACACCAGCGGGTTCCACCAGTGGACCGCCAGCGCCACGCTGCGCAGGACGTTCCAGACGTGGTCGCCGTGGCAAAAATGGGTGTGCTCGTGGGCCAGCACATGGCGGAGCGCCGTCGGATCCGCCGCCGTTTCGGGGGTGATGTACACCGCCGGACGCACCAGCCCAAACAGGCAGGGCGAGGGCAGGCTGGGCGCGAGGTACGCGGGCAGGGGGCAGTCCACACCCTCCAGCGGCGTCCGCACCCGCCGCAGGCGACGGGCAAAGCCGGCGTTGGAGACGATAAACGCCGCCGCCATCGCCGCCGACCCCGCCAGCCACAGCCAGCCCAGCGCTTGCAGGGCGGTCAGCGGCTCCTGCCGGACGGCGACGGGCTCCGTGGCGGGCTGATAGACGATCAGCGTCCCGTCGGGCAGCTCCGTGGGCTCCGGCGGGGCGAAGGACTGAGCCGGGGCCGGGACAAGGTCCACCGGCGGAGGCGCCACAAATTGCTCCACGCCGGTCTCCCGCAGTACCGACGTGCCGGTGACGGGGGTGGTGAACAACTGCACCGGCACCAGCAGCCGCACCAGCACCACCGCCCACAGGGCGTACCGCAGCCCCGCGCTCACCCGCTTCCCCAGCAGCGCCCGCAGGAGAACCACCGCCAGAATGAGAAAGGCAGAGGTGAGCACCCATTCAAAAAGCACCTGCGTCAATTTCACACCGTCCATATCGATCCCCCCGTCTACGTCATAGACATTATCATACCACGATAAGTCTACAATGTCAACATCAAAGAAATGACAGAGCGGTTACAGTTTTCAGGCAGATATTCAGCGCGCCTTATCCAGAGCGGTATGCTCCAACCTTTCGTCAAGAATGTATGATTTCTGTATCGGAGTTGTAAATACTGCCCATTTCCCGTTGACATCGGTTCCAGATTGTGGCAGACTGGAAACGGATTACAGCCGTAGTCCAATTGTGTACCAAACTGGAGGAATCATCATGAGAAAGCAATTCGGCATCCTATCTTCTTTTTTCGCCTCCCTGTGCGCCATATGCGCTTACGTCATGCTGGCGGCGGTGCTGTGCGCCCTCAGCGCCTGTACGCCCACCGGGGAGGCGGAAATCCCGTCCCCCTCCCTTCCGGCGCAGGCGGGACAGCCCCCCGCTGTCCTGTCCCAGGAACCCTCCGCCCAGCCGACCGTCCAGCCCGCCCAGGCGGCGTTTCCCGAAATCCCCCTGGACGACGACAGCCTGAGCATTCCCGTCCCGGACTTTCTGGACCAGGACCAGCAGCTCCTCTACCGGCAGGCTCACGCCATGTATGGCCGCCTGTTCGGCGGGGACACCAGCGAGGTGTGCATCGGATCGGTCCCGGACCTGGACGCTGTGGCGGAGCTCAACGGCATCACCTATACCAAGGCCACCGGACTCTACGCCGCCTGGGCGGACTTCGACGCCATGGTCCACTCTCTCTTTACCGACCGCTTCTGGACCGCCCGGAACGCCATCCAGCGCGGGGAGCGGTTCGTCAACATCGACGGCGCGCTCTACTTCCTGGACGTGTCCATGGGCGGCTATTACCGCAACGAAAGATTCCCCGACACCTTCACCCTGATCTCCCAAACGGACGACGAGATCGCCTTCACCCTCACAGGCTACTACAGCTCCCCCTGGCCCAACGAGGGCGAGACCGTGGAAGCCCGGGACCGGCGGCTGGAAGACGGCTGGGATTACACCCTCGATTTCAACCTCAATCTGGTGCGCACGGCGGAGGGCTGGCGGTTTGATGAGTTCCACGCCACGGCGGCGGACCAGGAGGACCCGGAGACCGCGGCCCTTATCAACGAGGCGGCCGCCCGGTAGCTGCCCGGCTCCGGAATCCCAATCCATACTCAGCGGCCCGGTCCCGCGTATCGACGCGGGACCGGGCCGTTTTTCCGTTCAGGTGCGCTCCGTTGAAAGGCTGTGCATCCACGTTTTCCGCTTGAACACGACCAGGGTCATCACCAGCCGGACCAGCTCCTCCTGGGACAGGATGAAATACACCCACCCGATGGGCAGATGGAACACGAACGCGGTCACCAGCCCCAGCGGCGCCCCCACCAGCCAGGTGCCCGCCACGTCGATGAGCATGATGTAGGTGGTCTTTCCGCCGCTGCGGACGATCCCGCCGCCCAGGATCATGTTGGTCACCTTCACCGGCGCCAAAATCGCAAACAACAGCAGCAGCTCCCTGGCCGTGGCCTGCACGCCTGGCTCCACCTTGTAGAGCAGCACATAGGGGCCCCTCAGCCAGATCAGCAGCGCCGACAGCACAAGCGAGCCCGTGATCCCATACCAGATCAGCCGTTTCGACTCCTGATACGCCTCATCGTACTCCTCCGCCCCCAGGCGCTTGCCGATCAGGATGCCCGCCGCCTGGGCCACGCCGCCCAGCGCCCCGGTGAATAGCCCCTGGATGGGCCCGGTCATGGACATGGCGGCCAGGTCGCCGTATTCCAGGTGCCCATAGATGAAGGTGTTCACGTTCTGCCCCACGCTCCAGAGAAACTCGTTTATCAGGATGGGGAGCAGCATCACCAGGTACTGCTTCCAGCCCCCCGCCCCCAGAGACAGGGAGAAGCGCAGCCCGCCCCGTTTGCGCACCCGGACCCGGTAGAACATGGCCAGGATCAGCAGCAGGTTGACAAGCTGGGAGATCACGCTGGCAATGGCCGCGCCGGTAACGCCCAGCGCCGGGAAACCAAGACGGCCGAAAATCAGCACGTAATTCAGCCCCGTGTTCACCACGGCCGAGGCAATCCCCGCAAACAAGGGCCACACCGCCCGGTCCATACACCGGATCATAACGGCCAGGATGGAGGCCGCCCCCATGGGAAGGTACGTCCAGACGATCCGCACCAGGTAGTCCCGCCCGGCGGCCAGTATGGCCGGGTCATCCTTGATATAAATGCTGACGATCTGACCGGGAAACGCCAGGCACAGTACGGTGAACAGGCCCCCCAGCAGCAGCGCCGCCACCAGGTTGACGCACAGGCTGCGGTCCGCCATCTCCTCGTCCTGTTTGCCCAGATACTGGGAGATCATGATCCCGGCGATGGCCGCCGCCGCGCCCACCACTACGGAATAGATGAACGCCGGACGCCCCGCCACCTCCACGGCGGACACCGCCGTACTCCCGAGCTGGCCCACCATCAACTGGTCGATCATGGCAAAGGAAGATTGCAGCATGGATTGCAGGCCCACCGGGACGGCAATTCCCGCCACAGCCCGCAAAAAACGCTTCTCTTTCACAAACATCACCCGCCCTATCCGCTATGATATGGTCGGCGCATTTGAAAATCGGCAACCGCCGATTTTTAGACAGCGGCTGTGCCGCTGTCTGGCAAAGCCTGCGCGCTGACCATATCATAGCGGGTAGGGCGGGTATTTTCAATAGATTAATCGCGTAACCTTACAGGTTAATGGCGTAACCTCCCGGTGCTGTCCCTCCGCACCAGTTGAACCGGCATCATCGCATCCTCCGAGTAGCCGGGCTCCCGCTTCATCCGTTTCAGCAGCCGGAGCGCCGCCTCCGCCCTGGCCCGCCCGTCCTGCCGGACGGAGGTCAGGCCCGGCGTCACCTGACGGCAGATGGCGCTGTCGTCAAAGCCCGCCACAGAGATATCCCCCGGCACCTCCAGCCCCGACCGCTGCAAAAAGCCCATCAGGTCCACCGCATAATAATCGGACGCGGCAAACACCGCACCGTATTGGCGCAGCCCCGGGAGGCGTTCCCGATAGAAGCGCTCCCGCTCCGCCTTCTGCATGGGAATCTCCAGAAAGTCCGCCGGGAATCCCAGTCCCTCGCACAAGCCCGTGTACCGCTCCAGGTCCATGCACGCCCGGTTGTCCGCCACGCACAGCACCCGTTCGTGTCCCAGCTCCCGGAAGTACCGCCCTACCTGCCGCCCGCCGTCCCGGTCGTCAATGCGGATGTTGCAGATTCTATCCCCGTTTTCAAAATATCCGTCGTAGACCACGAAGGGAATACGGATGCTGTCCCGGAGCCGCTGGTACTCATCCGCGCAGAAGCTCAGCAGCACCATGCCGTCCATGTTCCACATGGAGGCAAACTTGGCCGCTTCCATGATATCCGCCGCCTTTTTAATCATCATGAAGTAGCCGTTGCGCTCAATCTCGTCGGACAGGAAATTCAGCGAGGAGGCGATAAACGGGTCCTCCAGCAAGCTGCCCTCGTATTTCTCGTGGTTCTTGACGACCACGCCGATGATCCGGGAATTGTTCTGGGCCAGCAGCGTGGCCGCCATGTTGGGGATATAGCCCCGCTCCTCCAGCTTCTCCTGCACCCGCTTCACCGTCCGGTCGGAGATTTTCTTTGTCTTCCCGTGGATCACGTTGGACACCGTCGCCGTGCTTACCCCCAGCTCGTTGGCGATATCCACGATCCTCACCCTATCTTCTGCCCACATATGCTCCCTCCCATATGCGAAAACGCTGATCCCTGCACACGATCACACCTTGGCGCAGGAACCTTCCTGCCTCCCGGTGAAAAATATGATATACTGTTTTTAAAATCCCTGCAACCTTTTTTGTTTTTTTTCGTATTTACAGGCAGAACCGGTTCTTGAGGAGGTGAGACCTTGAACGATAAAAAGCTGGCTCAGAAGCTGAAACAGGGCAGCCGGTCGGCCCTGAACCGGGCCATGGACGCATATACCCGCTACCTGTCCGCCGTGGCCTGGAACGCCATGGGTCCCGCCGCCACCCCGGAGGACGTGGAGGAGGTGGTCTCCGACGCGTTCCTGGCCCTGTGGTCCCGCCGGGACAGCTTGCAGCCGGAGCAGGGCCTCAAATCCTGGCTGGCGGCGGTGGCCCGCAACAAGGCGGTTGACCGCCTGCGCGCCGCGCCCCCGCCGCCCCTGCCCCTGGACGAGGCGGGCGGGGCGGGCGGCTCCACCCCGGAGGATGAACTGGAGCGGCGGATGTTCGCCGACGCGCTGCGCCGCGCGGTGGAGAACCTGCCGCCCCCGGACGACCAGTTGGTCCTGCGCTTCTACTATGAGGATGAGCCGGTCAAGGACATCGCCCGGGACCTGGGACTGTCCGTCACGGCGGCCAAATCCAGGCTGTGCCGGGCCCGCCGAAAACTGAAAGAAATTTTAATCAAAGGAGGTCTGGCAGATGGCACGGTTGGATAAGCTCTGGCGGAGCGTGGACGGCCCCGGCGTTCCGCCCCAACTGGACAGCAGGCGCGTCAAGGCGCGGGTCAACGCCGCGCTGGATGCCGACCAAGCGGAAAGGAAGATCTATATGAAGCAAAAACTGCGCACGGCGCTGATCGCCGTAGCGGCGGTGGCGGCCCTGACGGGCTCCGCCTTCGCGGCCACCGCCAACTGGAACGGCCTGTCCAACTGGTTCAAGGGGAACCCCGCCCCCGTCCAGGAATACGTGGACAGCACCGTCCGGAGCGTCAGCGACGAAAATTACACCCTGACGGTGGAGGGCTGCGTGGCCGACGAGCACAGCGCCTATCTGACCGTCACCATCACCGCCCTCAGCGATGAGGCAAAGGAATTCCTCTGGGACGACCACTTCATTGACATCGACACCTTTGACGTCTTCCCGGTGCTCTCGTCCGGCAAAAAGCCCAGCTCCTGGACCGGTCCCGGCTATTATGACCTGGACGGCAGCACGGAAAATACCCGCCGCTTTGCCATATCTATCAGCGACTTCCCCGATTCCACCACCATGCTGCGGGTCCGCTGCGGGTATATGGAGGAGGGCAAGCAGGTGGAGGTGCCGCTGACCCCCGCCCCCTCCAAGACGGTGAACATCGGGGCCAGCGGCTCCGGCACCCCATCCGTCATCTCCCCCATCGTCATGGACGACGATACCCTCACCATCAGCAAGATCACCCTCACCCCCTTCACCTGCCACTTCTACGGCAGCTCCTCCGCCAATCTAGATCCCAATATCCGCCTGCGCATGGCGGACGGCGCTATCCTCACCCAGTCCCAGGTGATGGACGGCACCGACGGCAGCTTCAACGAGGCGACCCATCAGTGGGAGTACCACTACCGCTTCAAGGAGATTCAGGACCTGGACGGCATCGCCTCCATCATCGTGTTCGACATGGAGTACCCCCTGGACGGCTCCAAGCCCACCCCCGTGGCACACGACGCCTCCCTGGACCCCATCACCGTGACCCGGATGGAACCCCTGTCAGAGAGGAGCGGCTACTCCATCGCCGTCCGGGAGCTGACAGAAAAGCTGGGCGGCGTCTGCACCTGGGACCCCGCCACCGGCGACGTCACCTGCGTGTACCGGGGCGTGAGCATCGTCCTCCACGCGGGGAGGGGTACCGCCCTGGTGGACGGCGAGACCGTTGAACTGCCGAACGCCCCCGCCGAGCAGGGCGGCGTCCTTGCCGCCGACTGGCAGGTGTTTGAGGACGCCTGGGGGCTGGACGGCTTTGTCCAACGGGAGACCACCCGGGACAGCAAAAATACTACGGTTGAATACTTCGATTTCTATATCATCCCCTAACGCAAACGATTCAGATTACGGCAAGGGCGGCCCCGGAGGAACTCCTCCGGGACCGCCCCATTTTCATCCCCTCAGTCGCACCTTGGCCTCCGTCCGGGCCGCAGGCTTTTCATAGGTGGTCAGGCCCAGCTTTTCCAGAAGCTGCCGCCAGCTTTTGACTCCGTTCATGGCCGCTACCGTGTTCCATGTGGGCAACGCCCGATCCCGGCGCTTGTTGTAGTCGGCCTGTCCCGCGCAGCCCATGGCGTGGAAATCCTCCCGGAATCTCCGGTTCCACTCGTCCACCCCGTGCCCGGCAAAGGGACTTCCCGTGGGCCCGCCGTCCAAGGGGTAGTAACGGTCCCGAAATTGGCGGGCGGTCATCCCGAACCGGTTTTTGATGGCGGAGTGGCTGGGCAACTCCGGAGACATAAACGCCCGGAGGGACAGGCTTCCGTATTCCTGCACCCAGGTATCGCAGGCGTCAAAGACGGCCTCCCGCGTCCAGTGGGCAAAGGGCAGCTCCCGTTGGCACAGGGCCAGCCCCGCAAGGATCTCTGCTTTTCGTCCCTTCCCGATCCGGGCGTTTGATACGATCTGTATGGCTTCGCGCAGAGCTTCTTTTCGTGTCACGGTGATCTTACTCCTCTTTTTCAACTCAGGAAAGCTGTCGGCACCCCATAGGTGGAAAAACGGACATCCATCTCTATGTTAAAGTTGTCAATCGCTTTGATTAAGCCGATGCACCCCACCTGAAACAGGTCGTCCACGTTCTCTCCCCTGCCGGCGAACTTCTGGATGACAGACAGCACCAACCGGAGATTGCCGGAAATCAGCTCCTCCCTGGCCTGCATATCCCCAGCCCTGGCCCGGCGGAGCAGCTCCATGCTCTCCTCGCTTTTCAGCACTTTCAGCTTGGCTGTGTTGACCCCACAGATCTCCACCTTACCCTGCACCGCAAAACACCTCGCTACTCGGAATGGTTTCTCAATCAGTATTTCCGACCGTCGCCCTTTCATACGGAGGTGGGGCAGGCTATATTTTTTATCGTCAGACCACTTTCGATGGACTTTGCCCTCGGCGGCTTTCTAGCCCCTCCGCGCCGGGATGAGCAGCAGCGTACCCACCGCCGCCTCCTCACCGGGCAGGGCGTTGGCCGAGCAGATGTCCGCCACGGTGGAGCTGCAGGACTTGGCGATGTCCCACAGCGCCTCTCCCCGCTCTATCCGGCGGATGACCACCGACGGCCGGGGACCCGTATCCTCCACCGCGCTGGGCTGGACGCCGGTGACACAGCTCACCTGCTCCTCCCGTATAACGGTCCAGCAGAACTCCATCTCGAAGCGCACCTCCAGCCCGCCGGTGACAGGGACGGCGGTAGCCTCTCCCACCGGGCGGCAGTGACAGGTACACTGGCACCCTTCGGGCGCCTCCACCCGGCAGGTCACGGGAATGTCCGCCTCCACGCCGCACAAGGCGTCGTCCTCGCTGAGATACAGCACAGCGGCGTTTACCTGGGCGGTGAACTCCATGCCGCCCTCCGCAGGGACCCCCGTCAGAGACGTCACCGCCGCAGAGCAATCCAGCACCTGTTTGGCCGGAATGCCCGACTCGCAAAGCTTCCGGCCCATCTCCCGCCGGGCGGACCGCTCCGCCATGGTACACAACTGGACTGGAGTCCGCTCCACGTCAATGGGCTTTCCCACACAATAGGCGTCGCTGATGAGGGTGATGGACCGCCGCTCCCATACCGCCGCCTGGGCCAGCACCTCCAGGGAAACCTCCAGCTCACCCTCCCGGGCGCGGCAGTCCACGCCTTTCAATGCCATTGTCACCTCCGGCGACCCCTCGTCGGGCAGCTCGCCGATGTCCAGAATCTGGGAATAGGGCAGCTCAAACCGGGCCTGGTTTACCGCCTTGTCGGAGCGGTACACCGCTGAGAGCTGCACGTCCCCCTTGAGCACCAGCTTCTTGCCGATAAACTTGGCGTCCACCGTCCCCAGCTCCGTCCGGCACCACAACAGCTCCTCGATCTCGGGCCGGGACGCGGGGGGACGCAACACGTCGGAAAAGGTGAACGACTTTTCCACCACGCTGGGGATGACGCAGCATTTTCGGGGGACTGCCAGCTTCTGCACTCCTGCCTCCTCACCGGCGGTCAGGTCGGCGGTGAGCTCCTTGCGCTCCTGCTCATAGGCCGCCGCCCACACCGATACCCGCACCCGGGTCAGAATCTTCCGGGGGTTGATCGTCCGGGCGTCCGCCGACGCCGACTGAAGGTCCGCCAGCACCGGGCACCCGGCGCGAAACCGGGGATCATCCCGGACACACTGGATGGGGATGGACACCTCCAGCGACCGGGGCGTCTCTTCCCCTTCGGGTATGTACAGCACGGTCACCCTGGCGGTTCCATTGATCCGCAAGGCGCCCTCTCCCAACTCCTTGTCCTTGAGGAATACTTTTCCGGTCGCCGAGACAATCCGGGCAATATCCGGACAGGCGTCGGGGACGATGCTCTCCAGTGTCTCTTCCTGGGTAAACATTATCTGCGCCGCGCCGCGGAATCCCTCCAGCGTGACGCGCTGCAATTCCATATCCATAAGGCTTCCTCTCCCTTACACGTATTCTGTGTCCACTATATGTGAGGATTGACCCGGATATGCCTGTTCGTCCAAAGCGTCCGGAGGCGCTCCTGATCCATTGGGTAAACGTTCAGTCCATATGGAAAATCTTACGCATCAGGCCGCACAGCGCCTTGGGAAACTTCACCACGACCACCCGCATGAAAACGACCCCCTTTCTCCACGGTGGGATATAATTCAGCATATGTGAAGGAAGGTTGTCCTGTTCATGCAATTTCTACGTAGAAAGCGGAATCCAAGCGGTGCATTTTGAAGGAGAAAAGCACCTAGTATTCATTTTTTCGTTTTTATGCATAAAAAAGATAGGCATTTTTTGGTGATATCATACAAGTCGTCTCTTCCATTTTTAACTGCATAGTAGTATACTAGTTTTGTAAAGGAGGTGATACGAAATGTTCGAGAACAACGGCCTCATCGAGATGCAGGAGCGTACCGGCGCTGACGCCCGCGAGCTGAACATCTTCTGCTACGTCGCCTATTACCCCTATCTCAACACCTGATTCAAGGGGAACTACAACTGAATACTTCCTGAAAATATAAAATTGGAACGATATAGGAACAGAAAGGAGTTGACGCACCATGGTTCTCAGTCCTGTTATGGGAAAGTGCATTTTTATGCTCATCGGCATGGCTGCGACTTGTGTTGCGGCACTGATACACCATATGTTCGTCAAATTGAAGTAAATCCAGCATATGAACGCCGCGGACTTCGGTCTCGGAATCTATTTGACCAAACGCAGGACGGCCTTTCGAGCAAACTCGAAAGGCCGTCCTCATTTTATTTGTTCTTCGCCAGCTCCCACTCGGGGATCTCCTTGGCCTGCTCATACAGCCGGACATAGCTTTTGTGGCGGCTTGGGCTGATCCTTCCCTCCGCCAGGGCCTCCCGCACGGCGCAGCCGCGCTCCTTCACATGGGCGCAGCCCTGGAAGCGGCACTGGTCCACATAGGGGGCGAACTCCCGGAAGGCGGCCGCCAGCTCCCCCTTGGGGATGGCCTCCATCTGCTCCACGTCGAAGGAGGAAAATCCCGGCGTGTCCGCCACCAGCCCCCCCGCCACCGGGAACAGCTCCACGTGGCGGGTGGTGTGCCGGCCCCGGCCCAGCTTCTCGCTGACCTCGCCCACCTCCAGGCCGAACCCCGGCTGGAGGGCGTTCAAAATGCTGGACTTGCCCACGCCGGAGTTTCCGGTGAAGGCGGACGCCTTCCCGGCGACGGCGGCAGCCAGGGCGTCCACCCCCTCCCCCGTCTGGGCGCTCACCTGGAGGACGGGGAAGCCCGCAGTGCGGTACAGCTCCGCCAGCCCGTCCGCCCGCTCCAAGTCGCACTTGTTGAACACGATAAAGGGCTCGCACCCCTTCCACTCCGCCATGGCCGTCATGCGGTCAATGAGAAACGGATCGGTCACCGGGATAGCTCCGGAACACACGATGACCATCTGGTCGATGTTGGCCACCGCCGGACGCCGGAACTGGTTCTTCCGGGGCAGGACGGCGTCCACCACACCCTTGCCGTCGCCGGTAGCGCTGATCTCCACCCGGTCGCCCACCAGGGGGGTGACCTTCTGGTGGCGCAGCTTCCCCCGGCCCCGGCAGGGGATGGGCTCCCCCGCCCCGATATCCACATAGTAAAACCCGCTGAGAGCCTTGACAATCCGCCCCGTCATGGCTGCATGGAGTAGCTGTTATCCAACGCCCCATTGATGTAGATATACACCATCTGGGGCCAGGAGGCGGTGACGGGCTTACTGAAAATGATGTCCTGGTTGGCGTCCACCGCGCCGTTGTGGACCTCCATCTCGCCCACCACAATGCGCACGTTCACCGAGCCCTCATAGGCGCTCAGGTCCACGGTGATGGTCTTGGTGCTGGTGGGGTTGATGGCCTCAGTGGGGAGCGCGATGGGATCGCTATCCCCCGGCGCGCCACTGGCCGGCGGCTCGTCGGAGGGCTCCGGCTCCGAGGGCGCGGGCTCCGGCCCCTTGCTCACCCACAGTTCGATGACGGCGCCTTTATCCACCTGGGTGCCCGCCTCATAGCTCTGATAGATCACCCGGCCCTCTGGGTAGTCGTCGCTGTACTGCTCCGTCTCCTTCACCTCCAGGCCCATGTCCTTCAATTGCTCCCGCACCTGCTCGATGGACATGTTCACCAGCGGCGGCACCGTCCTCTTGGGGACCTCCGGGCCCTTGCTGATGACAATGGTCACCTCGTCACCCTTCTCCACCCAGGTGTTCTCCTCGAGGCTTTGGGAGATGACGTAGCCCTCGGTGATATTGTCGTCAAACTCCCGTTCCTGGTTCACCTTCAGCCCCATCTCGTCCTGGAGGGTCTTGAGGGCCACCCGGGCTTCCCAAGTCTTTACATCGGGCATATACATCTTGTCGTCCCCGCCGCTGACGCTGACGGTGATGGTCTTCTCGCCCTCCCGGACCTTGCTGTCGGGGGCGGGGTTCTGCTCACAGATCTGCCCCTCAGGGTACTCGCTGCTCTTCTTCACCGGGCCTTCCTGAATGGTGAAGCCGTCCAGAAGCGCCGGATTCTGCTCCAGCTCCTCCAGCGTGTGGCCTAAGAGGTTGGGCACGGTGTACTCCGGAGCGGCGGTGAACATATCCTTGAGCAGCACGTTCAGAATAAACCAGCCGATACAGCCGATAAAGATCAGGATGACTGCCACCGCCACCACCGCCGGAAGGGCGCTGCTCCGGCGGGAGGGCTCGTCGTCATAGTAGTAATCGTCGTTCTCCTGACGGCGGCGGCGCTCCCGGGGCTCCGCACGGGACGACTCCCGGCTCCCCCGGTCCACCGGTACCCGCACCGAGGCGGTTATCACCTTGCTGGGCACCACCATGGTGGGCTCATCCCCCACCTCCGGCTCCACCCGGACAGCAGGCTCAAAGTCCGGGTTTTTACGGAACTCCTTCAAGTCCTCCAGCATCTCGTCGGCGGAGGCGTACCGCTGGCCCAGCTCCGGAGCCATGGCCCGCAGGGTAATGGCCTCCAGGGCCCGGGGCACGTCCGGATTCAAGTCCCGGGGCGGGATGGGAATGGACTTGATGTGCTGGATAGCCACCGCCACCGGCGTGTCCCCCTCGAAGGGAAGCCGGCCGGTAATCATCTCGTACAGCACCACCCCGGCGGAGTAGATGTCCGTGCGGCAGTCCACATGGCTGCCCTTGGCCTGCTCCGGAGAGATGTAGTGTACCGAGCCGATGGCCTCCTGGGTCATGGTGCTCTGGGCGGCGCTGGCCAGCCGGGCGATGCCGAAATCGGTCACTTTCACGCTGCCGTCCCGGAGGACCATGATATTGTGGGGCTTGATGTCCCGGTGGATAATGCCCCGGGAGTGGGCGTGGCTCAGCGCCCGCATGATCTGGATGATAAAATGCACCGCCTCCCGCCAGTTCAGCGGCGTACCCCGGCGCTGCATATATTGCTTGAGGGTCAGGCCGTCGATCAGCTCCATGACGATATAATTCAGCCCGTCCGACCGGCTCACGTCGTAAACCGAGACGATGTTGGCGTGGGACAGCATGGCAACCGCCTGGGACTCGTCATGGAAACGGCGGCGGAAATCGGCGTCGCTGGCCAGCTCCGGCTTCAGGATCTTGACCGCCACCAGCCGGTTGAGCCGGTGGTCCCTGGCCTTGTACACCACCGCCATACCCCCGGTGCCGATACTTTCTATGATCTCATACCGGTTGTCGAGTATTTTACCTATGTATTGATCCATGGTAAATATCCTCCTCGTTTAGAGCTGCGCCAGCACAACGGTCACGTTGTCCGGCGCACCCCGTTCCAGCGTCAGCTCCAGCAGCGTCCGGCCCAGCTCCTCCGTAGACTCCTGCCCGGCGCTGAGGTTCAACAGCATCTCATCGTCCAGCACATTGGTCAGCCCGTCGCTGCACAGCAGCAGACGGCTGCCGGGGGCGGGTTCCAGCCAGATCACGTCGCACTCCACCTCGCTGTCCACGCCCAAAGCCCGGGTAATCAGGTTCTTCTGGGGATGTACTTTGGCTTGGGCGGGGGTAATCTCCCCCCGCTCCACCAGTAACTGCACCAGAGAGTGGTCTACCGTCACCTGGTGTATGGAAGAATTTGACAGCACATAGCCCCGGCTGTCCCCTACGTTGATAAAGCACACCGAGCCGGACGCCGCCAGGGCAGCCACCAGGGTGGTGCCCATGCCCTCATATTCCCGGTTTTCCAGGCTGAGCCGGTGTACCTTCTCGTTGGCAACCCGGCAAGCCTCGCACAGCGCCTGTTCCCGCAGGGCCAGGTCCTCCGGAATGCCCCCCGCCATGGCGGCCTCCACCGCCTGCGTAAAGGCCTCCACCGCCACAGAGCTTGCCACGCTCCCGGCCCGGGCGCCGCCCATGCCGTCGCATACCACCAGCAGCGCGGCCCCCTCACCGATCCGGCGGATGGCGTAGCTGTCCTGGTTGTCCCGGCGGACGCGGCCCACGTCCGTCACACCGAACAAGTTCAAATCAATCCCTCCTCTGGGGTATGGGTCTCCTCCATGGTCTTCCGCCGCCGGAGCTGGCCGCAGGAGGCGTCGATGTCCCTCCCCAGCTTGCGCCGCACCGTGGCCGTGACGCCGTGGCTCTCCAGCCACTGCTGGAACTGCCGTACCCGGCGGCTGGGTTTCAGCGGTGACTCCGCCACCTCGTTCAGGGGGATGAGGTTCACGTGCCCCGGCTGCCCTTTTAAAAGACGCGCCAGCCGGTCCGCCTGCTCGTCGCCGTCGTTCACGCCGTCCACCATGGCATACTCGTAGGAGATGCGCCGCCCGGTGGTCTCAAAGTACCGGCGGCAGGTCTCCATCAGGGTGTCCACCCCCACCGCCCGGTTTACCGGCATGAGCCGGGAACGGGTTTCGTCGTCCGGGGCGTGGAGGGAGACGCTTAACGTCAATTGTAACCCAAGTTGGGCCAGTTTGTCAATTTGCTTTACCAGTCCACAGGTGGACAGGGAGATGTGGCGCATCCCGATATTGACCCCGTCAGGGTGATTTACCAGGGCCAAAAAACGCAAAACATGATCGAAATTGTCCAGCGGTTCGCCGATTCCCATCATCACAATGTTGGAAACTGCCTCTCCGCTGTCTTTTTCGGTAAATATTACCTGGTCCAGAATTTCCGCCGGGGTCAGGTCCCGGACCTTTCCCCCCAGGGTGGAGGCGCAAAACACGCAGCCCATGTTGCACCCCACCTGGCTGGATACGCATACAGTATTCCCATGCTTGTAGCGCATCAAAACCGTCTCCACGCAATTTCCGTCCCCCAGCCGCCACAAATACTTGACGGTGCCGTCCAGCTTTGACACCTGTTTGCGCTCCACCTTCGGGACGGTGAGGACGCAGTCCGCCTTTAATTTCTCCCGGAGCGCCTTGGGCAGGTTGGTCATCCCGTCGAAGGACTCCACCCCCCGGTGGAGCCAGCGGAACACCTGCATGGCTCGGAACCTGGGCTGGCCCAGCTCCTTGAAGTACGCCTCCAGCTCCTCGGTTGTCATGGATTTCAGGTCTGTCATGGGGGCTACCCCTTTCTGCGCAGGCGCGCCGCGAAAAAGCCGTCTGTGTTGTGGATATGGGGCCAGAAGGTGATCCGGCCCGGCTGTGCGCCCAGGTGGGGCAGGTCGAAGGACTCCAGCCTAAAATCCGGATGATCGGCCAAGAACCCGTCCACCACCCCGTCGTTCTCCCGTGGCAGGAGGGTGCAGGTAGAGTATACCAGCTCCCCGCCGGGGCGGACATACCGGGCGCAGTTGTCCAACATGGACCGCTGAACCTTTGGCAATCCCTTCAGCGGCTCCGGATCTTTATACCGGATATCCGGCTTTTTGCGGATAATACCCAGCCCGGAGCATGGCACGTCGGTGAGCACCGTGTCAAACGCTCCCAACCACTCCTCTCGGGTCTGGGCGGCATTCTGGAGGGTGGGCTTCATCATGTCCAGTCTCAGCCGGTCCCGGCCCGCCTCCAACAGCTTGATTTTGTGGGGGTGAATGTCGCAGGAGATCAGCTCCCCCCGGTTTTCCATGGCGATGGCGGCGGCAAAAGACTTCCCCCCCGGCGCGGCGCAGCAGTCCAGCACTCGCCGGCCCGGCTGGGGATTTGCCGCCATTACCGCCAGGCGGGAGGCGGCGTCCTGGACGTAGAATTCCCCCCGGCGGAAGGCGTCCAGCCGCTCCAGGTCTCCGGTTCCGGTGATCAGCAGGCAGTCGGGAAGCCAGGGATGGGACTGAACCTCCGCCCCGTTTTCCCGCAGTTCGCACGCCAATTTCTCCGCCGTGGTTTTCAACGTGTTCACCTGCACGATAGTGGGCGGCTGCTCGTTACCGGCCTTCAACAGCGCCTCCGCTCCCTCCAGCCCGAGCCGCCCCACGAACTCCTCCACAAGCCACCGGGGGTGGCTGTACCGGATGGAGAGGGTCTCGATCCCATCTCTGCCTTGGATTTCCGGCGGCTCCTCCCGCAGCAATGCCCGGAGCACGCCGTTCACCAGCCCCGCCGCCCGGGGATTGCGGCTTTGGCGCTTGGCCAGCTCCACCGCCTCGTTCACCGCCGCGCTGGCGGGGATTTTGTCCAAAAACAGGAGCTGATACGCCGCCACCCGCAAATCGCACAAGATGCGGATATCCAACTTGTCCAGCTTCATGGAACACACCCGGCCCAGCCGCCAGTCCAGTAGTAGCTTGTTTTGCAGCACGCCGTAGCATAGCCGGGTGGCCAGAGCCGCGTCCCGGCGGTCCAGCCCCCGCTCCCGGATGGTGTGCTTCAAATGTCCGTCCGACCACGCGCCCTGCTTCTCACAAGCGGCCAGGGTCAGCACCGCCGTCTCTCTGGCCGAGCCCATGCAATCACTCCTGTTTTGTCAATACCGTCCCCACAGGGACGGGGTGGCCCAGCAGAAAGGCAGACGCAGCCATGGCCTTTTTGCCGTCTGGCTGGAGCTCCAGAATGTCCAGCGCCCCGCCGTCCCCGCAGGCAATGCGCAAGCCCTTCTTGTCCGCCTGCAAAACGGCGCCGGGCGCTTTACTCGTGGTCTCGCCGGGCAGCGCCGTGCGCAACACCTTGCAACGCACGCCGTCCAGCACCGTGGTGGCGGCGGGCCAGGGGAACAGCCCCCGTACCTGGTCGTGGAGCTGCCGGGCGGTCCGGGTCCAGTCCAAGGGGGACTGCTCCCGGCACAGCATGGGGGCGTGGCTGGACAGGGTTTCGTCCTGGGGCACGGGACTGGCCGTACCCGTCTCCAGCTCCTTCACCGTCTCCACCAGCAACCCCGCTCCCAGCTCCGCCAAACGGTCGAAGAGCTGGGCGGCGTTCTCATTGATATCAATGGGCGTTTTGGCCTGGGCCAGAATATCCCCGGTGTCCATCCCCTCGGCCATACACATGATGGTGACGCCGGTCTCGTCCTCCCCGTTGAGGATGGCCCAGTTGATGGGGGCCGCCCCCCGGTAGCGGGGCAGCAGGGACGAGTGGACGTTGACACATCCCAGCCGGGGCAGGTCCAGAATATCCACGGGCAGGATTTTTCCGTACGCCGCCACGGCGATCAGGTCGGGGCGCAGCTCTTGGAGAATCGCCAGCGCCTCCCCGTCCCGCATTCTGGCGGGCTGGTACACGCTCAGCCCCAGCGTCAGCGCCGCCTGCTTCACCGGGGACTGCTGGAGCTTCATCCCCCGGTTTTTCGGCTTATCCGGCTGGGTGAACACGCCGCACACCTCATGCCCCGCCTCCACCAGCGCCTTCAGCGACGGCACGGCGAAGTCCGGGGTCCCCATGAACACGATCCTCATTTGCCGCTCTCCTCATCCGCCTCCATGGCGTCAATCTCCTCCGGGGTATACAACTCGTCGGCGTGCTCCACGAAGAGGTGGCCGTCCAGGTGCTCCAGCTCGTGGCAGAAACAGCGGGCCACCAGCTCCTCCCCGGACACCTCGAAGAACTTCCCATCCCGGTCCTGGGCCCGGACGGTAACAAAGTTGGGCCGCTCCACCCATCCATACTGGTTGGGGACGCTGAGGCAGCCCTCCCATCCCTCCTGCTCCCCGGACTGGTCCACAATCACCGGGTTGACCAGCTCGATCATCTGCTCCTGGTCATCCTCCACCACCACAACCCGGCGCAGAATGCCGATCTGGGGGGCGGCAAGGCCCACCCCGCCGGCGTTGGCCAGCGTCTCCTTCATATCGTCCAGCAGCCAGTGGAGCTTCTGGTCGAACTTCTCCACCGGGCGGCAGGTTTTGGCCAGGGCCGGGTCGCCCTGGGTCAGGATTTTTCTCAGTGACATGGTGGGTTCCTCCTCGTTTAGTCCAGGGGGTTCAGGTCGGCAAACAGGGCCACCCCCCGGTTCTGTTTATCCGCCTGGGCCTGGCGGAGCAGGTGCGCCGCCAGCAGCCGCATGGCCTTGGTATTTTTCGTGCTCAGAATCAGCCGGTAGCGGTAGCGGTCATTTACCTTGGCCACCGGCGCCGGGGCGGGCCCCAGCAGGCGGTAGGCCGTGCCCCGGTACGGCTCCTGCCCCAGGGCGGCGGAAACGGCCTCCCGCAGCCGCAGCAGCGCCCGGAGCGCCGCCGTCTCCTCCAGCCCGGAGGCGCACAGCACAAACAGGTCCCCGCAGGGGGGCAGCTCCCGTACCTGGCGGGAGCGGATCTCCTGGGCATAAAAGCTGTCGTAATCCTGGGCGGCGGCGAAGCGGACCACGTCGTTGTCCGGGGTGAAGGTCTGGATCACCGCCTCCCCCTTCTTCTCTCCCCGGCCTGCCCGGCCCACCACCTGGGTGAGCAGGGAAAAGGCCCGCTCGGCGGCGTGGATGTCGCCGGTGTACAGCAGTTGGTCCGCCGACACCGCCCCCACCAGGGTGACGTTCTCGAAATCCAGCCCCTTGGCCACCATCTGGGTGCCCAGAAGGATGGGAATCCGCTCCCGGCGGAACTTGTCCAGCATGGCCTCATGGCTGTGGGCGGCGGACACGGTGTCCGCGTCCATGCGCATGACTCGCACGCCGGGAAACAGCAGCCGCAGCTCCTCCTCCACCTTTTGGGTCCCCGCCCCCACGAAGTTCAGCAGCCCGCCGCAGGCGGGGCACCGCTCCGGCAGCGGCTCGGAGTGGCCGCAGTAGTGGCACATCAGGCGCCGGTTGGCGGAGTGGTAGGTCAGGTGGACGGAGCACCGGGGGCAGGTGGGAATCTCCCCGCACTCGCCGCAGGTAACCATGCGGTTCGCCCCCCGGCGGTTGAGGAACAGGATGGCCTGTTCCCCCCGATCGATCACCGACTCCAGCTTTTTAGCCAGCGGGACGCTGATGGTGCCGCCGTTTCCCCGGCGCAGCTCCTCTTTCATGTCCATAATAGCCACCCGGGGAAGGGCCTGTTCATTGTACCGGTTTTTCAGCTCGAACAGGTGATATTCCCCGTTTTGGGCCCGGTACATGCTCTCCACCGACGGAGTGGCCGACCCCAGCACCAGCAGCGCCCCCGCCCTGTAGCAGCGGTAACGGGCCACCTCCCGGGCGTGATACCGGGGGTTCTGCTCGGACTTGTAGGACGGCTCCTGCTCCTCGTCCAGGATGATGACACCCAGGTCAGGCAAAGGGGCGAACACGGCGGAGCGGGTGCCCACCACCACCCGGGCCTCCCCCCGGCGGGCCCGCTTCCACTCGTCGCAGCGCTCCCCGGCGGACAGCGACGAGTGGAGAATCGCAACCTCCCGGCCAAAGTGGGAGGAAAAAATCCGCATGAGCTGGGGGGTCAGGGCGATCTCCGGCACCATGACCAGCGCCGTCTTTCCCCGTTCCAGCAAAGCGTGGATCAGCTTCAAATAGACCTGGGTCTTGCCGCTGCCGGTGACGCCGTACAACAGCGCGGTGGCGCTTCCCTGCCCTGTCAGCGCAAGCAAACCCTCACAGGCCGCCTGCTGCTCCCCGTTCAGCTCCACCGGCGCGGCCCGACCGCACTCGGGTATCTGGGGGCGGCGGTATACCTCCCGTTTGGTAAGGGCCAACACCCCCATCTTTTCCAGCGCGCGCAGGGTGGCCATGGACGCGCCGGTGAAGTAGCACAGTTCCTTGGCGGAGGTCTCCCCCACCGCGCACAGGGCCTCCCCGGCGGCGTATTGCAACGGAGCCCGGCGGCGCTTGGGCGTCAGCGCCGCCATGGCGTCGTCGGGGTCCATGGCCAGCGCGGCCATGAGCTCCTGCCTGTCGTTTACGCCGCGCTGGGCGCTGGCCTCCCGGACGATGACGCCCTTTTGCGACAGGTCCCGCAAGGCGGGCCCCGGGTCAGACGTCCCGAAGGCGGTGCGTATCTTCCCCAGTTCCGCCCAGCCCTCGTTGCCAAACAGCAGCTCCACCAGCTTTTGGGCCAGCTTGGACTCCCCCGCCGCCTCATAGGCCGCCGCCCGGTCCACGCCGGGGGCGATGCGCCAGCAATCCTTCAGGGAAAACCATAGCCCCGCCGGAAGCATGGCGCGCATGGCGTCGTACACGGTGCAGAAATACTGCTCCCGCATCCACAGCGCCAACTGAACAGCGCTCTCGTCCAGCAGCGGCTCCTCGTCCAGCAGGGCCAGCACGTATTTCAGCCCTTTCGTGTCGTCCCGTTCTCCCAGGGCCAGCACAATGCCGTCGCATGGCTTGTTCCCCCGGCCAAAGGGCGCCGCCGCCCGCATTCCAGGCCGCAGCGTCCCCGCCAGGGCGGGGGGGACCAGGTAGTCGTAGGGCCGGTCGATGGCATAGGTGGCCGCCGACACGGCGAGCTTCGCGGTCAGCGCCACCCGCTCCACCTCTTTCTATCGAATGTCCAAAGGGCAAGCAGTCCGCCCGCTTGCCCTTTTTTGGGTCTTTACTCCTCCGCTTCGCCCTCAATGCCGGCGGAGTTCTTCTCCTGAGCGGAGGCCAGCTCTTGCTCTGCCGCCTCCACGGTCAGGGTGCCGTTGGCCACCTCCCGGATGGCCAGAGACACGGCCTTCTCCTCCAGCGGTTCACCGGAGGCCTCCGCCTCGCTGGACAGCTTCCTGGCCCGGCTAGCCACCAGGTTGACCAGCATATAGCGGCTGGGCACCTGGCCCAGCAGATCCTTGATGGGGGGATAAAGCAGCATAAAATGATACCTTCCTTTCTGATTGACGCTCAATCCTGGCCGATGATGCTCTGGACCAGGTGGAGCCGCTTCCCGGTGCGGCACTGCTCCGATTGCAGGATGGCCCCGATGGCCCCGGCGGCGGATACCACCGTGTCGTTCACCACCAGGTAGTCGTAATTCACGCACTCCCGGCACTCCTGCCGGGCCTTCTCCAGGCGGCGCTGGATGACCTCCTCCTGGTCGGTATTGCGCCGGTGGAGGCGGCGGGACAGCTCCTCAATGGAGGGGGGGATCAGGAAGATGAGCACCGCCTCGGGACAGCGCTCCCTCACCTTGGCCGCGCCCTGGACCTCGATGTCCAGCAGCACATCCACCCCCCGGTCCAACTGTTCCCGGATAACCTTCAGCGAGGTGCCGTAGTAGTTACCCACGTACTCGGCATACTCCAGCAGCTCCTGGTTGGCGATCATCCGCTGGAACTCCTCCCGGGAAACGAAGTTGTAATTCACCCCGTCCTCCTCCCCGGTGCGGGGCTGGCGGGTGGTGAAGGATACGGAGAAATGGATGTCCCTCCGGCTGCTCAGCAGCTCCGAGATCACCGTGCTCTTTCCCACCCCGGAGGGTCCGGACAGCACGATCAGCTCGCCCCGGTCTTTCTTCATGGCATTCATGGCGTCTCCTCCTCTGTTTCCCTGGGGTCCGGCTCCTCGCCGAACCGGGCGGCCACCTGCTCCGTGGGCAGGGACGACCAGATCACGTGGCCGCTGTCCATCACCAGCACCGACTTCGTCTTGCGGCCGAAGCTGGCGTCGATGAGCACCCCCCGCTCCCGGGCCTCCTGGCCCAGCCGTTTCACCGGCGCGGAGTCCGGGCTGACGATGGCCACCACCCGCTGGGCGGAGACCATGCTCCCAAATCCGATGTTGATTAGCTTCATACCGTCACTCCAGGTTCTGGACCTGCTCGCGAATCTTCTCGATCTCCGCCTTCATGTCCACCACCCGGCGGGTGATCTCGATGTCGTTGCACTTGGAGCCGATGGTGTTGGCCTCCCGGTTGAACTCCTGGATGAGGAAGTCCAGCTTGCGGCCCACGGCCCCGCCTGTGGCCAGCAGCTCCCGCAGTTGCCCCAGGTGGCTGTGCAGGCGCACCGTCTCCTCGTCCACCGCCACCTTGTCGGCGAAAATGGCCGCCTCGGTGAGCAGCCGCCCCTCGTCGATCTGGGTGTTCTGGAGCACTTCCCGCATTTTAGACTCCAGGCGGGCACGGTAATCCACCACGGTCTGGGGGGAGCGCTCCTCCACCTCGCCCAGCAGTCGCTCGATGGCGTCCGCCCGGCCCAGGATGTCGGCCGTCAGCCGCTCACCCTCCCGCTCCCGCATGGAATTGAAGTCGGCCAGGGCCAGGGCCAACACCGTCAGCAGCCGCCCCTTCATCTCGTCCAGGTCCTCTTCCCGCTTCTCCACCGTCAGCACATCGGGGAACCGGGCCAGGGCCGTGGGGTCGTACTCCCGCCGGATTTTCCCGCCGCCCAGGTCATAGAGCTGATACAGCGCGTCGATGTAGCTCCTGGCCAGCTCCTCGTTCACCGTGACCACCACGTCGTCCCCGCCGGACCGGGTGATGGTGACGAACACATCCACCTTGCCCCGGCCCACAGCGCCCTGTATGCCGGCCTTCATGGCGTCCTCCGCGAAGATATAGGCCCGAGGCATCTTCACTGTACAGTCCAGATAGCGGTTGTTCACCGAGCGCAGCTCCACGGTAAGCTGGACGCCGCCGTCAAAGGACCGCTCTCCCCGGCCGTAGCCGGTCATGCTTTTCACCATTTCACACACCTGCTTTTCAATGGATTGCACGCTGGACACGGGCGATATACACCGCGATCAGCCGGCTGAATCCGTAATCGTACAAAAGAAATGCGACATTGCCCGCCAGATACAGCAGCCACACCGAGCCGCCCAGCACCTCGGGCAGGGAACCCAGCATCGCCGCCGCCATGGTCAGATAAAGCGCTGTGAAAGCGGCGTTGAAAAACGCCAGCTTCGCCAGGTACTCCAGCGGCTTTTTCCGGGGCCGCTCCGCCAGCGACTTCACCACGGGGTACAGCCCGAACAGGGCGGCGAACAGCAGCGCGCAGAATTTATCCGGGGCCAGCAGCAGCATCAGAACAGACGCCCCCGCCCAGCATAAAATCCCCGCCTTCACCCCCACCGAGGCCACCGCCGCCGCCGGCAGCAGCCCCGCCGCCGCCACAATCCCCCACTGTCCCGTGGGGGCCAGGCAGGCCAGGTGCACCAGCATCACCGCCAGCGCGCCCAAAATCGCCGGATAAGCCACCTGAACGGCCTTGCTTTTCCTTCTCATATCAGCGGCAGCCTCCGCACAGGCAATTCATACACATCATGGCCGTACAGCAGTCCATCCCGTCGCACTGGGCCCCCGCCATGTCCGGCTGGTAGCCGTAACCGCCCCGTTGCATCATGCTGAACGCCTGGCGGTACTCCGTGTTTCCGGGGTCCATCTGGACGGCAATCTGGTAGTTCTGCCGCGCCTCGTCCAGCCACCCCCGGCGGTAGGCGATGGAACCCATGAGGAAATACCACTCCCCGTTCCGGGACGCCCCCTGGAGTAACTGCTCCGCCGTGTCCAGGTCCCCCCGGCTGACGGCCTGCCGCGCCTGGCCGTATATCCCGCCTCCGGCGCTCTGCCGCTGCTGCTGGTAGCCCGAGCCATAGCCGTACCCGCTCTGGGTCGCGCCTCCGTAGGAGCCATAACCGCCCCCCGCCCGACCCTTGGTGATGGCGTCGTAGGCCTCGTTGATCTCCTTCATCTTCTCCTCGGCCAGGTCCGCCAGAGGATTATTTACGTAATTGTCCGGATGGTATTTCCGGGCCAGGTCCCGGTATGCCTTCTTGATCTCGTCGTCACCGGCGTCAGGGCTGACGCCCAGCACCTCGTAGGGGTCTCTCATGCGGTTTTCTCCTTATATCTCTCATTTCGTTCCACCGGCCGTCCAACACCGCGCTCTGCACGGCAGGCAGCCCAATGTAGAGTATGTTCTCCACGATGGGGGTCCATTCCCCCAGCTCCAGCAGCTCCGCCGCCGAACCCATCAGCCGCAGAGAGTGCGCCACGGTGGTCTCCAAATACGCCCGGTTCTCCCGGGCCTGTCCCTGAAAACGGGCCTCCAGGGGGTTGTAGCGGTCCTGTTTCCGGTCATCGTCCAGATCGTCCCAGGCATCCATCAGGTACACCCAGCGGCCCAAATGGTAAAGCAACTGCTCCAGCACCCGCCGGGTCCGCTCCCCGGGCACGGCCTTGGCCGAACAGGCCAGTATGCCCGCGAAGGCATCCGCCGCCTGGTCCAACTTGGGGGAACGCTCCTCCTCCAGCTCCCGCAGGCAGGCCAGCCCAGAACGCACCCGCGCGTCAAACTCAGGCTGGGCGGCAGACGCCAGGCGGTAGGCCCGCCCAAACAGGGCCCGCAGGAACCGGTAGGGCAGGCCGGTGAAAAAACCGTGGTCGTCCACATCGTCGGACAGCTTGTGCCAGGTGAGGATCACGCTCTGGTCGGCGGCGGCGTCCATCCGGCTCCCCGCCGCGCAGGATCGGGGCCTCCGGAACGGGTGGACGGGGCAGCGTTTGCACACTCGTTCCCTCTCTCCCGCCCCCGCCATCAGCAGGATGGCCAGGAAGGTGAAATCATATTGCAGCGTCAGCCGGGCCAGCGGGCCGTGGCGCTTTCCCAGCGCGTGGCACAGCCCGCAGTAGGCGCTCTGGTACGCGTCTTTCTGCTCTTGGTTCAGCCGGTCCAGAGCAGGGCGAACATATCCGAACATCTTACCCTTCCCTGGTAATGGACACCACGATGGTGTAGGCGTTGGGGTTGACCACCCCAACGTCGGTCACCGACTCCACCCTGTCCAGATAGACGTTGGCGGAAACGGTGTACTGCCCGGGGGATTCCTTGACGTCCTTCAGGTCGGCCACCACCCGGATGTTCTCCTCGCTGAGCTCGTCCAGCAGGGCCTTGCTGCCCCGGACCTTCACCCGCAGCTCCCGGGTGACGATGCCGGGCTCCCAGCCCTCGGGGGCGTTGATATAGCTGATGCGGGTGGCGTTGAACTCCCGGGTCTCCACGTTCCGCTTGGACACCTTGACGGACACCTTCACTTCCGCGATGCCGCTCAGGTTCTCCAACTGGTCGTCCAAGGGGATGGGGATGGTCAGCTCGCCGCCGTTCTCCACCATGTCGTCGTCCAGCGTGGCCAGGTCGATGGTGGTCAGGATGATTTCCCCCTCGCTCATCAGGCCGTCCACCGCCTCGCGGCTGCCCGCCACCACGATGGACTCGGCGCTCAACTCCAGGCGCACATCCTTCTCCCCGCTCAGCCCGCCGCCGTCGATGAGCTTCACCTCCAGCGGAATCTCCGCCGTGGCGCGGATGGGCAGGGTCGCGTAAATCATGTCCACGTCACAGGTTACGTCCAGCTCCAGCGGGTCGCCGCTGGCGCCGATGAGCTGGAAGGGGAACTCGCCGCTCACCGCCTCCGTCTGGTTGTCCCCGGTGACGATCACCTTGGCGTAGGCCACCTGGTTCACCAGGTCCGCCCGACCGCTGATGGTCAATGTGCCGGGGCTGAACCGGAAATCGTCGTTGTCCCCGGCCAGGTAGCCTTCCGCCGCCGAGCCCTGGAACTCGCCCCGGATTTCAATGCCCTCCCGGCGGAGGAACCGGGCCACCTCTACACTCACCGCACTGCCGCCCAGACCGTAGTCGATCTCCACATCGCTGGAGCTGACGCCGCCGGGCAGCGTCACGGTATAATTCACGGAGTGGGTGCCCTCCAGGTTGATATTGGACACGCTGGCCACCAGCTTGGGCGGGGTGTCCTTCAGCGTGGCCAGGATTCTGGGGTTGGCCCGGATACTGATGCTGGCGGTGACGTTCTGGTTGACGATCATCAGGTTCCGGTCCTCCAGAATGTCCACCCCCTCGAAGGTGATGGGCAGGTTGCTGAACCCCCGGCGCTCCCGGTTCTCGTCCTTGGAGGTCACCCAGAGCCACAGCGACAGGGAGATGAGGACGGAGAGCACTACGTACAGTATTTTGCTGTCAAGAATCTTCTTTCCCATTGGAATTATCTCCCTTGATGCCCTTGAATACACTGGTGAGGCGTGCGGCGGCGGTGGGCTTGCCATCCCCCTCCGCGGCGGGCATCAGCTCCAGGCGCAACGCCCGCTCCAAAGTCTCCGGCGACAGGTGGCGCTTGAGCATACCGTTGATGGCCACTGAGATGGACCCCGTCTCCTCGGACACAATGGCCACCACCGCGTCGGAGTTCTCGCTGACGCCGATGCCCGCCCGGTGGCGCATGCCCAGGTCCCGGCTCAGGTTCACATTGCCCGACAGGGGGAGCATACAACCGGCCCCCACAATGCGCCCGTTGCGTACAATCACCGCCCCGTCGTGGAGGGGCGCCTTGTTCCAAAACAGGTTTTTCAGCAGCTCGGCGGACACCTGGCAGTCCAGAGTGGTGCCCGTCTTGAGCACATCGTCCAGCAGGGTGCGCCGCTCAAACACCATCAGCGCCCCCACCTTATCCCGGGACAGGGACGCATACGCCTCCACCGTCTCGGTGATGGCGGTGTCCAGGTCGGTGCTGTAGTTCTCCGCTACGAACAGTTCCTTGAGCTTCCCGCTGCCCATCTGCTCCAGAAAGCGGCGTACCTCCGGCTGGAAAATGACCACCAGGGCGATGACTCCCAGCTCCACAGCGCTGTTCAGCACGGTTCGGATCACCCGCAAAGGGATCAGGTTGGCCAAGGCCATGGCCAGCATGATAAGGACGATGGCCTTCACCACCTGGCCGGACCGGCTGCGGCGGACAAAGCGGAACAGGTGGTAAATCACAAAGGCGATGATGGCCATATCCAGAATATCGGTAAATTCGATGAGCCCGAGGTATTCCGGCGCCATCTGCAGCGTCTGTAAAATCGCATCCATTTGCGCCCACTCCTTCCTTTACCGAAATATGCGCATGACAACAGATTGCCGCATTGCGGCATTTTGAACATTATATCCCATCTGGCTGGGGTTGGCAAGTGAATCAGGGAGAATTTAGAGAAAATTCATTCACAGGTCACAAAAAGGGCGCGGCACAAGCCGCGCCCTCCGTCTCATTTTTTCGCCGTCCCGGCCAGATTCCGGATCACCGCCGCCACCCGGTCCACCTGCTCCGGGCGGTTGAAGGCGGAGAAGCTGAGGCGCACAGTGCCGGTGTCCTGGGTGCCCGCCGTCATGTGGGCCAGCGGGGCACAGTGCAGGCCGGCCCGCACCGCGATGCCCCGGCGGGCCAGCTCCTCCCCCACCTCTTCGCAGTCCATACCGCCGATGACAATGGAGCACAGGCCGCTCTGGCTGTCCCCCCGGAACACCGTCACGCCGGGGACCCGTCCCAGCCGGTCCATCATGCGTTCGGCCAGAACGCACTCGCGGGCGTGGATGCGGGCGATGCCAGTCCGGCTGACGTACTTCATTCCCGCCAGCAGCCCCGCCGCGCCGCAAACGTTGTGGGTGCCCGCCTCCAGCCGGTCAGGCAGGAAGTCGGGCATATCCTGCCGCGCCGACAGGCTGCCCGTGCCGCCGTAGAGCAGGGGCTGGGCGTCCCCGCCGCACAGCAGCAGGCCCGTGCCCTGGGGGCCATACAGCCCCTTGTGCCCCGGCATGGCCACAAACGCCGCCCCCCAGCCCTCCAGGTCCACATTCAAGATTCCGGCAGACTGGGACGCGTCCACAATGAGGGGCACGCCCCGCTCCCTGCACAGCCGGGCGATGCGGTCCACCGGCTGGATGAAACCGAACACGTTGGACACATGGTTGCACACCACCGCGTCCACCCCGTGGGTGAGCTCCCGCTCAAAGGCGGCGTACACCCCGTCGGCGTCAAACAGCGGCCCCGCCGCCACCTTCACCTTCACGCCGGGGATGGCGTTGAGGGGCCGGGTAACGGCGTTGTGCTCGTAGCCGGAGATCACCGCCGTCCCCCCCGGCCCCACCAGGGACCGGATGGCGATGTTCAAACCGAGGGTAGCGTTGTAAGTCAGCACCACCCTCTCCGGGTCACTGACGCCGAACAGCCTCGCCGCCTGCTCCCGCATGCGGTACATCAGGTCCGCCGCCCCCATGCCCGGGGCGTGGCCCCCCCGGCCCGGGCTGGCCAAGCGGGTCATGGCCCAGGCGGTGGCCCGGGGCACCTGGGGGGGCTTTTCCAGCGTGGTGGCGGCGCTGTCGAAGTAGATCATGATTTCACCTCGCTGTACTCCCCCTCCGCCGTCTGAAGGAACACCTGCTTGGGGGACATGCCCTCCCGGCGCAGCACTGTCAGCGCGTCGGTGAGCCGCCGCTCCGCAATCCGCACGCAGTAGCCGCAGCCCTCCTTGGAGATGAGCCGGGGCGCGCGCTGGACGGAGCCGGAGATGCCCACCCGCTCCAGCACCTGAGCGGTGCGCTGGGCGTAGGTGAGCGAGCGGCAGATGATGAGATAATAGACCATGGGCCCACCATTCCTTTCCCCTGTTTTTCACGAGGGGCGCGAAAACGCTCCTCACAGGTATCATATGCCCTGTGGGGAGCGCTGGTGCAAAAAAACATCTGCCTGGGAGGGGGCACACCGCGTCCCTCGAACGAGTGCCCAAGCCAGCTACGGCGGTTGGGCGCACCCGGTGTCAAATTACATATTGCAAATAAAGGGGGACTGGCTTGGGCCGAGAGAAAGGGACGCGGTGTGCCCCCCGGCGCAGCAGCTCTTATTTTTCTTCGATCAGCGCCACCGCGTGGGCGGCGATGCCCTCCCCTGTGCCGGTGAAGCCCAGGCCCTCCTCGGTGGTGGCCTTGACGCTGACCCGGCCCATGTCCGTTCCCATGGCCTGGGCAAGCTTCTCCCGCATCAGCGGGATGTGGAGGGCCAGCTTGGGCCGCTGGGCCAGTATGGTAGCGTCCACGTTGCCGATTTTATACCTGTTTTCCGCCAGCACCTCCGTCACCCGCTGGAGCAAAATCAGGCTGTCCGCCCCCTCGTAGGCGGGATCGTTATCCGGGAACAGCTTGCCGATGTCCCCCAGCGCCGCCGCTCCCAACAGGGCGTCCATAATGGCGTGGGCCAGCACATCCGCGTCGGAGTGGCCCAGCAGCCCCTTCTCAAAGGGGATCTCCACGCCGCCCAGAATCAGCTTACGCCCCTCCACCAGGCGGTGTACGTCGTAACCGTGTCCAATCCTCACAGCAGCGGCGCCTCCTCCAACAACACCTCGCCGATGAGCAGGTCGGTAGGGGTGGTCAGCTTGATATTCCGCTCGTCCCCGGCGGTGAGCGTCACCTTCATGCCCAGCCGCTCCACGGCGGCGCAGTCGTCGGTGAGTTCCATTCCGTCGTCCAGCGCCTTTTGCAGCGCCGCCCGGATCAGATCCCCGTCGAACACCTGGGGGGTCTGCATGGCGTACAGTACGCTCCGGTCCAGAGTCTGCTCCACAACGCAGTTATGGGCCAATTTGATGGTGTCCTTCACCGGCACGGCGGGGGCGGCGGCCCCGCTCACCGCCGCCTGGGCGACGGCCTCTTCAATCACCCGGGCGGTGACGAAGGGCCGGGCTCCGTCGTGGATGGCGATGAGCCGGGCCGTGGGGTCGCACTCCAGGGTGCCCAGCCGGGCGGACTGGGTGCGGTTCTCCCCGCCCCGGATGACCTTCACCACCTTGGTCAGGCCGTAGTCCTGGCACAGGCGGGCCACGTCGGGCACCAGCTCCGTGCGGGTGACCACCACGATCTCGTTTACGCCGGGGGCCTGCTGGAAGCTCTGGAGGCAGCGCACGATAACGGGCACGTCGCCTACCTCCGCCAGCACCTTGTCAAAACCCATCCGGGTGGACGCCCCCGCGGCCACCACCACCACGGAGCATCCGGAACCGGCCTCTTTCTTTCGTCTGCGGAATAAACCCACAAAATTCCCCCCCTTTGCGCAAAAAGGAGCCTTGCGGCCCCTCTCGCTGAAACATCATAATCTTCCTCGATCAGTGGCTGAGCACCATGTCCACGCTGCTCTCCACCGTCTCATAGGGCAGGCTCTGGGCCAGCACCAGCTCGGAGATGAGTATCTGCTTGGCGGTATGGAGCATCTTCCGTTCGCCGTTGGACAGGCCGCGCTGGCCCTCCCGCTGGCGCAGGCCCTTCACCACCCGGGCCACTTCCAGCAGGTCGCCGCTCTTCAGCCGCACCATATTCTCCCGATAGCGCCGGTTCCAGTTCTGGGTCATGTCCACCTCGATGCCCTCCATCTCGGACATCAACTCCTCCGCCTTGTCCACCGACACCACAGGACGCATTCCGATCTCCCTGGTATTATCCGTGGGGACCATGACGACCATGTTGCCCACGGACAGCTTCAACTGATAATATTCCTGGACCTGCCCGGCCACCTTGCGCTGGACAATAGAGTCGATAATGCCCGCTCCGTGCATGGGGTGCACTACCTTGTCTCCAACCTGAAACAATCCTCTCACCTCCAAAATATGTATACCTTTCCATAAATATTATACCCTTTTTTTAACGGGAAATCAACGTCTTTCTTTAAAATTTTTCACAAAAAAATGTCACATGCAGGGATTTCAAAGCAATTTTATACCAAAGAACCCCATTTTTGTCATTTTTATTCTCCAACTCCGGGGGATGGCCGCCCTCCGAAAAAAAAGCCGCAGCCGCCCTTCCGGGCGCTGCGGCGCTTTTCGTCCTCGCAATTGCCTTGTCGTGCTTGCCTTGTCCGTTACTTGTAGAACGCGTGGTCGCCGATGGTGGCGACATAGGTGCGGTTCCGGGAAGCGTAACTTCTGGCCCCCACTGCGTTGAAGAACAGCGCATCGGTAACCCAAGCGCCGTCCATCACCAGCTTGGCCGCCACAATGGACTCTCCGTTGGGGTCGCGGTAAATAGAACCAGTAGCCGCCGGGGTGAATTGATTCTTCTGGAACAGCACATCATAGATGGTGTCGGGGAACCGGGAATCGTTCACCCGGTTCATCACCACGTTGCCCACGGCGATTTTGCCCAGCAGGGGCTGGTTACCGCTCTCGCAGTAGATGATGCGGGACAGCCAGTACAGAGTATCGCTGTCATAAGCGTCTTCACCGCAGGTCAGGTAGGGGTCGGCGCCCTCCTGGTGGTCCAGCAGCACCTGACCGGTGAGGCCGTCATAGTCCACCGTCAGGTTGAACACCCGGGCCAACTGCCGCACCGGGACGGCCACGGAGCCGTTCAGGTCAATCAGGCCGTCGTCCACATACAGGTAGCGGCCATTGGCCCAGAAATAGCCCTCGCCTACGGTGGCCTCCAGATTCAGGTCAGCGGTGACCACATTGGCGGTCTCGGCCTCCTCAGCCTCCTCGCCATCCTCAACGGGTTCAGCGGCTTCACCGGTCTCGGGGAACTCGTCGGACTCAGCGTCTTCCTCCGACTCGGCGTTCTCGTCAGTCTCGGCCTCCCCGGATTCCATACTCACGGGGATGATCTCAGTGACGGTGGTGGCGTTGACGAAAACAACTCCGTCCTCCTCCTCCACCATGGCCTCCGGATCCAGCATAGACACAAAGGAACTCACCGTGACGTAACACACGCCGCCGCGGATCTCATATTCAACGGAATCAACAGGCTCGCCATCCAAGCAGATGGCGTTTTCTACCTCCTCAACATTCTCTGCGCTTGGGGCGTCGGACTCCGCAGCCAGCGCAGGCAGGACAAGGCTCACGACAGCGAGGGCGGCCAGCAGGAAACTGGTAGCTCGTGTTTTCATGAAATCTCTCCTTATTACAATTTGTTCTCAAATTGTAACCATATTGTAACTTATTTAAAACCGTTTTGCAACCTTTAAAATTCGGTAAAATAACCGAACCTCTTGTAATTAAAGGTTCGGTTATTATGCATTTCACACACTTTTGATGATTTTCGACGGAAGCCGACTGGGGATTTATGGAAGCTCACTTGTAAAACCAATGGCATCCAATGGTGGTCACATAGGTTTGATTCTCCATGGTCCAGTGGTTATCGGTCAGATGCGGGGCAATAAAATACAAGCTGTCCCCTGCGGCCCGTGCCCCCTCCAGCACCAGTTTGGCCGCCAGCACGCTCTCCTCCGTGGGTTCGTTGTAGATGGTGCCGTTGGCCACTGGCTCGAACTGGATGCCCCACTTGCGGTCAAAGATCACATCATAGATGGTATCGGGAAATTCCTCGCTGGCCACCCGGTTGAGCACCACCGTGCCCACCGCCAGCTTGCCCAGCAGGGGCTCGCCCCGGCTCTCGGCGGAGATGATGCGGCTCATCCAGTACAGCTCCTTCTCGGTATAGGGGGCTGAGCCGGGCACGCCGCTGCCTGGGGTCAGGGTGACTCCGGCCTCCCGGTCCCAGTCCACTTCACCGCCCAGCGCGGTGGCCAGCGCCCGGATGGGCACGGTGGTGACGCCGTTCTCCAGCCTCACACCGTCGGGTAAGTACAGCGCCCGACCGTTCACCGTCAGCCACTGCTCACCAGGGCGGGCGGTCAGGGTGAGCCCCAACCCGCGCACACGCGCCTCGCCGTTCTCCCAGGCCACCTGGGCCTCGGGGGCCAGCAGTCCGGTCACCGCGCGCAGGGAGACATAGGTGGTGTTCCCCACCATGCGGGCTCGGGCCTGCTCCCATAGGTTCCGACCGTTGACATTTAACGTTTCCGCTGCGGAGGCGGGCAGGACCAGTGCCGCTGTCAGCGCCAGGCCCAAAAGGGTATGTTTGATTTTCATGTCCTGTCACTCCTTGGTTTCAAGCTGTAATCACATTGTAACCGATTTGTAACCATTTGGCAAGGCACAATGGTTTCCAGAAGAGGCAGGGCTTTCCAATAACATAAGAAGGTCCCCGCCGGCGGCGGGGACCTTCCTTCACGCATATTCGGGACTTTAACGGGCGGACTTCAGCGCCTGGGCCAGTTGATCCGGGCAGGAGGTGGGCTTCATGCCGCAGCGGATGCCCTCCATCCGGGCGATGGCGTCCTCCACGCCCATCCCCTTCATCAGGGAGGCGATGCCCTTCAGGTTGCCATTGCAGCCCCCCATCACCCGGACGGCCTGGATCACGCCGTCCTCCACGTCGATCTCCATCTTCTGGGAGCACACGCCCCGGGGGGTATAATTGATGGTTTCCATATTGTTTCTCCTCTTTCTATATATAATTTTATAGTACGATAAGGCCATAGGTCCGGGTAAGCCGGTCCAGTTCCTCCCGGGCAATGTCCCCAGTACCGTCGTAGAACGCCCGGCCCTGGTACACCCGCAGGGCCTCCTCCAGCAGCTCGGGCACGTCGGAACACAGGCACAGCGCCTCCCGGACAGCGTACTGGTGCTGGGCAAACACATCCACGTCGTCCTGGCTCTGGATGGCGATCTTGACCGCCCCCACCGGGTCGTCCTCGGCGGCGATAATATCCTCCAACAGGTCCGGGCCGCACTCCAGCTCCTCCCCCACGTCAATGGTGCGGCTGATGAAGCAGGGATCGGCGCCGGTGGCGCATGGAATGGCGTCCGGGTCCCGGGGGACGGGCCTGTAGGGGTAGGGCTCCGGCCTGCCCTCCCTCACCCGGAACAGGGGAATCTGAGCATAGGCGGCCAGCTCGGCCAGGCGCCGGTCCACAACCTCCTCGGGGCAGTCGATGCCGAACCCTGCGGCACCCATCCCTTCGCACACGAACAGGGCCGCCAGCATGTGTACCCGGGTGGGGGACTCCCCCTCTTCGTCACACACCCAGCTCACCCAGGGCGCGCCGCACCCCAGCCTGCTCACCGCCAGCATGGCGGCGCGGCACTCCGCCATGGCGGTCATGCCCTTGATGTGGACAGGTCCCTTTCCCGCCTCCAGCCGGACGCGGAAGGCCGCCGTCAACTCCTCAAACCCGCACTCCCCCGCCGGAGCCACGTCCAGCCCCAGGGAGGCCAGGGTCTGCTGAAATATGGGCACAGAAGCGTCCATGATGCAGCTTCACAACTCCTTTATCATAGTTTGTAATTTGATATTATAGCAAAGCACGGGCCGGTTGGCAAGTACCTTGTCCGGCTTGCGCCAAATGTCCATTTACAAATTTCGTCCGCGCTGATATAATATGCTTGACTTATACCCGCCGTCCGCGGGCATACTCTGAGGAGGGACCATCCATGAAGCGAATCATCTGTCTGTTCTGCGTCCTGCTGCTCCTGCCTTTGGCAGGCTGTCACGCCGAGAGCCCGGACCCGTCCCCGGACCCCGTCCAGACGGCCTCTGCCGTCCCGGAGAGCCAGGACCCCCTCCCCACCCCCACGCCCATCCCCTTCTACCACCCCCTCACCGGCCTGCCCTGTGACCAGGACCTCTCCGGCAAGCGGCCGGTGGCCGTCATGCTTAACAATTTGAAAAGCGCCCTGCCCCAGCAGGGCAACGGCCAGGCGGATATCATCTACGAGGTGCTGGCCGAGGGCGGTATCACCCGGATGCTGGCGGTGTACCAGGACCCGTCCCAGCTCGGCCCGGTGGGCTCGGTGCGCTCCGCCCGGCAATACTTTTGGGAGCTTGCCCAGGGCCACGAGGCGGTGTTCATCCACGCCGGGGGCAGCCCGGAGTTCTATAACACCAGGGACCGGCTGGGCCTGTTCACCGTAGACGGGGTCAACGGCTACTACTCCGGCAAGGACGCCGGGATGTTCTGGCGGGACCGTGAGCGCGTCGAAGGCCACTACTACGATTACGAGCACTCCTTGCTCACCTCCGGCGAGGCCATCACCGGTATGCTGGCCTCCCGCGGGCTGGAGGAACACAGCGGCGGCTACGCCTATGCGATGACCTTTGCCGACGACGGCGCCCCGGCGGGCGGGATCAGCGCCGCCACCGTCACCGTCCCCTTCTCCACCTATAAAACCGGCGTGTTCCGCTACGACGCTGACCGCAGCGCCTATCTGGTGGAAGAGTACGGTGCGCCCTACATAGACGGCAACGACAGTGCGCAGGTGTCGGTCACCAATGTGCTGGTGCTCCAGACCAGCATCGTAGTGCTGGACGACGCAGGCCGGATCCGGGTGGATCTGAGCTCCGGCAAGGGCTGGTTTGCCTGCGGCGGTAAGATGATCCCCATCAAGTGGGAAAAGGGCGGCGCAGACAGCCAGCTCCGCTACTTCACCGAGAACGGCGAGCCTCTGGCCCTGGGCCGGGGCAAAAGCTACGTGTGCGTGACCCCCACCAGCCAGACCGTGACGGCGAAGTAAGAAGCGGCAAATTTGTTAAAAAATTTCCAGCATAGCGGACCGAAGCGGGCGCAAACTACCTCTGTGACCACAAAAACGGGCGGAACGCGAAAACGCTCCCCCCGGTCAAAGAAGGAGGTTCGTACCGTGTTCCTGGATAAGATTGCCTTAGTAGTGGCTATCATCGGCGGGCTGAACTGGGGGTGCATCGGGCTGTTTAACTTCGACCTGGTGGCCTTCATCTCCGGCGGCTCCGGCACCTGGCTGGCCCGGATCATCTACACCATCGTGGGCCTGGCAGCCCTGTGGTGCGTGACCATGCTGTTCCGCACCGAGGAAACCCACACCCGGCATAGCCACGCGTAACAAAAAATCCCGGCGCGAAATCATTCGCGCCGGGATTTTTTCATTTTAACGCCGTGCGGAACTTCCCGGAGGATACCAGGATCACCCCATAGCCCGCCCGGGCATGGATTCCCCCGGCGGAACCCGGGTTGAACAGCCACACGCCCCGGTCGGGCATGTTCAGCGCGTCGTGGGTATGGCCGAAACAGGCCACGTCCACTCCCTTCTCCCGGGCCGCGTAGGCCAACTGGTCGGTACCGCCCTTTACGCCGTAGCGATGGCCGTGGGCGAGCAGGAACTTCACGCCCCCCGCCTCCACAATCAACTCATTCGGGGCCTTGTCCCAGTCGCAGTTTCCGCGCACCAGCTCCATGGGGATGTCCGGGTATGCGTCCGCCAGGGCCTGGCCATCCCGGTAGCAGTCCCCCAGGAAAAATACCCGCTGGGGGCGCTCCTTCTCCACGGCGTCCAACATCAGGCCCAACCGTCCGTGAGAATCTGAAAACACTAAAATCTTCATGTAGTTCACCATTCCTCCCGGCAAACATATACTGACAATGAACGGAGGGATCACCTATGCCGAATTTTGACGAACTGTTCAAGGGAAAAGAGGCCAGCCGCCTCATGAAAGACCCGTCCAAGCTGGAAAAGCTCCGGGACGCCCCGGAAACTCAAAAGATTTTCTCAATGCTCAGCCAGAGCGCCGGGGACCTGGAGTCTGCGGCCCAGCGGGCCGCCAAAGGGGACACGGCCCAGCTCACCGACGCCATCCGCCACCTCATGCAGGACCCGGAGGGGGCAAAGCTCATCCAGAAGATGAAGGAAAACTTTCAGTAAAACACAGGCCGAATGCCGCGCCAGGAGGGGAATGTCATGGGCGAACTGGAGGAAAAACTGGAAAATATCCTGGGCAACCCCCAGGCCATGGCTCAAATCATGTCCCTGGCCCAATCCCTAAATCTGGGCGGGCCGGGTCCGGCGGACTCCGGTCAGGCCCAGCCCCAGGAACAGGGCCAGGCGAATCAGACCCCGGCGGACCAAGCCCCGCCGCCCCAAGCCGGGGACGCGCCTGCCCCTCCATCCCCCGCCCCCCCGGCGGCGCACGCCGCCTCCGGCGGGCTGGGGGGGATGCTGGGCGCGTTGGGTAGCCTGGACCCTGGCACCCTGTCCGCCGCCGCCAGCCTCATCGGCCAGTTCAACGACGGCGGCGACGATCAGCGCACCGCCCTGCTCAACGCTTTGCGCCCCTTTGTAAAGGAACGGCGGTACGCCAAGCTGGACAAGGCGATCCAGATCGCCAAGATGTCCCGGTTGATCCGCTCGGGGCTGGAGCTGTTCCGGCAGCGCAAGGAGGACGGCCATGTATAACCGCTATCTGGACGATATGGACAACGGCGGCTTTGTCCTCCTGGAGCCGGAGTCCCATGGTCCGTCCCAAAACCACCAGGGCCAGCAGAGCCACGGTTCCAATCCCAATTACCCGAATCAGAATCAGAACCAGCACCGTCCCAACGCGCCCCATTCCGGCGGGCCGGACCGGCCCATGCGCTCCAAAAACGACCTGCTCAAGGACGTAACCGGCGGGCTGAGCCAGCTTTTGGGCGGGGTGCTCAAGCACTTCTCCCTGGAGAATTTTGACACCGGGGACATTTTGCTGGTGCTCATTATCCTGTTCCTCTACCTGGAGGACGGGGATAATCTGGAGCTGGTCATCACCCTGGGCCTGCTGCTCCTGCTGGGGTTGGACGACGGAGAAGCGCAAGGGTAGGCCCTACTCCTCCTGCGTGCGCAGCAGCCTGCCGTCAGGGAGGGCAAAGACGCCGCCAGTCTCCTCCAGAGGGCTTACCACGTCCCGGGCGCTCATGGCGTACACCACTTCCCCGCCCTTCTCCGTTTCCGCCGCCACCAGAAGGCCGCTGTTCACCGACACCCAATAACGCTCGGTATAATCCATGGCGGTTTTTGCCTCCACGTAGACGCAGGGCTGGCCGTCCCGCTCCTCATAACCCGCAGCGGTGATGCCGCTTTTGTCCAGCTCCAGCACATCCTCATAGGTGGGCAGGCGCTGGGTCAGGTCGGCGGCCTTTTCTGCCGCCGGGCCGGAATACACCTGCGGCCCATTGTCGTACCACAGCCACAGCGTTCCATCCCCTACCACGGCGTTTTCCACCACCCCGGAGCTCAGCACGGCGGAAGTGCGGGTCCACCCCCCGTCCACCCACACCTGGGCTGCCACCGTCCCCAAGGACTGGCCCGCGGACAGGTATTCCACCGTCACCGTGCGGCGGTAGCTCTCGTAGCGGTCAAGGGAGGCGACGAGGCTCTGCACCGTCCGGGGGGTGACCTCCACCACCACGCCGCCGGATTGTCCGCTGTCCCGGGCCACCGGGTCAAGGCTCTGGGAGGCGTCGGGGTTGGCCAGCTCCAGGCGGGGCGTGGGGGCAAACAGGTTGAGAAAGAAGCTGTACACCACTGCCAGCAGCACCACCGCGATGATGATTACCGCCATAATCGTGCGTTTTTTGTCCTCCAAGCCCTGTTCCCCCCTGCGCAGAAATCGGATTTAACTGTTGAACGGCTCCGGCGGCCGGTCTGTCCGGCCGAAGTGGTACAAAATGCCGTCAGCGATGCGGCGGCAGGCTTTGCCGTCCCCATATGGGTTGACGGCGTGGGCCATCTCCTGATAGGCGGAGGGGTTGTCCAACAGCTCGTCCGCCAAGCGGACAATCTCATCGTAGTCCACCCCGGCCAGCTTCACCGTTCCCGCATCCACGGCCTCTGGCCGCTCGGTCTCTTTTCTGAGGACAAGCACCGGCTTGCCCAGCGCGGGAGCCTCCTCCTGGAGCCCGCCGGAGTCGGTCATCACCAGGTAGCTGCGGGCCATCAGGTTGTGCATCTCCTCCACGTCCAGGGGCGCAATGAGATGGACGTTTTCGATACCGTCCAGATGCCGGTGGGCACACTCCTGCACCACCGGGCTTAAATGCACCGGGTAGACCAGCTCGGTCTCGGGGTGGGTCCGGGCGATGTGGGCCAGGGCGGACATGATGTTCTCCATGGGCTGGCCGTAGTTCTCCCGGCGGTGGCAGGTGACCAGAATCACCTTCCTGCCCTCATAGTCCAGATCGTTCAGCACCTCTTCATCAAAGGTGAACCAGTCCACCACAGTGGTCTGGAGGGCGTCGATCACCGTGTTGCCGGTGACAAACAGCCCGTTCCTGATGCCCTCTGCCTCCAGGTTGCGCCGGTTGGCCGCCGTGGGGCAGAAGTGCAGGTCGGCCAACCGCCCCACCATGGAGCGGTTCATCTCCTCCGGGAAGGGGGAGTATTTGTCCCAGGTGCGCAGACCAGCCTCCACATGGCCCACCGTAATCTGCTGGTAAAAGGCCGCCAGCGCCCCGGCGAAGGTGGTGGAGGTATCCCCGTGGACCAGCACCAGGTCGGGCCGCACCATCCGGAACACCTCTTCCAGCCCGAGCAGGCACTTGGAGGTGATGGTAGACAGCGTCTGGCTGCGCTCCATGATGTCCAGGTCAAACCGGGGCCTGATCCGGAAGATGCTCAGCACCGTATCCAGCATCTGCCGGTGCTGGGCAGTGACGCAGCACAGGCTCTCGAACTCCGGGCGGTCCTCCAGCTCCTTCACAAGCGGGGCCATCTTGATGGCCTCGGGCCGGGTGCCGAAAATGGTCATGACCTTCAGCTTATCCATGCTCGTCCTCCCCCTTCTCCCCGGCCGGGGCGGACGGCCCCTCCGGCCTGTCGTGGCCGGGGCCGGCCAGGAACACCCTCCATGCGATGATGGCCGCCGCCCCCATGGCCAGCAGGAACACCATGGCCTTCACCGCGCCGCTGGCCGCCAGCACCACGGCGGACAGGCCCAGAATGGCGGAGATGACGTACAGCACCCCCACCGCCTGCTTCTGGGAAAAGCCCATGTCGATGAGCCGGTGGTGGACATGCCCCCGGTCGGGCGCCATGGGGTTCTGCCCGTGGGACACCCGGCGCACCACCGCGAAGCACACGTCGAAGATGGGCAGACCCAGCATGAGGAAGGGCACCACAAAGGAGATGATGGGGTACTGCTTGAACATCCCATTTACCGACACGGTGGCCATCACAAAGCCCAGGAACGTGGAGCCGGTGTCCCCCATAAAAATCTTGGCCGGGTTGAAGTTGTAGGGCAGAAAGCCGATGCACGCCCCCGCCAGCGCCGCCATCATGACGGCCACGTCCGGCTCGCTGACCAGCAGCGCGATGACCAGCATGGTGGCCGCGCTGATGGTGGACACACCGCAGGCCAGCCCATCCAGCCCGTCGATCAGGTTGACGGCGTTGGTGATGGCCACAATCCAGATCACCGTAACGGGGTAGGCCAGCCAGCCCAGCTCCCACACCGGGTTGGGGCTGAAGATGTTGGGGTTGGACAGCACGTCGATGCGGTTGCCCGCCATCACGGCGATGAGGGCGGCGGCGATCTGCACCACAAATTTCAGCTTGGCGGACAGGGCGTTGATGTCGTCGAAGATACCCAGGATGACGATGATAACCGCCCCCAGCAGCATCCCCTTCTTGGGAGTGTCCAGGGGAACGAACAGCAGGATGGCAAACAGGAAACCGAAGAAAATGGCCAGCCCACCCATCCGGGGAATGGGGTGGTCGTGCATCCGGCGGTTGTCCTTGGGCACGTCCACCGCCCCCATCTTCACCGACAGCACCTTCACCAGGGGCGTACAGGCGAAGGACACCAGCGCCGCCAGCAGCAGCGCCAGCAATACGTACCAGATATCCTGGGACGCCAGGACAGTTCTAAAATCGTTCAAGTGAATTCCGCTCCTTTTCGGCCCGCTGAGCTTGGATCAGCCGGCCGTTTCCCCGCGCGCGGCGCGTTTTCTCTTTACCTGGGCAGGAAGCCCACCTTTTTGTACACCTTGCGCAGGGTCTTGCTGGCGATATATTCCGCCCGCTCCGCCCCGGCCCGGTACACGCCCTCCAGATAGGCCTTGTCGGCCAGCAGCCGCTCGGTCTCCTCCCGGATAGGGCGCAGAGTCTCCACCACGGCCTCGCCCACGGCGGGCTTGAACTTGCCGTAGCCCATGCCGTCGAACTCCCGCTCAATCTCCTCGTAGCTCTTGCCCGTGGCGGCGGCGTAAATCTGGATCAGGTTGGACACGCCGGGCTTCTCCGGGGCGCGGCGGACGCAGCGCTCGGTGTCGC
The DNA here is from genome assembly GCA_910579155.1 of uncultured Oscillospiraceae bacterium. The sequence continues at coordinate 8,304 of CAJTTS010000003.1, read as the reverse complement.
TGTCGGTGACCGCCCGCTTGAACTTGCGCATGATGTCCTCCGGCTTCTCCATGAGGAACACGCAGCCCTCGGGCTGGGACTTGCTCATCTTGCTCTCCGGAGCGCTGAGACTCATAATGCGCGCGCCCACCTTGGCAATGTAGGGTTCGGGCACCTTGAACACGTCGCCGTACACGCCGTTGAAGCGGTTGGCGATGTCCCGGCAGATCTCCACATGCTGCTTCTGGTCCTCGCCCACCGGCACGAAATCCGGCTGGTAGAGCAGGATATCCGCCGCCATCAGCACCGGGTAGGTGAACAGCCCCGCGTTGATGTTGTCCGCGTTCTTGGCGGACTTGTCCTTAAACTGGGTCATGCGGGACAGCTCGCCGAACATGGCATAGCAGTCCAGCACCCAGGCAAGCTGGCTGTGGGCGGGGACATGGGACTGGATGAACAGCACGCACTTTTCCGGGTCCAGCCCGCAGGCGATGTACTGGGCGATGAGGGTGAGCACCCGCTTGCGCAGTTGGGCGGGGTCCTGCCGCACGGTGATGGTGTGCAGGTCGGCCAGGAAGAAGTAGCAGTCGAACTCGTCGATCATCTCCGGCCAATGGCGCAGCGGCCCCAGATAGTTGCCGATATGCAGCTCGCCGCTGGGCTGGATGCCGGAAAGCATCACTTTTTTATTGTTGTTATTCTCCATCGCCGTCACGCCCTCACTCGGCTTGCGCCGTCAGATACTCGGTGATATCCACCGGGTCGGCGTCCGACCACAGGTGCTCCAGGCCGTAGAACTCCCGGCCCTCCTCGGTGAACACGTGGACTACCACGCTGGAGTAGTCCATCAGCGTCCAAAGGCCGCCCCGGTGCCCCTCGATATGGTGGGGCTCCTCGCCGGCTTTGGACATGGCCTCCTCCACCGCGTCGGCCAGGGCCCGCACTTGGGTGTTGGAGGCGCCGTTGCAGATGATGAAGTAGTCCGCCAGGGTGGTCTGGTCGGCGGTGTGGAGCACCTTGATGTCCTTGCCCTTCTTGCCGTCCAGCGCCTTAACGGCAATGGCGATCATTTCCTTCTCGTTCAGCATGAAGCTCTCTCCTTTTCTAAATGGATTATTCCGGGGTATTGCCCCAGTCAGTCACGTCGGTATCTCCGCCGCCCGTACCTGTGTCAACCGGGTCCGGGTCGCTGACGGGCCCCACAGGGACGTCAGGCCCTGCGGACGGGCCCGCCGGGGGCGGGTCGTCGGTCTGGGCGGGGATGGGGTCGGCGCCGACCGGCCCGCTCTCCAGCGGGTCGCTGCCCACGGGATCGCTCTCATTGGGCCCGCCGCTCTCCACGGGGTCGCTCTCATCCGGTCCGTCGGTGGCCACCACCGGCGGATATGCCAGGGACGGCTCCGCCAGCCGCCCGGTGCTGGAGCGCAGCCCGCCGTCGCCGGTGGGACTCATCAGGTCAAGCTGACGGATGGTCACCTGCTCCTTATAGGGGTTCAGCGACTGGTTGATGAGCGTGAGCAGCTCGCCCTGGATGGGGTAGACGAAGCCCCTCCCGCCGTAGCTGCCCAGCGCGTTGGGCATGGTGCAGAACTCCACGTCGTCCACCTGAAGCCCGCCCATGACCGCCTGCTGGGCGAACCAGAACATGTTCTCCACGTCCAGGTCGCTGTTCACCCGGCTGTTGAACAGGTCGATGAGCTGGCCGATCCGGAGCAGATTTTGAATCTGGAGGGTCTGCTTCAGCACCGCCTTCAAAAAGTCGTGCTGGATATTCAGGCGCTCAATATCGCTGATGGCCGTGCCGTCGTTGCTGTGCCGGAAGCGGACGATCTGCATGGCGTCGTCGCCGTCCAAAAACCGGTAGCCTTTCTCCTGGTAGATGTTCAAGTCCTGGAAGGGATCGTAATACTCCATGTGGCGGGGAACGTCAAACCAGACGCCGCCGATGGCGTCCACCATCTCGCCCACCAGCTCCCAGTCGATCTGCACATAGTAGTCCGGGACGAACCCCACCAGCTCGGACACCTCGTTTCTCAGCGCCTCAATGCCCTTATCCCCCTGGCCGTAGACATTGTACACGGCGTTGAGCTTCTTGGCGTCTATGCTGGGCCGGGCGCTGGAGTTGATGAGGGTGTCCCGGGGGATGGACATGACGGTGGCATGCTGGTTGGTCACGTCGTAGGTGGCCACCATCATGGTGTCCGTCAGGCCGGAGGTGGTGTCGGAGCCGAAGATCAGGACGGTGAAAATCTGTTTGCTCTTCCGCTCCCCGCCCACCTTGGGCTCCACGGCGTCGAAATCCAGGGTGGGCTCGCCGGTCTCCACCGCCGGAGCGCCGGACTGGTTGGGCGAGGCGGACTGGCCGGGCCCCGGCCCCGGCAGCTCCGGCTCCTTGAACCAGCGGTTGAAAAACAACACCGTTGCGGCGGCGATCACCATGACCACCGCCAGCACGATCATAACGATCATGATGGTCTTTTCTTTTTTCTTCTTGGCCTGGGCGGGGGTCAGCACCGGTTTGGTCTTTTTCTCCAGCCGCTTCCCCGGCGCGCTGTGCGTTTCTTCATTGATCTTTCTGGACTGGTCGCTCATGCTTGTTTTCCCTTCCCATAACATTCATAGGCTCCCTGGGTGTCGTGGTGGAGCTCCTTGTCCCGCTGGACCATCTCCTGCATAGCCAGGGACGCGCCCATACCCACCGCAGCCTCCAGGTCAGTATACGCCAAGCGGCGCAGCTCGCCCACCTCGGGAAAATCCCGGTTGGGCTCCATGTAATCGGCGACGTACAAAATCTTTTCCTCCAGGCTCATCCCCGCCCGGGCGGTGGTGTGGTAGAGGATGGCCTCATAGACGCCGTCGTCCACGCCAAAGACGTGCTTGGCCAGGGCCGCGCCGCTCTTGGCGTGGAGCAGCTTGTCGGTGGCCCGCTCCAGAGGGCACAGCTCCACGCCGTACCGGTCGCAGATATCCAGATGCTCCTGAAGGCTAAGGTACTTGGTGCAGTCGTGGAGGATGGCGGCGCGGCGCATCCGCTCCTCGTCGGCGCCCCAACGGTTTGCCAGCCGGGCGGCCTCCTCCTCGCAGCCTTTGATGTGGGCCAGCCGCTTGGCGTATACCATGGAGTAGGACACGCACCGCAGGTCCTCCAGGTTCAGCCGCTTCAAATTGGCCCGGGTCCCATATAGTTTTTCCCGTAAAATGTAACCGTACACCGCTTCCGGCAAAAAATCCCGGCCTTTTCCCTGGTGCAGCAGTTCCCGCAGCCGGGTAGAGGACACGTCCACCAGGTCGGGGATGGAAATGGGGGCGATTTTTGCGCCGTAGGTCCGGCTGAGATAGTCCCGCTGGGGGGCGAAGACCTCCTCGCCGTCCTGCTCGGTCCGTCCAAAGGCGCACACCCCCGCCAAGGCCAGGATTTTCTCCGGCTCCATCCAGTGGTGGAGGGTGAGAAACATGTCCGTCCCCATCAGCAGCCAAAGTTCATCTCCCGGCCAGCGCCGGACGGCCTCCTCCAGGGTATCGGCGGTGTAGCTCTTGCCCTCCCGGTGCAGCTCGGTGTCCCACACCCCGGCAACCTCGGGCATCAGAAGCTGGTCGGCGGCAATCCGCGTCATCTCCAGCCGCTGGGCCCGGGTGGGGCTGCCGGGCGCCAGGTCCTTGTGAGGGGGAACCCCCGCCGGGACGAATACCAGCTTGTCCAGCCCCAGCACGGGCGCCGCCGCCCTGGCCGCCGCCAGATGACCCAGATGGGGGGGATTGAAGCTGCCGCCGTAAATGCCGATTTTCAATGGGACCACCCTCTCTAAAAAGTTTCGGGATGCCTATTTTACCAGCTTGATTCTCTTGTCGCGGGGCTTGCTGTGGGTCTCTCTGTATAAGACGAACTTGGTACCGATGACCTGCACCACCTGGCTGCGGGTGGCTTTCGCCAGCTCCTCCGCCCCCTCCCGGGGGGACAGGGGGCTGTTCTCCAGCACCTTGCCCTTGATGAGCTCCCGGGCCTCCAAAGCGTCCTCCACCTGTTTCGTCAGGTTGGGGCCGATGCCGTCCTTGCCGATGTGGACGATGGTGTCGATGTCATTAGCCAGCCCGCGAAGCTGAGCCCGTTGCTTGCTTGTCAAGTCCATGAATAGCTCCTTTAACGGCTTACAGCCTATTTTCTCGTATTTTTTGCAATTTCTCCGGTTCGACCCACGCTTCCGAGTACCCGCAGCCACAGCAGACCCAGCGGTCTATTCTGGCCGTTCCGAAACCGCCGGTTCCCATCACTCCGCCTTGGCCCAAGGGGCTGAACGCACCGCCTGGAACCTCAACTATATCCCTGCTTCCGCACTTGGGACAGGTTTTGGCTTTCTTCATTTTAAATAGCCCTCCAGCTTGGCCTGGAACGCCTCCAGCGCCTTCCCCCGGTGGGAGATGGCGTTTTTCTCCTCCGGCGAGAGCTGGGCGAAGGTTTTTTTCAGCTTGGGCAGGAAGAACACCGGGTCGTAGCCGAAGCCGCCCTCTCCCATGGGGGCAAAGGCGATGGTGCCGGGGCACTCTCCCCGTGCGGTGAGCACATCGCCGTTGGGGAAGCAGCAGGTGATGACAGAAACGAATTTGGCCGTCCGGGGCTTGCCCGCGGGCATACTGGACAGCAGCAGGCGGTAGCGCCCCGCGTCGTCCAGCCCCTCGCCGCCGTACCGGGCGGAGTACACGCCGGGGGCGCCGTTCAGCGCGTCCACGCACAGGCCGGAGTCGTCGGCGATGGCGGGCAGGCCGCTGGCCTCCATCACCGCCTGGGCCTTGAGCCGCGAATTCTCCTCAAAGGTGGTCCCGGTCTCCTCCACGTCCACGTCAACGCCCGCGTCCGCCTGAGAGCACACCTCCACCCCCATGCCGGACAAAATTTCATTCATTTCTTTCAGTTTTTTCGCATTCTTACTGGCCAGCACCAATTTCATCCCAATACGCCTCCATTTTGATTCTTTTTATCATACAACAACCCAGCGCGGAAATCGTTGCCAGAGTGTAAATATTGTCATACCAGTTCTTCATAAAACGATGCAAACGTTTTATGAGGCCGCATACTGCGGCCTGGCGGCGCAGCCGCCAAGAACGTTGTCAATACTTTTTCTTGTGCGCCGCAGGCGGGGCGGCGTGTAACGCCGCAATAAAAAGATTTCAAATCTTTTTATCAAGAAAAAGTATTACAAAAGCGCCTGGGTGAACTCCGCCGCGTCAAAGGGCTGGAGGTCGTCCACACCCTCGCCCACTCCGGCAAATTTCACCGGCACGCCCAGCTCCTTGGCGATAGCCACCACGATGCCGCCCTTGGCCGTGCCGTCCAGCTTGGTGAGCACAATGCCTGTGACCCCCGCCGCCTTGGAGAACTCCTTGGCCTGGATCAGCCCGTTCTGCCCGGTGGTGGCGTCCAGCACCAGCAGGGTTTCCCGGCTGGTGTCTGGGCACTCCCGGTCGATGATGCGGCTGATTTTGTTCAGCTCGTTCATCAGATTGGCCTTGTTTTGCAGCCGCCCGGCGGTGTCCACCAGCACCACATCGCTCTTCCTGGCCCGGGCGGCGGACAGCGCGTCGTACACCACGGCGGCGGGATCCGCTCCCTCGTGCTGCTTGACGATATCCACCCCGGCCCGTTCGGACCAGATGGTGAGCTGCTCGGCGGCGGCGGCGCGGAAGGTGTCCCCGGCGCACAGCAGCACCTTTTTGCCCTCCCGCTTCCATCTCGCGGCCAGCTTGCCGATGGAGGTGGTCTTGCCCACCCCGTTGACGCCGATAAACAGCACGATGGCGGGGGTGCTGCTCATGTCCACCGACAGGTCGCCAATGGACAGGTATTCCGCCAGAATATCCCGCATGCACTGGCGGGCGCCCTCGATGTCCTTGATCTTTTCCTGCTTGCAGCGGCTTTTCAGCTCCTCCACCGCCTCCATGGTGGTCTCCGCCCCCAGGTCGGCCATGACCAGGGACTCCTCCAGTTCCTCGTAAAAGTCGTCGGTCAGCTCGGAAAAACCGTTGAAAATGCCGATTTTCTTGATCTTGTCAAAAAAGCCCATAACAAACTTCCTTTATCTTAAATATTGGGGTTCTTCGCCCCGCAATAGGGACATTTGGGGTCGTCCAGGTCATGCTCTGCTCCACAATTGGGGCAGACCGTCTGGGCCATATGCCCCTCCTCCTCCCGAGGACCTTCTCCCCGATAGAGATCCAGCTTGCCGCACTCCGGGCATTCCCAAATTTCCACGTAAAGCGCCCCATGCCACAGATTGGACAAATGACCCAGCAAAAGGCCCGCCTGGCCAAGTTGGATCTTGTCGACGCCCTGATACTGCATGATGCCGCCGCAGTTGGAACAGCGCTTCTCCATCATTTGATATCCAGCTCCTTCTCCACATCGTTCAGGTCGATGGTCAGCATACGGGACACGCCCTTCTCCTGCATGGTGACGCCGTAGAGCACGTCGGCCTCCTCCATGGTGCCCCGGCGGTGGGTGATGACGATGAACTGGGTCTTGCCGCTCATCCGCCGCATGTACCTGGCGTAGCGCACCACGTTGGACTCGTCCAGGGCCGCCTCGATCTCATCCATGACGCAGAACGGCGTGGGCCTGACCTTTAATATGGCAAAATACAGCGCGATGGCGATCAGCGCCCGCTCTCCGCCGGACAGGGAGCTCATGTGCTGGATGGTCTTGCCGGGGGGTTGGGCCCGTATCTCGATGCCGCAGCCCAGCACGTCCTCCGGATCGTCCAGGAGCAGCTCCGCCTTGCCGCCGCCGAACAGCTCGGCGAAGGCCTTCCGGAACTCCTGGTCGATCAGGGCGAACTGCTCCTTGAAAATGGCCGTCATCTCCCCGGTGATCTGGGCGATGATGTCCAGCAGCTCCTTTTTCGCCTTGGCCACGTCGTCCCGCTGGCCGGTGAAGTAGGTGTAGCGCTCGTTGACCCGGGCAAACTCCTCCACCGCGTCGGGGTTGATGCTGCCCAGGGCGGAGATGGACCGCTTCAGCTCGCCGATGCGCCGCTGGGCCTTGGGCACCGACTCCAGCTCCACCCGTTCGGCCCTGGCTGCCTCGTGGGACAGCTCGTAGCTCTCCCACAGCTTGTCCAGCAGCTGGCACTCCTCCACTGCGGCGGCGGAGGCCTTGTTCTCCAGGTTGGCCACCTCCCGCTCCATGTTGTTCAGCTCGTTGTTCTTGTCCCGGGCCTGGCGGTCGGCCTGGTTGCGCCGGCCCTCCAGGGTCAGCTTCTCATCGTTGAGGCGCCGGATGGCGGCGGTCCCCTCCTGGCTGGCGGTGCGCAGCCGCTGCAGCCGCTCCTCCTCCTCCTGGATGCGGCGCAGGAGGTAGTCGTTCTGCTGCTCGAATTGGCCGATCATGGCGGTGCGGTTGGCGGTGTCGCCGCTCAGGTCGTCCCGCAGCCGCTCCAGCTCGCCGATGGACTGGCTCAGGGCGGACTGCTCTCCCTCCAGCCCCGCCAGTTTTGCGCTGTGCCGGGCGGACTCCTCGCTGAGGGCCGACACCTTGTCCTGGAGGGCGGTGCGGCCCTGGGCCTTGGCCTCCCCCTCCGAGCGCAGGGCGGCGGCGGAGCCCTCCAATTCCCCGATGCGGGCCTTGGCCTGGGCGGTGTTTGCCGTATTTTCCTCCATCCGGCGGCGGACCTGGGCGCGGTCCCCGGCCAGAATCTGGCGGCGCAGCTCCAGGTCCGCCAGCTGGACGGACGCGCTGTCCGCCCGCTCGGACCACTTGAGCACCGCGTCCTCCGCCTCCCGGAGCTGTCCGGCGGCGGCATCCAGCTCGTACTGGGCGGCGGTGAGCTCCCGCTGGGCCTTTGCCAGCTCGTCGGAAGCCGTTTTCAGGTCGGCGGCAAGGCCGTCCTTCTGCTTATTTAGGCGTTCCAGCTCGTTGGCCCGGCTCAAAATGCCCGCCGAGCGGGACACCGAGCCGCCGGTCATGGAGCCCCCCGCGTTGAGCACCTGGCCGTCCAGGGTGACGATCCGGAAGCGGTGGCCGAATTTCCGGGCCATGGCCATGGCCTTGTCCATGCTGTCCGCGATGACCACCCGGCCCAGCAGGTTGGAGAAGATATTGGCGTACTCCCGGTCGAAGGAGATCAGCGCGTCCCCCATGCCCACGAAGCCGTCCTCCCGTTCCACGGCTCTGTCCCGGAAGTCGGCGGGGCGGATGGTGTTCATGGGCAGGAAGGTGGCCCGGCCCCCGTCCCGGCGCTTGAGGTAGCTGATGGCGTTCTTGCCGTCCTCGTCCCGCTCGGCCACCAGGTTCTGCATGGCGCCCCCCAGGGCGATCTCGATGGCCACGGCGTACTG